>NZ_JBICUN010000018.1:0-147852 GCF_043198195.1 Micromonospora sp. NPDC048868
CCCAACGCGATGGAGACCTCACCGGTTACGACCATCGCTCGCATTCACACACTGAGCCAAGCCCACAATGGGCAAAGGCTACCGAACCACCCTCTGAGGGAACGCTTCCTCGACTGGGCGCGGGCCCGGGACTGACGTGACATCACAAGGATCTGGTAAGGATCGGACTGGATGCTGTAGCGATCACCCCACTGGGCCAAGACCTGGCTGAAGTAGGCATTCGCTTACCCGACACACTCGGGCGGCATCGCAGCGGTGGCCAGCCTGCTGCGACGCAGGCCCGTCGCGATATCGTGCGCCGCCGGCCTCGAGAGGAAGCGTGGAGCATGACGACAACGCCTACGGGTGGCGCCCTTCGCGCCGCGAAGGCCAACGCACTGGTCCTGGCGGTCCTGCTAGCGGCTGGATGCACGCGGCCGACGGACACCGCTGAGTTACGGCCTGCCGCCGGCCACTCGCCCAGCAGCAGCCCCAATACCGTTTCGATACGACTCGACGCGCCTGAGACGCTGCTCGACGGCTGGAACGAATCGATCGACCGACGACTGCACGACATGACCAAGCAGAACATCGGCGGCTTCAAGAGACTTCTCCAGGGTGAGCCGACCAGCGCGGTGGGTACCGCCTACGCAGCGGGGAAGGAGAAGCATTCAGCGGAGCTCGGGGTTCATCGACCCGACGACAGCCGGTTCGTGCTTGTCAGCGGGGTCTCCGGCACTGTTGTCGCACCGGAAACGACGCTCGACGCCGTGTTCGGCGCGCTGACGGCGGTCGTCGACGTGAAGCCGGTCGCGCCGGGACCGCTGGGCGGCACAGCACGCTGCGGCACCAGCAAGAACGCCGGCATCCGCGTCGAAGTCTGCGGGTGGGCCTCCCCGTACGTCATTGGCGTGATTCACTTCGGAGGCTTCAAGCCGGCCGACAATCCGAGCAGGCTATTTACGCAGGTGCGCGCACAGGTCGAGCACCCGGCATCGTGACCCGTAGCTGACACGGCCGACCGACTGACCCCCGCGGGCCCAGGTGGGCTGTTCGGCTCCCGCGATAACGCCCATCTTCCGGCCGGGTCCCGGCAGCGGTTGTCGCACCGCTTGTACGCACTTGGCGGCATGAACCCGGGACGGGGCGGCTGCCCGTGCGGAATCTATGTCACGGACGGTAGCGTGTCGCCCGTGTTCCCTACCGTCCGTGAGGTCCTCGCGCTGGACCCGGTCCGCCACGGCGCTCCGCGCCTGGTCGCCGGGGAGGCCGGTCTCGACCGCCCGGTGCGCTGGGTGCACGTGACCGAGGTGCCCGACATCGCCCCGCTGCTCGGCGGCGGCGAGCTGGTGCTCACCACCGGGATCGGGCTGCCCGCCGACGACGCCGGGCTGCGCGCCTTCATCGGCGACCTGGCGGACGTGGGCGTCTCCGGCCTGGTCGTCGAGCTGGGTCGTCGGTACGTCAGCGGGGTGCCCCGGGTGATGGCCGCCGCCGCCGAGCGGCGCGGCCTGCCCCTGGTCGAGCTGCGGCGGGCCACCCCGTTCGTCCGGATCACCGAGGCGGTGCACGCGCTGATCGTGGACGCCCAGCTGACCGAGCTGCGGGCGACGGAGGAGATCCACCAGCGCTTCACGGAGCTGTCGGTGGAGGGCGCCGGCCCCGGCGAGGTGGTACGGCAGGCCGCCGACCTCTCCGGCTGCCCGGTGGTGCTGGAGAACCTCTCCCGGCAGGTGCTCGCGTACGACCCGGCGGGGGAGAGCGCCGAGCTGCTGCTGGACTGCTGGGAGCAGCACTCGCGGCGGATCCGGCCGGCGGGGCGGACCGCGTACGACGGCGACAACGGGTGGCTGGTGACCACGGTCGGCGCCCGGGGGCAGGACTGGGGGCGGCTGCTGCTGCGCTGGCCCGGCGGGGGCGACCTGGCGGCGGGCCGGCGCGTGTTCGACCCCGCCGAGGAGGGCGGAGCGCCCGTCGGCGTCGCCGCGCCGCCCGTGGTCCCGCCCACCCGGCTGACCATCCTCGTCGAGCGGGCCGCCTCGACGCTGGCCCTGGGCCGGCTGATCCGGCGCGACGCCGAGGGCCTGGAGCGGCAGATCCACCGTACGCTGCTCACCGCCCTGCTCGACCACTCGCTGCCGGTGGACGAGGTCGCCCTGCGGGCCCGGGCGCTCGGCGTGCTGCTGGAGCGCCGGCACCTGGTCGGGGTGGTGGTCCGGCACCGGGCCGACGACCCGGCGGGGGAGGGCGGCCCGGCCCCGGACCAGGGGCAGCCGGGCGGTCCGGAGGCCGGCCCTGCTCGGCTGCGTGATCTCGCCGAGGCGGTCGGGCAGGCGTTGCACGAGGCGAAGCTGACCGGGCTGTCCAGCGCCGTCGACGACCACGCCGTCGGCGTGCTGCTCGCCCTGCCGGAGCCGGCGGCCGAGGAGCGGTCGCTGGCCGCGTTCGCCGCCGCGCTGCACCGCACCCGCCCGGACGCCCCCGTCCGTGGTGACGGACCGGCCCGGTCCAACGGGCGGACGAACGGCGTGGCCCGGCCGGCGGGCGGCGGACTGCTCGTCGCGGCCGGTTCCGGCGTGCCCAGCCTGCGGGAGGCGCGCCGGTCGCTGGTCGAGGCCCGGCAGATCGCCGACGCCGCCCGGCGGGACCGGCGGGACCTGCCGGTCTTCCGGCTACCGCACGTCGGGCTGGCGGGGCTGCTGCACCTGCTGCGCGACGAGCCCCGGTTGCAGACGTTCGTCGAGCGGGAACTCGGCGCACTGCTGACCCACGACGCGCAGCACCCGCGGGAGCAGCTGCTGGGCACCCTGCGGGCGTACCTGGAGCAGGGCCGCAACAAGTCGGCGGCGGCCGGGGCGGCACACCTGTCCCGACCGGCCTTCTACGAGCGGCTGGCCCGGATCCGCCGCGTCCTGGACGTGGACCTCGACTCGGTCGAGGCCTGCCTCTCCCTGCACGTGGCCCTGCTGGCCCTCGACGCCATCCGCACCCACCCCGCATCGCCCCGCTGACCCAACACCCCCGTCAGCGTCAGGTCAGCGCAGCGAGGGCCTTGGCGTAGGGCGGGGGGATGTGGTTCGGGCCGCCCGGGGTGAAGACGTCCGAGGTGGCCGCCGTCGACCAGGCCGTGGCCGGGACCGCGTCGACCAGGGCGCGGACCACCGGGGCGTCGCGCCACTGGTCCTGCTCGGCCAGCAGGCTCAGGGCCACCACGGACTCCTCCACCTCGCCGACGCACTCGAACGGCTTGTGCCCGTCCACGCCCAGCAGCTCCCGGTAGCCGGGGATCTGCGAGGGGTCGGCGAGCAGGTCGCCGCCGAAGATGTGGGTGACCCGCTCGCGGGGCATGAACGGCGCCATGGCCAGGAAGACGAACCGGCACTTCGGGCAGTCGCGGCACCAGCGCTCGCTGGCGTCGCGCAGCTTGAACGCGGCGTTGCAGCTCGTCACCACGTCGTCGTAGCGGTCGATCTCGGCGAACGACCGGGCGATGTGCAGCTCCGAGAGCGAGCGCAGCAGCGAGAAGTAGGGCTCGGTGAGCCCGGCGTGCGCGGCCAGTGCGGCCCGGAGCAGCCCCTCCGCCTCCACGCCCTTGGACCACTGGTGGTTGATCTCGTGGCCGTTCCAGACCAGGTTCGGGTCCGACGCCGAGCGCTCGTTGGACATCACCACCGGGCCCAGGCCGTGCAGCACCGCAGTGGCGACGGCGATCAGCGAGTTGATCGCGGTGACCGGGATGTGGCCGTTGCGGGCCCCGGCGGCGTTGAGCTCGAACAGCACCGGGTCGATGCGCCGCCGGGCGGCGAGCGGGGCGAGCCCGGACGCCTCGTTCACCGCGACGATCACGTGGTTCGGGTTGACCGAGAAGGGCACCGGGTCGAGGCCCGCCCGGCGCAGGGCCTCCAGGCTGACGATGGAGTCCTTGCCGCCGCCGACAGCCGAGAGCGGACGCCGGTCGGAGTCGTCGTACTCCCGGGGCGGGGAGACCGTGCCGGGCGGCACCTCCGGGCGCAGCTCGAGCACGTGCGGCAGCTGGTTGCGGTACGCGTACTCCGCGAGGCCCTTGGTGTAGACGGCGGTGACCAGCTCGGCGGCGGCCGTGCCCAGCGGCGCCGGCAGCACCAGGCGCGGCGGCGCGGCGACCTTGTAGTAGCTGACGCCGGCGACCACGTGCAACAGCTCCAGCACCCGGCCCAGGGTCGCCACGGTCTCGTCCGAGGGCGGCGCGTCCGGCAGGGGAAGGGTGACCACCTCGGTGAACCGCTGCTCGCCGTCGGGGCCGGTGAGGGCGTAATCGAACAACACCTCCCCGGTGGAGAGGTCGATCGAGTAGGACGGGAAGGTGAAGGCGTCCATCCGCCGGAGCTGCTCGTTGGGCACACGCCATACTAGGCCCTGGTTCGTCCGGCCGTGTCCGGCTGCGCCGGACCCCGCCCCTGCCACGCCCGACAACACCCCCTGAGGAGAGCCCGTGCGCCTGTCTGACCTGCGCGGACGTACCGTCGCCGTCTGGGGGGCCGGCCGGGAGGGCCGGGCCGCGGTGACCGCGATCGCCGCGCACGGCCCGGCCGACCTGGTCGCCGTCGACGACAGCGCCAACTTCCTCAGCCTGCCCTGGGAGGGGCCGCTGGCCGAGGCGGCGCCGCTGGTCACCGGCGAGGAGGGCTTCGCCCGGCTGGCCGCCGCCGACGTGGTGGTCCGCTCGCCAGGCGTGCCGCAGACCCACCCGTGGCTGGTGAAGCTGCGCCGGCGCGGGGCGACCGTCACCCAGGGCACCGCCCTGTGGATGGCCGACCACGCCGCCCGCACCGTCGGCGTCACCGGCAGCAAGGGCAAGAGCACCACCTCCAGCCTGATCAGCCACCTGCTCGCCGCCGTGGACCGGCCGAACGTGTTCGGCGGCAACATCGGCGTGCCGACGCTGGACCTGCCGGAGGCGGAGCTGTACGTGCTGGAGCTGTCCAGCTACCAGTGCAGCGACCTGACCGACTCGCCCCGGGTGGCGGTCGTCACCTCCCTCTTCCCCGAGCACCTCGACGCGCACGGCGGCGAGGCCGAGTACTACCGCGACAAGCTCAACCTGCTGGCGCACGGGCCACGGACCGTGGTGGTCAACGGCGCCGACCCGAGGCTCGCCCTCGAACTGGGCGACCGCGCGGCGGTGCGCGCCGGCCTGCCGGACACCACCCACGTGGCCGGCGGCGCCGACGGCACGCCCTGGTTCCACCTCGGCGACCGGCCGCTCTTCCCGCGTGCGGTGCTGCCGCTGGTCGGCCGGCACAACGAGGGCAACCTCTGCGTCGCCCTCGCGGTGCTCGACGCGCTCGGCGTCGACGTGGTGGATCGCCGGGACACGCTGGCCGTGGCGGTCGCCGAGTTCCAGGGGCTGGCCCACCGGCTCACCGAGATCGCCGACCCGTCCGGCCTCACCTTCGTCGACGACACCCTCGCCACCAGCCCGTACGCGGCCATGCACGCCATCGACGCGTACGAGGGGCGGCCGTTGACGGTGATCGTCGGTGGCACCGACCGGGGCCTGGACTACGCGCCGCTGCGCGAGCACCTCGCGGAGCGCGAGCTGACCGTGCTCGGCATTCCCGACAGCGGCCCCCGGATCGTCGAGGCGCTCGCCGGCCTGCCGAAGGTGCGTACCGAGGTGGTCGACGACCTGGTCGACGCTGTCCGGCTGGCCCGCGAGGTGACCCCGGCCGACGGGGTGGTCCTGCTCTCCCCGGCGGCGCCGAGCTACGGGCGGTTCCGCAACTTCGAGCACCGCTCCGAGGTCTTCGCCCAGGCGGTACGCGACACCGCCGGCTGACTCAGCCCCGGTCGGCGGGCGTCGGGTGCGTCGTGCCCAGGCCCGGCAGCAGCTCGTCGTCGTCCGGGTCGTCCTCCGGGTCCCCGGTCTGCGGGGCCGATGCTTCGGGCGCCCGGGTGGCGCCGGCCGGTTGGCGCCGCTTGTCGGGCGTCCAGGCGAAGGCGAGTGCCCCGCCGACGAGGGCCAGCAGCATCCCGACCAGGAAGCCGCCCAGGTTCGAGGTCAGCCAGGAGACCAGCCCGAGCAGCAGGGAGAGCACGGCGTAGAAGACCCGCTGCTGCGGGGTGGCGACCAGCAGCACCCCGCAGAGCACCAGGACGGCCGGCACCAGGTACGCGGCCAGCCCCTGCGGCCCGACGTGCAGCAGCACCCCGAGCGGCGCGCGCAGGGTCACGAGCATCTCCGTGCCGCCGAGCGCGATCAGCACCCCGGCGGTGAACGGGCGGCCCCGCCGCCAGCGGCGCCAGCGCCCGCCGGGTCGGCGGGCGGCTGGCACCGGGTGGTGTCCCGCGGCGGTCACGTCAGCATCCGTCGGAGGTGAACGCCATGCGCAGGTCGGGCAGGTTGAAGACGGCGGCCGTGGTGGCGTAGTTGTTCTGCCGCAGGTTGGTGATGATCACCGTGTCCGACTGCTGGGCGAAGACGCCGGGGTTGCCTTTGACCCCGGGCACCTGGTCGAGGGTGCTGGCGTCCTGCCCGACGTTGATGTTCTTGAACGAGGCGTTGCCGGCGACCTCGTCGCCGTCGACGACCAGGGTGCGGGCGGTGACCGGCGTGCCGGCGCCGCCGGCGGTGATCTTCAGGTAGACGCCGCCCAGGTTGATGCTCTGGCAGAGGTTCGTCAGTTCGGCCTTGTCGATCGCCGACACCATCACCAGGACCTGCCCGCCGGTGTCGCCCTGGTTGGGGCTGTCCGGAATCATCTGGTCGATGGTGGCGAACTGCTCGAACCCCGTGCCGGTGAGCTTGTCGGCGGTGACGGTGAACGGCATGCCGGAGATGGCGAACTGCGCGCCCAGTACGCCCTGGGCGGTCAGCACGACCATGCCGGCGGCACCCGCCACGACGGTGCCCAGCGTGACGGCGAACCGGCGCCAGCGCACGCCACTACGCGGCGGATCGGGTTCGATCGGTGCGATCTGCTCCGACATGGCGGGCTCCCTTTCGAAGATCGATTGATCGGCGACAATGGGAAATCGGCTCAAGCTCTGCGCAGGCTGAAGTTACCGCCGAGTAAATGCCGGGTCAACGGCCGGTGGGGGCTGGTTGAGGCGGTATCTGCCAAATGCGGCCAAAGTGAAAAACCGCTGCGGTTTCCGACCGCGCGGTGTCGGCTGCCCGGCCGGGAGGCCGGGTCGCCGTCAGGAGAGGGTGGCCGCCTCGCCGGCCGGCGCGCACGGCGCGGTCGTGCCCGGGCCGTCGGCCGGGCGTGCCAGCCGCGTCGCCCGGGCCGCGTCGTCGGTGCCGAGGAAGGGCGCGGTGGCCGCGTAGGTGAGCACCGGCAGCAGCTGGGGCAGCTCCGTCGCCCGGCCCTGGGCCACCCGGCTGCGCACGGTGGCGTGGATCCCGCCGACCACGGTGGACACCAGCGCGTCCCGGTCCACGTCCACCGTCGGGCCGGGGCCGGCGTCGGCGAAGAACCGGCGGAAGCTGCCGAGCAGGGCGTCGCGCTCCCGGCGGGCGTCCGGGCCGGCCGCGTCCACCTCGACGAGCGCCATCCGGGCGAAGGCGGGCACGCTCGCCAGCACCTCCAGCAGGGTGCGCAGGGCGGCGCGGGCGGCGTCCGACCACGTCGGCCCGGCCTCCCGGTAGGCGCTCTCCATGAGCTGCGACAGCACGGCGACGCCGTGCCGGTACGCGGCGAGGAAGGCGTCCTCCTTGCCGCTGAAGAGGGCGTAGAAGGCCGGTCGGGTCACCCCGGCGGCGTGGCAGATGTCCGTGACCCGGGCGTTGTCGTAGCCCTTCGTCGCCACCTCCCGCACGAGCCCGTCGAAGAGGCGGTCGCGCTGGGTGGCGGCCACCGCCTCGGCGGAGAGCCGGCGCGGACCACGTTTGATCGCGCGATCGGGGTCGCGACCGGGGCGCGCACCCGGCAGGGGCGCCGGATGCGGGCGGCGCTGCGTGGTCAACGTGCCTGCCTCTCCATTCATTGACTTTACGACCCTCCGGGGTTTATAACTTTCTGCACGCTCAGTTGGGATCCCGTCACCATGGGTGATCTTCCGGATGGTCACCCGTCGGCTCATCGAAGGAGGGCTCGATGGCTGCCATTATCGCGGAACAGGTGCGCCCTCCCAAGGCCGGAAAGACGCAGGTGACGCCGCTGCGCCGCGGCGCGCCACGCCGGCCTGCCCGCTGACGTCGCCGCACCACCACCGCCACCGCCGTCCGGCCCCGACGGCCGCCCGGCACCCCCCACCGCCGTCCATGACGCGACGGCCCCGGTCGCCACGCGGGCACCCCCCGCCCGCGCGAGTCGACCTCCCCCCGTCCCCCGAAAGGAAGAACCATGCTCAGGTACGGACGAATCGGCGTGGGTCTCACCGCCCTCGTGCTGCTGACCGGCCTCGCCGCCGCTCCGGGCTCCGCCGCCGCTCCGCGCTCCGCCACCCCGGCACCGTTCGCCAACAACGTGCTGACCTACCCGGCGCCGGGCGGCACCGCCGTCGCCGTCAACGACGTGATCCGGGCCAGCCTCAGGACCGGCACCAACGCCACCTTCTACTCCTCCGCCTCGGGCACCACCGGCGTGAAGTGCGCCGCGTCCACCTTCAGCGCCAAGGTGCTGAGCAACCCGGCGGCCCCGGGCACCGCCACCGAGAGCCTGACCGCCCAGTCCTTCACCAACTGCACCACAAACGTCATCGGCACCACCGGGGTGCAGAGCGTGACCGTGCAGAACCTGCCGTACGCCACCTCGGTCACCAGCGCCGGCGTGGTCAAGATCAGCGGCACGGCGACGGCGCCGATCCAGAGCACCGTCGTGCTGAACTCGCTGCTCGGCGCGATCACCTGCGTCTACCGGACCAGCACCAACAGCCTGACCGGCACGGCGACCAACGCCAACAACTCGATCACCTTCACCAACCAGACGCTTACCAAGTTCTCCGGCCCCAGCCTCTGCTTCGGCACGGCGTACTTCTCCGCGACGTACTCGCCCGTGCAGGACGCCAGCAAGGGCAACGCCCCCGTCTACGTCAACTGAGCGCGGCCCACGGGGCCGGCGCGCGGCGATCGTCGTGCGTCGGCCCCCGGCCGTGCGCCGGTCAGCCGTCGCCCAGCGCCGTGTGCAGGGCCCGCACGGACCGGATGGCCGAGCGGATCTCCTGGAGGTAGCGACCCGGGGTGAGCGCCGGTTCGGGCAGCCCGGCCAGGTCGGGCAGGGCCGGGTCGACGCCGACGGTCTCGATCGCGCAGCCGTACGGCACGGCGAGGGTGCGCAGCGCGTCGCAGTGCTGGAACGGCACGTAGATCGGCGCGGTCACCATCAGCACCGTGTCGCCCGCGCGCAGGCGGACGTGCTCGGCCCAGAACCGCTGGGTGTCGGCGGTGTGCGCGCGGCGCCGCGCGGGATCGCCGGACGGGGCGGCCAGTACGCGCACCGGCGGGCCACCCTCGGGCCGGTACGTGCGCGACGACCAGGAGCGGTGCGGGTGGTCGGCGTCGTGGCCGTCCTCCTCGGCCGGGACGGTCACCGCGAACTCCCGCCGCACCGCCGCGTCCAGCGCCGCCACCTCGGTCTCGCAGGGCGGGACGCCGGCCACCTCCAGGGCCCGGCACTCCGCGTCCGACAGCGGGCGGAAGCTGCCCAGCACCGCCACCTCGCCGCCGACCCGGGTGCCGCCGCGCAGCAGGTGCGCCGCGTACGCGACCCGGCGCTGACAGGCGTGCGCCAACCCGCCGAGCACGACCAGGTGGGCGTACCGCGAGCGGGCTGGCGCCGCCGGACGCACCATGCCGAGCGCGTCGGCGGTGGCGAGCACCAGCCGCGCGGTGGCCGCGTCGACGGCCGGTTCCCGGGCGTCCGGCCGCTCCCGGCCACCCCGGAAGTCCCAGTGCCGGGCGGAGAAGTCGTCGAGGCCGGCCAGCACTCCCGCCACGTCCCCGTCCGGCCACGTGCCGCCGAAGTGCCCGACGAGGTCGCGCAGCGGCCCCGAGCCCAGCCAGGCCCGTACGCCGGCCGCGATCGCCCCGACGCTCGTGCCCGCCGCGCCGGTCGGCAGCGCCGGCGCCCCACGCGGCGCTTCCTCACCGGTCCGCACCGCCGGATCGTACCGGCGGCCGGGTGCCCGGGCGGCGCACGACCGGGCCGGCGGCGCACGACCGGCCCGGGCCGGTCGTGCGCCGGGCGACGGTGCGGGGCGGCCCCGGTGCCGCGCCACCCGCCGGCCCTTGTCCCCGCCGCCGGCTGGTGGCAGCGTGCGGTTACCGCGAACGCCGCTGAGAGGGTGCGACGATGACCACCGACGACCTGCTGGCCCGGCACCGGGCCGTGCTCCCGTCCTGGATGCCGCTCTACTACGACGAGCCGCTCGAGCTGGTCTCCGGCTCCGGCCGCCGGGTCACCGACGCCCGGGGCCGCACCTACCTCGACTTCTTCGGCGGCGTGCTGACCAACATGATCGGCTACGACGTCCCGGAGATCCGGGAGGCCGTCGAGCGGCAGTTGCGCACCGGCATCGTGCACAGCTCCACCCTCTACCTGATCCGGCAGCAGGTCGAGCTGGCCGAGAAGATCGCGCGGCTCTCCGGCATCCCCGACGCGCGGGTCTTCTTCACCAACTCGGGCACCGAGGCGAACGAGGCGGCGCTGCTGGCCGCCACCAACCACCGCCGCTCGCACCAGATCCTCGCCGTGCGCAACAGCTACCACGGCCGGTCGTACGCGGCGATGGGCGTGACCGGCAACCGGGGCTGGTCGGCCAGCGCGCTCAACCCGCTCCAGGTGGCCTGGCTGCACTCCGGCGAGCGGCTGCGCGGCCTGCTGGCCCGGTTGGGCGAGGCCGAACGGGTCGAGGCGGCCGTGGAGGACCTGCACGAGGTGCTCGCCACCCAGACCGCCGGCGACGTGGCCTGCCTGATCGCCGAGCCGATCCAGGGCGTGGGCGGCTTCGTGCACCCGCCGGACGGGCTCTTCGCCGCCTGGAAGAAGGTCCTCGACTCCCACGGCATCCTGTTCGTCTGCGACGAGGTGCAGACCGGCTGGGGGCGTACCGGGGAGCACTTCTGGGGCTACCAGGCGCACGGCGTGACCCCGGACCTGCTCACCTTCGCCAAGGGCATCGGCAACGGCTTCGCCCTGGCCGGCGTGGTCGGCCGCGCGGACGTGCTGGAGTCGGTGCCGGGCATCAGCTTCTCCACCTTCGGCGGCAACCCGGTCTCGACCGCCGCCGGCAACGCGGTGCTCGACTACCTGCTCGACCACGACCTCCAGGCCAACGCGGCCCGCACCGGCGCGATCCTCGCCGACGGCCTGCGCGCCGCCGTGGCCGGTCTCGACGGCGTCGCGGAGGTACGCGGCAAGGGGCTGATGCTCGGCGTCGAGTTCGTCCGGCCGGGCACCGCCGAGCCGGACCCGGCGCTGACCGGTCGGGTCTTCGAGGCGTGCCGGGCCGGCGGGCTGCTCACCGGCAAGGGCGGCCTGTACGGCAACGTGCTGCGGATGGGCCCGCCACTGACCCTGACCGAGGACGAGGCCCGCGAGGGCCTGGCCATCCTGGTCGACGCGGTCCGCTCCTGCGTGGCGGCGGAGGTGGCGGCGTGAGCGCGGCGGAGCACGGCGTCGGCGTCATCGGCCACTTCGTCGACGGCAAGCCGTTCAGCGGCTCGTCCGGGCGGCACGGGGACGTCTTCGACCCGGCGACCGGTCGGCGTACGGCCCGGGTGGAGCTGGCCTCGGCGGCGGACGTCGCGGTTGCGGTGGAGGCCGCCGGGCGCGCGGCCCGGTCCTGGCGGGACGCGTCCCTGGCGAGGCGGACGGCCGTGCTGTTCGCCTTCCGGGAGTTGGTGCACGCGCGGCGGGACCGGCTCGCCGAGGTGATCACCGCCGAGCACGGCAAGGTGCTCGCCGACGCCGCCGGCGAGGTGCAGCGCGGCCTGGAGATCATCGAGTACGCCTGCGGCATCCCCTCCGCGCTGCGCGGCGGGTTCAGTGAGAACGTCTCCACCGAGGTCGACTCGTACAGCCTGCGGCAGCCGCTCGGCGTCGTCGCGGTGATCTCCCCGTTCAACTTCCCGGCGATGGTGCCGCTGTGGTTCCTGCCGATCGCGGTGGCCTGCGGCAACGCGGTGGTGCTCAAGCCGAGCGAGAAGGACCCGGGCGCGGCGCTGCTGCTGGCGGAGTGGTTCGCCGAGGCCGGCCTGCCCGACGGGGTCCTCAACGTGGTCAACGGCGACGCCGAGGCCGTGGACGCGCTGCTGGACCACCCGGGCGTGAAGGCGGTGTCGTTCGTCGGCTCCACCCCGGTCGCCCGGCACGTCCACCAGCGCGGCACCGCCGCCGGCAAGCGGGTGCAGGCGTTGGGCGGGGCGAAGAACCACATGGTGGTGCTCCCCGACGCCGACCTGGACCTGGCCGCCGACGCGGCGGTCAACGCGGGGTTCGGCTCGGCGGGGGAGCGGTGCATGGCGATCTCGGCGCTGGTCGCGGTGGAGCCCGTCGCCGACGCCCTGGTCGCCCGGATCGCCGAGCGGATGGGCCGGCTGCGCACCGGCGACGGCCGGCGCGGCTGCGACATGGGCCCGCTGGTCACCGCCGCGCACGCCGCCCGGGTGCGCGCGTACGTCGAGGCGGGGGTGGCCGCCGGCGCGGTGCCGGTGGTGGACGGCCGGAACGTCGAGCCGGACGGCGACCCGAACGGGTTCTGGCTGGGCCCGACCCTGTTCGACCGCGTCACCCCGGACATGTCGATCTACACCGACGAGATCTTCGGCCCGGTGCTCGGCGTGCTGCGGGTCGGTTCGTACGACGAGGCGGTGGAGCTGGTCAACGCCAACCCGTACGGCAACGGCACGGCGATCTTCACCAACGACGGCGGCGCGGCCCGGCGCTACCAGCACGAGGTGGAGGTCGGCATGGTCGGTGTCAACGTGCCGATCCCGGTGCCGATGGCGTACTACTCGTTCGGCGGCTGGAAGGCCTCGCTCTTCGGCGACCTGCACGCGCACGGCGAGGACGGGGTGCGCTTCTTCACCCGGGGCAAGGTGGTCACCAGCCGCTGGTTGGACCCCCGGCACGGCGGGGTCAACCTCGGCTTCCCCACCCAGACCTGAGCAGGCGCAGGGTGCCGGCCCCGGCCAGGTACGCCACCAGCGCCGCCGCCGGCAGCCCCAGCGGCTCGGGCGCGGCCCTCGGCGTCTGGGCGTTGACCACCAGGGCGTACACCACGGCGGCGAAACCGGCGGCGGCGAGCGCGCTGCGCACGGTGGCCCGCCACCCGCCGCCGGCCGGCGCGCGGCCCGACGCGGTCCCGCCGCCGGCCGGCCGACCCTGCCCGGTGCGGCCGGCGCGGCCGGTGCGGGCCTCGACGGGGCCGAAGACCGCGACCAGGGCGGCCAGCACCACGGTCAGCATCAGCACCCACGGCACCCGCCAGGCCAGCCAGGCCGCCGACCCCGGGGGTGGGGTCGGCAGCCGCCCGGCCGCGTCCAGCGCGCCGACCAGCAGGATCGCGGCGGTGAGGTGCCAGAGGAAGACGGTGAGCACGACGGCGTTCACCGCGATCACCGCCTGCCACGGGCGGGGGCGGCGCAGCCAGCGCTCCGCCGGGTCGCGCAGCAGCAGGATCAGCCCGAACTGGGCGACGGTCAGCGTCAGCAGGGCCAGGCTGGGCGGGGCGGCGTTGTCCAGCCGTTCGCCCGGGACGTTGAGCATGCTCACCGGGTACGGTCCGACGGTGGTCAGTAGCACCGTCGCGGCCAGGCCGCCCAGCAGCGCCGCCGCGCCCGCGCGCCGCGACAGCGGCAGCCGACGTTCGCGTGCCCGGTCGCGCGCGGACGCGGGGCGCGGCGGATGCCCGGCCGCCGCGTCCGGGTGGGCGTCGTGACGCCCGGCGTCGGCGTCGCGCCAGGCGATGCCGAGCTGGTGCACGGCCAGCCAGCCGAGGACGTAGTTCGGCAGCGCCAGCTCCGCCGGGCCCAGCGCCCGCCCCACGTCGCCGGCGACGACCAGCCCGGCCAGCGCCGCCGGCACGAGCAGGCCGAAGCGCCGGTGCAGGGCGAGCATCGCCGGGGTCAGCGGCACCACGATCAGGTAGGCGGCGAGGAACCAGAGCGGGATCGTGGCGAACCAGGCGACGGTACGCACCAGCGTCGCCCCGACACCGACGAGCGACGCGAGCGTGGCGCCGCCGGCGATCACCAGCAGCAGCGCGGTCGTCGGGCGCAGCAGCCGGGCGCCCCGGTCCAGCAGCCACGCGGTGGCGTCGACGCCGGCGGCCCGGCGGGCGGCCAGCGAGGCGGCGTTGGCGTACCCGCCGACCAGGAAGAAGATCGGCATGACCTGGGCGACCCAGGTGAGCGGGTACGCCCACGGCAGGTCGGGCAGCGCGGAGCGCCCCGTCGGCCGGCCGGCGGCGTCCTCGCCGATCGCGGCGACCGCCCAGTGGCCGAGAACGACCATGCCGATCGCGAGCGCCCGGAGCAGGTCGACGTATCGTTGCCGACCAGCGGGGGTGCGCGCGGCGAGTTGCCGCAGGCGGCGCATGGCCCCGAGGGTACGTCAGGCGTGGACTGGCCGCTGCTGATAACGGTTCGGTCCCCGGGGGTTGAAGTCCGCGCCCTCCTGCCGTAGAAATTCTTCAGCAACATTCTGCGAACTGAAGACAAATTCCCCCTGCGCCTCGTGCGGCGGTCACCATCCCCCATCCGGCGACCGCCCGGACCGATCCGAGGAGAGACCATGAACAGGCGTGACATCCTGCGGCGCACCGCCGCCGCCGGCCTCCTGGCCACCCCCGCCGCCGGCCTGCTGACCGGCTGCGCCACGGGCGGCGGTGACGACGACAAGGGCGACGCCGGCACCTACAAGGGCACCAAGAGCGAGCAGAACCCGCTCGGTGTCAAGGAGGACGCGCCCCTTGAGGTGGTGATCTTCAACGGCGGCTTCGGCGAGGAGTACGCGAAGGCCCACGAGGCCATGTACACCGAGAAGTACCCGAAGGCGAAGATCAACCACTCGGCGACGCAGGAGATCGCGAAGACCCTCCAGCCGCGCTTCGTCGACAACACCCCGCCGGACGTGGTCAACAACTCCGGCGCCAACCAGATCGACTTCAACGGCCTGGTGTCGCAGAACGCCATCGCCGACCTGGGCGAGCTGCTGGCCGCCCCGAGCCTCGACATTCCGGGCAAGACGGTCAAGGACACCCTGCTGCCGGGCGCCGTCGAGGTCGGCTCGTACGACGGCAAGTTCCTGGTCATGAACTACACCTACACCGTCTACGGCATCTGGCACTCCACCAAGCTCTTCACCGAGCGCAAGTGGGAGTACGCCAAGACCTGGGACGAGCACATCGCGCTGTGCAAGCAGATCAAGGCCGCGGGCATCGCCCCCTGGACGTACGCGGGCGCGCACCCGCGCTACATGAGCTGGCCGGTCATCTCGACCGCCATCAAGTTCGGCGGCCCCTCGGTCGCCACGGCGATCGACAACCTGGAGCCCAACGCCTGGAAGTCCGACGCGATGAAGACCGCGGCCGACGCCTGGCACCAGATCGTCAAGGACAAGTTCATCCTCGAGGGCTCGCCCGGCCTCGACCACAAGCAGTCGCAGACCGCGTGGTGCCAGGGCAAGGCGGCCTTCATCTCCTGCGGTTCCTGGCTGGAGAGCGAGCAGAAGGACGTCACGCCGGCCGGGTTCAACATGACCATCCAGCCGACCCCGAGCCTGGGCAGCGGCGACAAGCTGCCGTTCGAGGCCGTCCGGGGCACCGCCGGGGAGCCGTTCATGGTCCCGGCGAAGGCCAAGAACGTCGCCGGCGGCCTGGAGTTCTTCCGGGTCATGCTCTCCAAGAAGGGCGCGCAGGACTTCACCAAGAAGGTCTCCAGCCTGACCGTGGTGGCTGGTGCCAGCGAGGGCGTCGAGCTGCCGTTCGGGCTGAACACGGTCGTCAAGGCGCTGGAGGCCTCCGGCAGCAACGGCTTCAACTGGGTCTACAACAACTACTACCGCAAGCTGGAGCGCAACCTCATCGACGCCGCGTGCGGCGAGTTCTTCAGCGGGCGGATCGGTCCGGCGGAGTTCCTCGACCAGTGCCAGAAGGGCGCGGACTCGATCGCCCAGGACAGCTCGATCAAGAAGTACAAGCGGGCCGCCTGACACCCCGGCCGGGGGGGGGGGGGTGGTTTGCCCCCCCCCCCCCGGGCCGCCGCTGAAGAGGTAGGACCTCATCGTGAGACATGGCAAGTACCCGCTGATCGTCACCTTCCTGGTGCCGCCGGTGCTGCTCTACGTCATCTTCGTCGTGTCGCCGTACCTGCAGGCGTTCCAGATCTCCACCACCGACTGGCTCGGCTACTCGGCCGACGCCAACTCGGTCGGGCTGGCGAACTTCAAGACGCTCTGGAACGACGACTACGTCTGGAACGCGTTGAAGAACAACGCGATCCTGCTGGCGCTGGTTCCGGTGCTGACGATCGTGCTCGGCCTCTTCTTCGCCGCCATGCTCAACATGGGCGGGCGCAAGGGCCGGGCGGGGGTCAGCGGGGTGCGCGGCTCGTCGTTCTACCGCACGGTCTACTTCTTCCCCCAGGTGCTCTCCGTCGTGATCATCGCGCTGCTGTGGAAGGAGGTCTACCACCCGAACAAGGGCCTGCTCACCAGCGCCCTGCACAGCGTCGGTCTGGGCGCGCCCACCTGGCTGGGGGATCCGCGGACCGCCTTCTGGTGCGTGCTCGCCGTGATGATCTGGAGCAACGTCGGCTTCTACGTGGTGCTCTTCGGCGCGGCCATGTCGGCCATCCCCAAGGAGATCTACGAGGCGGTCATGCTCGACGGCGCCTCCCGGCTGACCACGCTGTGGAAGGTGACCATCCCGCTGCTCTGGGACACCGTCCAGGTCGCCTGGGTCTACCTGGCCATCTTCGCCCTGGACGGCTTCATCCTGGTGCAGCTGATGACCAACGGCGGTCCCAACTTCTCCACCGACGTCATCGGCGTGCGGATGTACGACACGGCGTTCGGCAGCGAGACCAAGTTCGGCTACGCCTCGGCGATCGGCGTGGTGATGTTCTTCCTGACCCTCACGGTGGCGGTGCTGGCGCTGCGGGCCAGCAAGCGAGACAGGATCGAGTACTCGTGACGACTCTGGACAAGCCCGCGTCCGTGGCGCTGCCCGACGAGCCTCCCGGCCCCGCCGACCGCCCGGTACGCCGCGAACTCGGCGTCGCCAACGTGCTGTCGCACGGCTTCCTGCTGTTCTGGGGTGCGCTGACCGTACTGCCGCTGCTCTGGATGTTCATCAGCTCGTTCAAGAGCAACGCGGAGATCCTGGCCGACCCGTGGTCGCTGCCCAGCGCGCTGCGCTTCGACAACTGGTCGCGCGCGTGGAGCGGTGCGCACATCGGCCAGTACTTCCTCAACAGCCTGGTGGTGGTCGCGGGCTCGGTCACCCTGACCATGCTGATGGGCGCCACCGCCGCGTACGTCTTCGCCCGCTACGAGTTCCGGGGCAAGCAGGTCGTCTACTACCTGTTCGTCGGCGGGCTGATGTTCCCCGTCTTCCTCGCCCTGGTGCCGCTGTTCTTCGTGGTGCGCAACGCCGGCCTGTTCGGCACCTGGACCGGGCTGATCCTGGTCTACGCCGCGTACTCGCTGCCGTTCACGGTGTTCTTCCTGACCGCCTTCTTCCGTACCCTGCCCACGGCCGTCGCGGAGGCGGCACTGGTCGACGGCTGCGGTCACTTCCGGCTCTTCTTCCAGGTGATGCTGCCGATGGCGCGTCCGGGACTGATCAGCGTCGCGATCTTCAACTTCCTCAGTCACTGGAACCAGTTTCTGCTGCCGCAGGTGCTCATGCAGGGCGACGAGTCCAAGTGGGTGCTGGCCCAGGGGCTCGCCGCGCTCTCGGTCAACCAGGGCTACGCCGGCGACTACGCGCAGCTCTTCGCCGGCCTCACCATCGCGGTGGTCCCGGTACTGCTGGTCTACATCCTCTTCCAGCGCCAGGTCCAGTCTGGCCTGACCGCCGGCCAGCTCAAGTAGTCCCGTCCGCTACCGATCAGGTTTTTTCGAGCGCGCCGGCGGCCGCACCCGCCTCGACGGGCAGAAGGGCGCCGGCCCCGCGGCCCGCTCCCGCGTGAGGTCGCCTGCCGCGCGGCGAGGGCGGCCGGGACCGCCGCCGGCGCGCCGAGGTCGTACGTCTGCGACGGACCGCGGCTGCGGCGCCACGGCACACCGGCGTACGCGAGCGGGCCGCCGTGCGCCTCCACGCGTCGCGCCGACCCGGCCGCCCGATCGCGTTCCGGTTGATCGAGGTCCAGCGGACGAGCCGCTCCCGCCGCGTCGGGCCGCCACTACACGCACGCTTGTAAACGGCTTGAGTCGCGGCGGTGGCGCCGACGTGGGGGACTGCGCCGCAGGAGCCCGTTTTGGCTGGCGGGGGCGGGTGCGGCGGTCTCGCCGACGCCGGTCAGCCGCGCCCGCGATTCCTTGTGGATGATGATGGGACAGCGGCTCCCGTCGATCGGTGACACACTCGCCCATGGACAGTCATGAGTCGATCGACGGTTCGTCGCGAGACTTCCGTGGTCGCCTCCGGCTGCTCCGAAAAGGAACAGGCAGGTGCAGTTGCCCGCGTGCGGACCTGCGGGTCCGCATGGCGGAGCGCTGCCGATCCACGCATGGGAGGTGAACATGAAGAAGGAAGCGAAGCCCATCACCAAGGCCGAC
This sequence comes from Micromonospora sp. NPDC048868, assembly GCF_043198195.1. Classification (NCBI taxonomy): domain Bacteria; kingdom Bacillati; phylum Actinomycetota; class Actinomycetes; order Micromonosporales; family Micromonosporaceae; genus Micromonospora; species Micromonospora sp. NPDC048868. The sequence continues at coordinate 18,687 of NZ_JBICUN010000018.1, forward strand.
CTCGACGCGCTGAAGCAGGCCGTCGGCAAGGTCACGCCGAAGGCGACCACCGCCAAGGCGGGCGGATCCCGGGTTCACGTCGGGATGGCCCACTACACCCGCTAGTGCCAGGGCGGTGGGCGGCGTACGACGTCGCCCACCGCCTTCGGTCACTGTGCCCCCACCGCACCCCTTGGAAGAGGCGATATGAAGATCGGTTTCCTTGGACACAACGGCTTCGCTCTCGGGGCCGAGGATTCACCGGTCCTCGTGGATCCAATCCTGTACCGCCGTTACGGCGAGGAGTACACCTCGAGCCCGGTCGAGATCTATCCGCCGAGGCTGATCGACATCGACCGGATGCCACGGCCTGCTGCCGTGATCATCAGTCACGAGCACTCCGACCACTTCCACCTGCCCTCCCTGGACAAGCTCGACAAGTCGACGCCCGTCATCGTCGGGCCCACCATGATCGACACCGTCGTCGACTGCATCGAGTCGCTCGGCCTGACCGTCACCCGGTTGCCGTTCGGGGAGCCGGCCAGGTTCGGGTCGGTCATCGTCACCCTCTTCCCCCCTGGCCCCGACACGGTGCTCTGGGAGAGCCGCGTGTCGCAGGTCTACGTGCTCGACGCGTCCGAGCCGGACCGGGGCGGCGTCTTCCTGGGAATCGACGCCACCACCTCCACGGACTTCATCGAGGCTGTTTCCTCGGGACGGCTGCCAGCCCCCCGCGTGGTGGCCATGAGCAACAACGCGCAGGTGACCCCGCCCGGTGTGTTCGGGTCGCTGGACTGCTACCGGCCCGCCGGGCAGACCGCCGTCCGCTACCGCGGTCAGGGCTTTCCGGGCCTGGACATCCTCGGGGAAGTTGTCGCCTCGGCGGTGGAGCAGTCGGAGATCTTCCGCGGGGCACACATCCTGCTGTGCGGCGGCGGATTCCTGAAGGACTACGAGCAGATGGGCCCGTTCCCGTTCTCGGAGCAGCAGGAGATGGCGCGCCTGGCCAAGCAGCTGGTGCGGCACATGGACGTGGTGGGCCCCGTTCCCGGCGACGTCGTCGAAGTGCGTGAGCACGGCATCGAGAAGGTCGGGGAGCTGTCGTGGCTCGGCGTCGACCATGACCGCTTCGCCGAGCTGATCCACCGGCGGGAGAGCTTCCTGGCCAGGCGGGACAGCATCGCCATGCGCTGCATCGAGAACGCCGACGAAGAATCCGAGGACGCGGCGCTGGCCTGCATCGAACGCGAGCTGACGTATCTGAGCCGCGTCCTGCTGCTCAGTGACTTCGGCCGGCGGATGGCCGTTTCGCCGTCGGCACACCCGTTCGTCCTCAAGCTCAAGTATCTGACCCGTCCGGACCGCAGCTTCCGCTTCGATCTGGCCGCCGGGGCGTTCGAGGAGGCGGCGGATCTGCCGCTTGACGACTCTGTCGCCGCGTACCCCGAGGGAATCTTCATCCACGCCGTCGACTTCGCCGCCGTACTCCGTGGCGACCTGCAGTACTGGGACGTCGTCGGCATCGCGATGCGCACGTGGTTCGACGGAAACGCGCTGTCCTCGCCGGTGGCGCTGTTCTACGACGCCCTCGGCGAGCAGGTACGCCCGGACCTGTCGTGCCGGGTCTACCAGCAGCAGCTCGAGTACCTCGAGAAGGAGAACGCCTGATGTCCCCCGCATCCCTGACGTTCCTGGGTCACCAGTCGTGGCTGGTGGAGATCGGGGATACCCGTGTCCTCGTCGATCCGGTGCTGACCGACTCCTTCGGACACTCGGACAGGCTGCGTTTCGAGATCCATCCCGCGCGCCAGGTGGCGGTGGAGAAGATGCCGTCGCTGGATGCCGTGCTGGTCACCAACGAGCATCTGGACCACTTCCACCTCAACTCGCTGGACCTGCTGCCGCCGGAAACCCGCATTCTGATGCCGCGGATGATGCCGAAGGTGTGCGTTCGCGCCCTGGAGGAGGCGGGCCGCCAGGTCGAGTTGGTCGAGCTCGGCGCGGTGCAGAGGATCGGCGCGGTCGACGTGGTGTTCGTCCCGGGCGGCCCGGATGCGCCGATGTGGGAGAACCGTGTCGCCAGCGTCTTCGTGCGGCATGCGGAGGAGAAGGCCGGCGGAGTCTTCATCCAGTCCGACACGTCGATCGCGGCCCCCTCGCTGGAGGGCGGATGCGATCCGGACATCGTCGTGGCCACCCACAACGGGCAGGTGCCGCCGGCGGGTCACCTCGGCGCGTTCGACAACATGCTGCCGCTCGGCAGTGCCGAGTTCGCTGAGGTCACCGGCCTCCGCCTGCTGCACGGGGTGCTGTCCGACGTCGTGGCGAGCTTCCCCTCGGTCCGGTACGTGACCTTCAGCGGTGGCGGCTACGTGCAGGTTCCCGCCAAGCACGGCGAGTTCCTGTGGGGAGACTTCGAGCAGTTGGCCGGCATCGCCAGCCGGCTCTCGCTGACCACCCGGGTGCTGGGCATGAGTCCCGGCCAGAACGTGGTGGTCGACGACGGGACGGAGGTGCGCTACAGCCAGGCGGAATGGATCGATCCTGCCGAGCCGTCGCGTCCCGTCGCCCCCAGCGACAAGGAGGCCGTTGCCGAGCCGGACCTGTCCGAGCCGCTGCCGCCCCTGTTCGACGAACAGCTCACGGACGAGGACCGGGCTCTCGTCGAGTCGGAACTCCAGCTCATGGCTCCGCTGCTGATGCAGGCGAACCTGGGGCGGGATCTGATCACCCAGAACACCTATCTCGACAAGCCGGTCGGCCCGCACAGGTTCGCTGTCCACCTGCGCGGCTTCGACGCCGCGGGTGAGGCGGACGACGGCTCACGAGTCTTCGTGTTGAACTTCAACAACGGCCGCTTCGAGGAGCAGCCGCTGGACCTCCGCGACTGCCTGTTCTCCGTGCCGTCCGGCATCGACGTCAACGCTGTGGACCTTGTCGCCGTACTCCGGGGCAGGATCCACATCTGGGAACTCGCGGTCAGCCGCATGCGCCAGTGGTACCTGTGCGAGAAGGTGGACAGCCCCGTGGGCTTCCTGTACGGCTACTACAGCGAGCAGGTGCGGCCGGAACTGGCCGCCGAGCTCTACCGCAACGTACGGGCCCTTGCGTGGCGATAGTGGTCGTGGGTCCACCTGCCGCAGGCAAGTCGACGGTCGCTGGGGTCCTGGCCGCTCGCCGGGGCCTGGAGGTCGCCTGCTTCGACGAGGATCCTCCGCGCTGGTACGGAAGGTTCGGCTACACCGAGCAGGCCGCCGATGACGCGTACGCCAGCGGTGGCCTTTCCGCCTGGCACGCCTATACCGCCCGCCACGAGGTGCGCGCGCTGGCTGAGGCGGTCACTGCCACCGAGGGGGTGGTCGACACGGGCGGGGGCGTCGCCCTCCAGCGCGGCGGGTCGATCGAGGAACGTATGCTCCGTAGCGCCCTCGACCGGGCGGATTTCGCCGTCCTGGTCTGTCCTCATCTGGAGGATCCGGATCAGGCGGCAGATGTTCTGGCGCAACGTCTTCTGTCCCGTGAACCGGGTGGCATGCCGGGCGACTGGCACCAGCCGGACGGTGTTGCGCTGCTCCAAGGTCTGATCCGGGCTTCGCTGGCGCTGAAGGAGAGCGTGGACCTGCTGATCGACACGGCCAACGGCGAAGTTCATGAGCGGCATCGGCTACGGCCCGCTACTTCCGAGGTAACTTGATGTTCAACGCGTCCCTTCTCACTCCGCTGCGGTTGCCGAAGTTCCGGCGGGTCTGGATCGGCCAGCTCACCAACGTCGTCGGTGACGCCCTCTACACCGTGGCGGTCGCGCTGTTCCTGCTGCCACGCGAGGATGCCGCTCAGGCGGTGGGTCTGGTACTCGGGATGACGGCTCTGGGCGGCGTCGTCTCGCTGTTGATCGGCGGTGCCCTGGCGGACCGGCACCGCCGCTCTCGCATGATCATCATTTCTGACCTGATCCGCGCCGCCGCCGTTCTGGGCATCATCCTCGTCGGCAACGACGCGCCGCTGGTGGTGCTCGGCGTGCTGGCCGCGGTGCTCGGCATCGGCAGCGGCTTCTACCGTCCCGCGTACGGTGCGATCCTGCCGTCGCTGGTGCCCGAGGAGATGTTGGCGAGCGCCAACGGCCTGCGGTCCCTGGTGAACCGCTTCGGTGTCATCGTCGGCGCCGCGCTCGGCGGGGCCGTGGCGGCGGCGTTCAGCCCGACCTGGGCGCTCGGAATCGACATCGTCACCTTCCTCGTCAGCATCGTCACACTGCTCCGACTGAACGAGCCAGCGCCCAGTCCGGAGGGCCAGGGCTCGTCGCTCGCAGCCGACATCAAGGACGGTTTCGCCTACGTCATCCGGCTGCCGTGGATGGCCGGTGTGATGCTGCAGGGCACGTTGCACATGGCGATGGTGGCGGCACCCGTCGCGGTGATGCTGCCCATCCTGACCGGGCCCGAGGGCTGGTTCGGCTACATCTCGGCGGCTGAGGGGGGCGGGGCATTCCTGGGCGCGATGCTGGCCTCGTCGATCCGTACGCGTTCGCCGGGCTGGGTGGCGACCTTCGTGCTGCTGCTCCAGCTCCCGCAGACCGTCCTGCTGGCGATGGACGGCCATCCGGCGTTGATTCTCGTCGCCTCCGCGCTGACCGGTTTCGGACTGGCCACGTTCGCGGTGCTGTGGACCACCGCTCTGCAGAGGACAGTCCCGCGCGGGCGGCTCGGGCGGGTGTTCTCCATCGATCAGCTGACCGTCTTCGGCCTGATGCCCGTGGGATACCTCCTTGCCGGCTGGCTCCTGGAGAGGCTGGGTCCCGCCACCCTGGGCTGGGTGGCGACGGTGATCCTGGTGGTGTCGACCCTGATGGTGCTTCCGCTGCCAGGGCTGCGCCGGCTGGGCATGGAGGAGGAACGGGTGCCCGATCTGGCGGTCGAGGGTGTGGGGCGATGAGCGGAACCGGGCGGCACCCGGAAGCCGGTCGTCTCCTCGGCCTGGAACCGGTGCTCTACCGGGACCTGCCGATGATGGTGGCGCCCGCCCCCGCCGACACGGAAGTCGCCGTGTGGTGGCCCCAGCCGAACGAGATGCCCTCGCTCACCGCGTCCTGGCGGGACGCCACCGCCACCCGGCTGCTGCACGCCGTCTACCTGTCCGAGGCTGACGGAGAACCGCGGTGAAGGCCATCTTCGAGGGTGGCCGCAGCTGGCGCGTCCACTCCACCGGCGGGGTCAGGGTGGCGGTGGACCCGGCCTGGCTCGATGACGTGGGATGGACCGACTCCTACCGCTACGTGTTCCACCCACCCAGACACCTCGACCACGGCGCGATGCCGCCGGTCGACGCGGTGGTCATCACCGGTGCCCGCCCGGAACAGCTGGACCTGCAGACGCTTCACGAGCTCGATCGGCAGGTGGTGGTGGTGGTGAGCCCGCTGCTGCCGGCGGTGGCCGCCGAAGCGATCGAGGTCCTGGGGTTCGTCGCGATCCGCGGGTACGTCGACCACGACGTCTCCGTCGGTGATCTTGTGCTGCGATTCGTGGCGCCGGCGCCGGTCAGTACCGCGACCCTGCCGACCGCGGGGCTGATGGTCCGCGAAACCGGTCGCCCATCGGCGTTCTACCTGCGCGGCGACGGTCCCTGCCGAGCCGATGGAGTGCCATCGGACGAGGGCTCGGTGTTCGAGGTGCGCCACGGCGGGGCCGAGCGGGCGCCCGCGTCAGACGGCGACGGGCTGCACCTTGGCAGTGGCGTCCGGCACCCGGCGGTCGACCGGTCGGTGTTCGACGGTTGGGTGGCGCAGGGCTCCGCGCCCGGGGCTGCCGCACCGTCCGTGGTCCGTGCCGGTGACGCCTGGGACATCGACGTGGTCGTGAAGCCGGCAGCCGCCGCGGAGTGGGTCTCGCCCGGCCACGAACAGGAGCTGGGTGAGCTCGTGCTCCCCCTGTCCGGACGGCCGAGAAGCGACCGCGAAGGACGCGACCGCCACGAACTCGTGCTCGACGAGCTTCCCGGCCTGGCGAGGGACCTGACGCTGTACCCGCCGGGCGGTCCACGGCGCGCGCACTGGGCCCAGGGCACCCACGACGGCCTCGGGCCCAAGACCTTCCTGCTCACCCTCATCGAAGGTCCGGCGGGTACCCGCTGCCAGTACGCGCTCGACGTCACGCGGTCCGGGTTCGTGCCGCTGTATGAAGCCGCCGAGACGGCCCGGGACCGGTTTCCGTGCGGACTCACCCTCTGCTTCGACGATTTCGTCGCCATCCTGCGAGGTGAGCTGTACGCCGCGGACGTGTTCGCGTCGTCCCACGTGTGGAGCCGTGACGCGGATCCCGAAGACGTCCGGCGGACGCTGGCGGACCTGTTCAGCGTCGCCCGACCGCAGCTCCTCAGACGTGTGCTGATATCCCAGGCCAACGCGCTCGTGGCCGGGTGGGCGCCAGCGGCACTGCTCGAGGCGCGGGAACCGGGTGGGACCTCATGACGGTATCGATCAGCCGCGTCTCGTCCGTCGTCATCTTCTCCGAGGAATGGCTTGCGATCGCGCACTGGTGGGCCAACCTCACGCGGCAGCCGCTGGTCCGCTTCCCCCGCTCGGCGTCGATCGACCTGGCCGGGGTCGAGATCGTGTTCTCCCCGACGGACGAACGCAATCCTCCCGGCGGTTCGCCGCTGCCGTACCTGGAGGTGGCGGACTTCAACGACGCCCGCCGTGAACTCGCCAACCGGGGCTGCCTGGAGATACACCGGCCGCTGGCCGTGCAGGGTGGCCGGCAGATCACCCAGTTCCGCGATCCCTTCGGCAACATCTTCGGCATCGAGGGCGCCCTGTCCGGGCCGGACGAGCTGTGGCCGGAGGTGGTGCAGGAGATGCGGGAGCTGAGGGAACTCTATGAGTGAAGGCACCCGCGTCGCGGCGACCTGGAGCGTGGCCGACGTCGACCCACCCGCTGCACCGCCGAGGGAGCACCTGACCCGGCACCACGGGCAGACCCGCAGCGACCCGTGGCAGTGGATGGAAGACCTGTTCACCCCCGAGGTCTTCGCCGTCGTCCAGGCCAACAACGCCTACACCACGGCGATCCTGGAGCCGCTGGAGAGCACGGCCGCGGACGCCGAGGCGCAGATCAGGTCCTGGACGCCGCAGGGCACCCGATCGGTGCCCGTCGCGAAGGGACAGTGGCTCTACTACAGCCGTACGGCCGATGGATCCGCGGCGGTGCTCCGCTGCCGCAGCCTGGTCGACCCCGACTCGGGCGAGGCCGTGCCACAGACCGAACAGGTCGTGCTCGACGAGGCCGCGTTGTCCGCCGGGCAGCCGCACTTCGCGCTCGGTGTCTACGACGTCTCGCCGGACGGTCGGCTCCTGGCGTACGCCGTCGACCTTGTCGGCGACGAGCGGTTCCGCCTGCGTTTCCGGGACGTCGCCGCCAGCGCCGAGCTGCCCGTCCAGGTCGACGGGGTCACGTACGGCGGCGCCTGGGACGCCGCCGGCGAGCACTACTTCCACCTCGTCACGGACGCCACCGGCCGGGCCTTCCAGGTTTGGCGTCTCACGCTGGCGACGGGCGAGCGGACCCTGGTGTACGAGGAGCCGGACGAGTCGTCGTGGCTCACCGTCGACCTGTCACGTAGTGAGAGGTACGTCTTCATCGAGTCGGACAGCCACGTCGGCAACCAGATCTCCGTGATCGACGCGCTGGCGCCACGGTCCGAACCGTTCCTCCTGGGGCCGGCACGACGTGCCGGCACGCGTCTGCAGGCCGATCACCGGGAGGGGCAGTTCTGGATCCTGGCCAACTCCGGTGACGAGACCTCCCGGCTGTGGCACTGCCCGGCCCGGCCCATGGCAGCGCTGACCGAGGTGGTGTTCGGCGACGCGCGGGAGACGAAGCTGCTGACCGTCGACGCGTTCGCCGGACACGTGGTCCTGCAGACGTTCTCGCCCGGCCACCGGGGGATACGGGTCATCGACGCCGACAACGTCGTGACCGACCTGGCGCTACCCGCCGCGACGACGTGGGTGGGTGTGAACGGCAACCCGGACCACCACTCGCGGCTCGTACGGTTCACCGCCTCCTCGGTCGTCTGCCCGCCGATCACCGCGGCGTACGACCCGCGCAGCCGCAGCACCGACATCGTGGACAGGGCGGCGGTTCCCGGTTGGGATCCGGCCGGGTACGAACAACTCGACCTGGTGGCCCACGGTCGTGACGGGACGGCGGTGCCGTTGACAGTGGTGCGGCAACGCCGCAGCGCTGGTGCGCCACCGCCACCGGGCGCGGTGCTCGAGGTCTACGGTGCCTACGGTGCCGTCGTACCGCTGGACTTCGATCCCGCGCGGCTGCCGTTCCTCGCCCGCGGCGGCGTCTACGCGTTCGCTCATGTCCGCGGTGGCGGAGAGGGTCCACCCGGTTGGCACGAGGCTGGCCGTGGCGAGCACAAGGCGACCGGCGTGAACGACTACCTGGCCTGCGTGGAGGCGCTCGTCCGAACCTGTGACCTGCCACCGGGGCGCGTCGTCGCCAGCGCCGCGTCCGCCGGTGCTCTCGTCGCGGCTGCCGCCTGCAACACCTCGCCGGAATCGTTCGCCGGGCTGGTGCTCGACGTTCCGTTCCTCGACCCGCTCGGCACCCTGCTCGACTCCGAGGCGGCGCTCACCACTGTCGACCGGGCGGAGTGGGGCAACCCGCTGGCTGACGCGCGCGCCTACGCCGCCATCAGCGCCTACGCGCCCTACGACAACATCTCTTCCCGCGAGTACCCGCCGGTGCTGGTGTTCGCCGCGCTGAACGACAGCAGGGTCGGGGCGCACGAAGCGCTCAAGTACGTGTCCCGCCTGCGCGAGCAGGCCCACGGCGGACCGTTCCTGCTGTCGACGGACCTGTCAGCCGGCCACGGCGGCAGCACCGACCGCGACGCGCGTAAGCGAAAGGCGGCGCTCGTCTGCGCCTGGGCACTGAAGGCACTCCACCAGGTGCCGTGACGCCTCCTCCTGAAAGGACCCGCTCGTGTCGAGACGACCAGTTCCACCCCCGGATCGCCTGCTCGCGGGGATGCACGGCGAGGCGGACCACCGAGGGTTCCTCGCCACACACGTGGCGTTCCGGGACGAGGCCGGAGCCCCCGTGCTCAAACTCGTGGACACCGGCAAGTCCGTGCTCTGCATGGTGGAGCGGCGGTGTCAGGCGTGCGGGTTCGACATCGCCCGTGGCGACCTGATCATTTTCGTCGGATACAGCGAAGATGTGACCTTCAAGGAGCCGCCCCTGCACCTCGACTGCGGTGTCTACTCGCTCGGCATGTGCCCGGCTCTGATCACCCGTCATCGCCGCGAACAGCTGCGCATCGTGGTCTGCCGGGACTACGAGTTCCTACCGAAGAGCGAAGGCAGACCGCCCCGGTGCCGGCCGCTACCCGGGGCCGACGAACACGGTCGCGAGGCGCCCCCCGTCGAGTACACCGTCGAGGAACTCCACCGGATGCTCGCCGAACGGGCGTCGGGCCAGCACGAGTGATCATCCGATCGGCATCACCGAGCTGGTGAGCAGGTCGGCGACCTCCGCCGGCAGCTCCAGGTCGACGCTGGCGAGCTGGGCCCGCACCTGGTCGGCGTCGCGTGCGCCGAGAAGCACACCGGCGACCCCCGGGCGGTCACGAACCCAGGCCAGCGCCACCTCGGCGCAGCTGCGGCCCAGCGCCCTCGCGACGAGGTCGAGTACCTCGAGCGCCGCCGGCACCTCGGGAGCGGACAGGAAAGGCGCGATGAACGGGGAGTATCGGGGGTCAGCGCCTCTGGTGCCGGGCGGCACCCCCCGGTGATACTTCCCCGTCAGGACCCCGCTGGCCAGTGGCGACCATGCCAGCACCCCCGCACCGTGCGCACGGACCCGCTCCGCGACGGCTTCGGCCGCCCGAACCAGCAGCGAGTACTGGAGCTGCACCCCGCTGATCGGCATGCCGATCCGCTCCGTGACCGCGAACGCCTCGTCCACCTGGCGGGGCGTGTAGTTGCACACCCCCACCGCCCTGGCCCGGCCCGAATCACGTGCGACACGTAGCGCCTCGACGCTTGCCGACAGCGGGGTCGCGTCGCTCCAGGCGTGCAGCTGCCACAGGTCGACATGGTCCGTACCGAGACGTCGCAGCGACGCGTCGAGCTGGGCCAGCAGGGCATCGGGAGCGGTGTCCACGCCGTTCGCGGTCACGCCGGCCTTGGTGCTGACGACGACGGCGTCACGCGGCACCGACGCGAGCAACCGGCCGAGGATGCGCTCAGCGTTACCGTCCGCATAGACGGCGGCGGTGTCGACGAGCGTGCCGCCCGCATCGAGGAAGCACCACAACTGCTCCCGTGCGGCGTCCTCGTCGGTCTCGTGGCCCCACGTCCACGTGCCCAGGCCGTAGCCGGAGACGGCCAACCCGCCCAGGGGCCTCAGCCGCATCCGCTGCCACTCACACCGGCACGCCGCAGCGGCGGCGCAGGTCGGCGGGGAGCGCATCGGCCACCCCGCTGCTCACCAGATCGGACCGGAACCGCTCTGCCAGGTCGTCATTGGCGGCCGTCCGTTGCCGCACCACCGGAGACGTCACCACGGACTGCCGGGGAAGGCCGAGGTACTCAAGGACACCGTTGACCGAGCCAGCCAGATCGTCGTCCAGCTCCTCGTAACTCAGGGTGTGGGGTGCCGTGTCGCGCTCGGCGAAGAACGGGCTCCACCCGTGCTCGATGACCGCCAACGCCTGCAGGGTGTCCAACAGGACGTCGAAGTCGTAGGCCGGGGTCCCCGCCACGGCGTCGCGAAATTCGTCGTCGTCGGTGTGGCCCGTCCCGGCCCAGCGCACGTATTCCTTCGTCACCGAGGCGAGATAGCTGGACACCGTCTGCAGGACCAGGTCGTCGCGGTAGAGGCGGATGAACCGCACATCCTGCCGGCCTTCGAGAACGGCGAGTGGATCGACACCGAGGTTGTCACGCGACCACTCGACCTGATTCCAGTGCAGCTTGAGGGCGAGCACTCCGCCGCTGTCCGCCTCGGCGCGCACTCTGCGGAGATACGCCGACGGGTCGGTCAGCCGCGGCTCGTCCATCGTGGACTGTGGTGCCCGCAGGTCCCAGGTGCCGGCCAGATGGTGGATGCGTGGACGGCCGAACCACTCCCGCGGTGAGCCGGCGCCCGGAACGCGCCCCAAGGCCTCGCAGAGGTAGGTGCTGCCGACGCGCGGAGTGGCGCAGACGACGTAGGTCAGCGACACCGGCGACCTACTTGATCGCGATGATGGCGAGAAGAAAGCCCAGGCGGGCGAGCGCGTTGACGCCGGTCGTCCCCGGCTCCACGGGAACCCGTTCGATCACGATTCGCCGGTAGTGGCTGTAGAGTTTTTCCTGTTGAACCTCGTCGATGGTCGGCAGGATCCAGAACAGCGCGACGGCGGCACCCGGCTTGAGGTGCGATGCCGCCTCGACGAGGAAGGAGACATTCTCGTCGACGAGGGCGGGCACATCCTCGGCGTAGGTGTCGAAGAAGATCCCGTCGGCCTCCGCGAACAGGCCTGTCTGATTCTGCCAATAGTCGTGCACGGGCCGGATGTCAGCCTGAGGGCGATCGGCCCGCCACTGCTGTAGGCGCTCGAACATCTCCGGGTGGGGTTCGATGATGGTGTGGCGCTCGATCTTCTGGTCCTGGAGAGCACCCGCGGAGATCCCCATGCCGAAGCCGACCTCGATGATGCGGGTCCGCTCCAGGTTCGCGAGCAGGATCTCTGCCATCCGTTGCATGAGCGGGGTCTCCCACCGCTTCATCACCTTGTAGTGGTCGTCGACGACGAGTTGATCGGCTTCAAGACGCGAGGGGAGGCGATGCCAGCCTGAATCGGGCTTCACGGCAGCCAAGTTAGCACCATCCGCGCCGGCGCGTGGGGCACCGATGCCGGCGTTCCGGGCGAGGTCGGTGGGGCATTGCCGAACAATTCCCGGGGGCAGGTGCCGACGGTGGGCGGCGATGAGTCCAGAAGACGTACCTCGATGTAGGGCTCTTATCTCAGTTCGTGCCGGGACGCCACAGGAACGTGGTGTGCGGCCGAATTCGAACGACGTGTACCGGGTTCCGCGATCCGGATGTGGACCGGTCGGGGGAGTGGGCTCAGCGCGTCGGGACCAGCAGGGCGTGCAGGGCCTGCGGATCCGTCACCTCGGGCAGGTCGCGGGCGGCGAGCCAGGCCGCGGCGGCAGCGCCGTCGCCGGCGCTGTGCAGCGGCGCGTCGGGCCACCGCCGGCCGACCTCGACCCGCACCGCCGCGGCGAGCGGGGTGTCGCCGGTCAGCAGGCCACCGCCGAACACGATGGGGGAGACCTCGCCCGCCGGGCGGATCCGCGCCGCGCTCTCCGCCAGGTGCGCGGCGGCCTCGTCGATGAGCCCACAAGCGACCGGCTCGCCGTCGACGGCGGCGGCGACCACGAGGGGCGCGAGCCGGGCCAGCTCCACGGGGGGTCGCCGGGTCACCGTCTGGACCAGGGCGTCGACGGTGTCCCGGGGGCGGGTCGCCACCTCGGCGGAGCCGAGCAGTTCGGTGAGCACCCCGGTCGCCAGCCGGCCCGGTGTGTGCCCCCGGTCGAGGTCGGCCAGCAGCCGGCGGACCGCCTCCCGGCCCAGCCAGAAGCCCGAGCCCGCGTCGCCGAGCAGCCAGCCGTGACCGTCGGCCACCCGGTCCAGCCGCAGCTCGCTGACTCTGGCGGCGATCGCCCCGGTGCCGGCGATCAGCACCGTGCCCTCCGGGCTGGCGGTGCCCGAGGCGTACGCGACCAGCGCGTCGCCGTGCACCGCGTACGGGCAGCGCAGGCCGGCGTCGCGCCAGGCCCGGTCGAAGGCTTCGCGGCCCGCCGGATCGGCGAGCAGCCGGCCCGCCCCGGCCAGCCCGATCGTGCCGCCACGCACCCGGGCGGGATCGACGCCGGCGAGCGCCTCCCGCAGTGCGGCCAGGAGTTCGCCCGCCGCCCGCTCGGCACCGTGGCTGGTGGGGTTCCCGCCGCCCGCCCGGCCGCTGCCCAGCCGCCGCCCGTCGAGGGCCAGGACGGTCGCCCGCGTGGACGTACCCCCGACGTCGAGACCGACCACGACGCTGTCGGACATTCGCACCCGCCTCTCGATCGACGCCGCGTTCATGCTGGTCGGCCCGGCGGCGGGGGGCAAGGGGCGGACCGGCTCCGGGGCTGTGCGCCAGGTAACAGTTTGAAAACTTCGCCCGTGGCCTTGACACAGAGGGGCTTTCAGTAAGAACTTTTACCACTAACAGTTAACACTCTTTTCGGAAAGGTGCCCCATGGTTGATCACGAGGTGGAGACCTCCGCGGGGACCGCGGTGGTCGACGCCGGCGCGGTCGACCGGCGGGGTGCGCTCGGGGTCGCCTCCGACGGCGTGCTGGCGCGGGTCCGGGCCGGCGCGGCCGAGCTGACGGGGGCACTGCGCCGCGTCGCCGAGCACGTGCTCAGCGACCCGGAGGCCGCCGCCCGGGCGACAATCGTGGAACTGGCCGAGCGCAGCGGCACCTCCCCGGCGACGATCACCCGCTTCTGCCGGGCGATGGGCTTCGACGGCTACGCCGACCTGCGACTCGGCATCGCCGCGGAGACCGGCCGGGCCCGCTCGGCGGGCTGGACCGTCGACATCGGCCGCGAGATTCAGCCCAGCGACCCCCTCTCCCGGGTCCTCGACCAGATCATGGCCGCCGACACCCGCGCCATGCACGACACCGCCGCGCTGCTCGACCTCGCCGAGGTGGAACGGGCCGCCGTCGCCATCGCCGGGGCGTCCAGGGTGAACATCTTCGGGGCCAGCGGCAGCGCCCTGGTCGGCGAGGAGATGCAGTTCAGCCTGCACCGCATCGGCGTGGCGGCCTGGGCCTGGAACGACGTGCACGAGGGCCTCGCCAGCGCGGCCCTGCTGCGCCAGGGCGACGTGGCGCTCGGCATCTCGCACACCGGCCAGACCCGGGAGACCATCGAGATGCTCGCCGAGGCGGGCAGCCGGGGCGCGACCACCGTGGCGCTGACCGGGTTCCCGCGCTCGCCGCTGGCCGAGCTGGCCGACATCGTGCTGCTCACCGCCAGCCAGGCCACCACCTTCCGCCCCGACGCGCTCTCCGCCCGGCACCCGCAGCTGGTCGTGCTCGACCTGCTCTACATCGCCGTCGCCCAGCGCACCCACGACCGCGCCCACGCGGCCTTCCGGCGTACCGCCCAGGCCGTCGACGGGCACAAGGCCGCGAAGGGGGCCACCGCATGATCAGCGCCCAGGGGTACGCGGACGCCGTCCGCCCGGTGCTCGACCGGCTCGTCGACGCCAGCGCCGACGCGATCGGCGCCGCCGCCGACCTGATCGCCACCAGCCTGCGCGCCGGCGGGGTGCTCCAGGCGTTCGGCGCCGGCCACTCCGAGGCGTTCGCCGCGGAACTGGTCGCCCGGGCCGGCGGGCTGGTGCCCACCAACCGGCTCTCCCTGCACGACCTGGTGCTGCACGGCGACGCCCCGCGCGACGTGCTCGCCGACCCGAAGCTGGAGCGCGACCCCGCGGTCGCCCACCAGCTCTACGAGCTGGCTGCCCCGCAGCCGCAGGACGTGTTCGTGGTGGCGTCGCAGTCCGGCATCAACGGCTCGGTGGTCGAGCTGGCGACGCTGGTCACCGGACGCGGCCACCCGCTGATCGCGGTCACCTCGGTCGCGCACACCGCACGGGTCGCCCCGCGGCACCCGTCCGGCCGGCGCCTCGCCGACCTCGCCGACGTCGTGCTGGACAACGGCGCGCCGTACGGCGACGCACTGCTGCCGCTCGAGGGCGGCGGCGCGGTCTGTGCGGTCTCCTCGGTCACCGCGGCGCTGCTGGCGCAGCTGCTGACCGCCGAGGTCGTACGACGGTTCCACCAGGCCGGGGAGGTACCCCCTATCTACCTCTCCGCCAACGTCCCCGGCGGGGACGAGCACAACCACGCCCTCGAGTCGCGGTATGCCGGGCGCCTCCGGCGGACCGCCTGACCCGAACACACAAGGAGAGACGACGATGTCGATTACCCCCGACAACCCGGCCGACCTGAGCCGCCGGACCGTGCTGCGCCGGGCCGCCGCGGTGGGCCTGCTCGCCACCCCGGCCGCCGGCCTGCTGAGCGCCTGCGCGACCAGCGGCGGCGACGAGAAGAACGAGCAGGTCGCGGACGGTAAGAAGAGCGCCACCAACCCGCTCGGGGTGGCCGAGGACGCCCCCATCGAGGTGGTCATCTTCAACGGTGGCTACGGCGAGAAGTACGCCACCGACGTGCACCAGCCGCTGTACAAGAAGGCGTTCCCGAAGGCCGAGATCAAGCACCAGTCGACCCAGGCCGTGTCCACGGTGCTCCAGCCGCGGTTCGCCTCGGGCAACCCGCCGGAGTTCGTGAACAACTCCGGCGAGAAGATGATGGACTTCGGCGCCCTGGTCGCCGACGGCCAGCTCCAGGACCTCACCGAGCTGTGGGACGCCCCTTCGGTCGACGACCCGAACAAGAAGGTCCGCGACACCGTGGTGCCGGGCACCGTCGACGTCGGGTCCTTCAACGGCAAGCCGTACGTCCTGTACTACGTCTCCACCGTCTTCGGCATCTGGTACTCGGGCAAGCTGTTCAAGGACAACGGCTGGGCGCCGGCGAAGGACTGGTCCGAGTTCACCGCCCTGCTCGACAAGATCAAGGCCAAGGGCATCACCCCGTACGGCTACGCCGGGGCGAACGCCGCGTACTACCAGTGGAACGTGATCCTCACCCACGCGGCGAAGATCGGCGGCATCGACGTCCTGAAGAACATCGACAACCTGGAGGACGGCGCCTGGCAGCAGGACGCGGTCAAGCAGGCCGCCGCGGCGTGGGCCGAGATCGGCGCCAAGTACGTCGACAAGAGCTTCGAGGGGCTCAAGCACACCGACGTGCAGCTGCGGCAGAACCAGTACAAGCTGGCGTTCTACCCCAGCGGCGACTGGCTGGAGGGCGAGCAGAAGAAGGACACCCCGTCCGGCTTCGACTACCAGCTGATGCCGGTGCCGAGCCTGTCCGCCTCGGACAAGCTGCCGGCGACGGCGCTGCGGGCGACCGCTGGTGAGGGCTACTTCGTCTCGGCCAAGAGCAAGAACCCCAAGGGCGGCCTGGAGTACATGCGCCAGATGCTCTCGGTGGCCGGCGCGAAGGGCTTCACCGAGACGGTCAAGGCCCCGACCGTGGTCACCGCCGGCTCGGAGGGCTTCGCCTTCCCGCCCGGCGTGGCCAGCTCGCAGGCCGCGCTCAAGGCCGCCGGCCAGGACGTGTTCAACATCTACTTCGACGGCTGGTACAAGGAGCTCGACACGGAGGTCCGCACGGCCACCAACGAGCTGATGTTCGGCCGGATCAAGGCGGACGCCTTCGTGGAGCGCATCCAGAAGCGTGCCGACGCGATCAAGAAGGACAGTTCCATCACCAAGTTCAAGCGCTGATCGGGGCGTGGGGGTCATGCGGCACGGCAAGTATCCGTTCGTGATCGGGTTCCTCTTCGTTCCCGTCACGCTGTACGTCGTCTTCGTCATCGCGCCGTACGCGCAGGCGTTCCAGATCTCGATGACCAACTGGCGGGGGCTCTCCGCCCCGCAGTGGGTGGGCTTCGACAACTACCGGAGGTTGTTCGACGACGTCAACTTCTGGAAGGCCGTCCAGCACCACGGCGTACTGCTGCTTGCCCTGCCGCTGATCACCATCGCCATCGCGCTGTTCTTCTCCTTCCTGCTCAACGTGGGCGGAAAGAGCAGCGGCGGGCAGCGCCAGGGGGTCTGGGGGTCGAAGTTCTACCGGGTGGTGTTCTTCTTCCCCCAGGTCCTGGCGGTGGCCATCATCGCGGTGCTGTTCCAGACGGTCTACCGGCCCAACGAGTCCGGCCTGATCAACGGCGTGCTGATGAAGCTCGGCTTCGACCCGGTGCTCTTCCTGGTCCGGCCGAACCTGGCG
This sequence comes from Micromonospora sp. NPDC048868, assembly GCF_043198195.1. Lineage (NCBI taxonomy): Bacteria > Bacillati > Actinomycetota > Actinomycetes > Micromonosporales > Micromonosporaceae > Micromonospora > Micromonospora sp. NPDC048868. The sequence continues at coordinate 35,641 of NZ_JBICUN010000018.1, forward strand.
CTCTGGTCGATCATCGCCGTGCTGGTCTGGCAGGCGGTCGGCTTCTACGTGGTGCTCTTCTCGGCGGGCATGGCCTCCATCCCCGGCGAGATCTACGAGGCCGCCGAGATGGACGGGGCGAGCCGGGTGACGCTCTTCTTCCGGGTCACCCTGCCGCTGCTCTGGGACACCCTCCAGGTGGCCTGGGTCTACCTGGGCATCGCCGCCTTCGACGCGTTCGCCATCGTCTCGGTGCTCTCGGTGGACGGCGGCGGCCCGGACGGCGCGACGACCGTCCTGGCCATGGAGATCTACCGCAACGCCTTCGTCTACTCGAAGTACGGTTACGCCTCCGCCATGGGCGTGGCGCTGTTCTTCCTCACCCTCACGTTCGCGGCGCTGACGCTGCGGCTGACCAAGCGGGAAAGCGTGGAGTACTGATGAACCCGCAGACGACGCTGCCGCCGACACCGGCGGCGCTACCGCCGAAGACCGTGAAGCCGGGCGCCGCGGGCGGGCGCGGAGGCAGAGGCAGGCGCTCGGAGGTACGGCTCTTCGCCAACCTCGGGCACGTGGCGCTCGCCGTGTGGGCGGTCATCGTGATCGTGCCGATCCTCTGGACCTTCCTCGCCTCCTTCAAGAACACCACGGAGATCTTCAGCAGCCCGTGGACTCTGCCGGCCGAGCTGCGTTTCGAGAACTACGCCCGGGCGTGGAACAAGGCGAACGTCGGGCGCTACTTCATCAACAGCGTGATCGTGGTGGCGTGCAGCACCTTCGGCACGATGCTCTTCGGCTCGATGGCCGCGTACGTGCTGGCGCGCTACAAGTTCTGGGGCAACCGGGCGATCTACTACCTGTTCGTCTCGGGGCTGGCCTTCCCGGTGTTCCTCGCCCTCGTGCCGCTCTTCTTCGTCGTGCGCAACCTGGGGCTGCTGGACACCCACACCGGCGTGGTGCTTGTCTACATCGCCTACTCGCTGCCGTTCACGGTGTTCTTCCTGGCCGCGTTCTTCAAGACGCTGCCGTCGTCGGTGGCCGAGGCCGGGATGATCGACGGCTGCTCGCACACCCGGCTGTTCTTCCAGGTGATGCTGCCGATGGCGAAGCCGGGCCTGATCAGCGTCGGGATCTTCAACATCATCGGCCAGTGGGGGCAGTACCAGCTACCGCTCGTGCTGCTCTCGAACGCCAAGGACAAGTGGGTGCTCACCCAGGGCATCGCCGACATCTCAGTCAACGCCGGCTACGAGGCCGACTGGTCCGGCCTCTTCGCCGCCCTCACCATCGCCATCCTCCCGATGATCGTCGTGTACGCGATCTTCCAGCGGCAGATCCAGTCGGGTCTCACCTCCGGCGCGGTGAAGTAGGACCCGGGCGGGTCAGGGGTGCCAGGAGCGCCACAGGGCGGCGTACGGGCCGTCGGCCCGGACCAGCTCGTCGTGGCTGCCGAGCTCGGTGATCCGCCCGCCCTCCAGCACGGCCACCCGGTCGGCGTCGTGGGCGGTGTTGAGGCGGTGCGCGATCGCGATGACGGTCCGCCCGGTGAGCAGGGCGGCCAGGGCCCGCTCGGTGCGCCGGGCGGTCGTCGGGTCGAGAGCGGCGGTCGCCTCGTCGAGGATCAGCGTGTGCGGGTCGGCGAGCACCAGCCGGGCCAGCGCGAGCTGCTGGGCCTCGGCGGCGCCGAGCTGGTGCGCCCCGTCGCCCAGCAGGGTGTCGAGACCGTCGGGCAGGCGGGCGTGCCAGTCGGCGCCGACCGTGGCCAGCGCCGCGCGCATCCGGTCGTCGGAGGCGTCCGGGGCGGCGAACGCGAGGTTGTCGCGTAGCGAGCCGATGAACACGTGGTGTTCCTGGGTGACCAGGGCGATGCGCCGCCGGCGCTCGGCCGGGTCCAGGTCGGTGACCGGGCAGCCGCCGACACTGACGACCCCCTCCCGGGGCGCGTCGATCCCGGCGAGCAGCCGCGCCAGGGTGGACTTCCCGGCCCCCGACGGACCGACGAGCGCCAACCGCTCGCCGGGCCGCACCTCGAGGTCGATGCCGTGCAGCACGTCGGGTCCGCCGCCGTACGCGAACCGGGCTCCCCGGACGACCAGCCGCTCGTCCACCGGCGCGGCGGCCCGGCCGGGCCGCTCCGGCGGCACCTGACCGACGCCGAGCACCCGGGCGAACGAGGCGAGGCCGCGCTGTGCCTGCTCGGTCCACATGAGCATCCGGTCCAGCGGATCGATCGCCTGTTGCAGGTAGAGCGCGGCGGCGACCACCGCGCCGAGGGACACCTCACCCCGCGCGAGCAGGAGGCCACCGACCAGCAGCAGCGCGGCGACGGGCAGCGGGTGGCTGGCCTCCACCACGCTGAAGAACACCGTGCGCAGCGCCAGGGTCTTCCGCCGGGCGGCCCAGACCCCGGCTATCCGCGCGGTGCCGTGCCCGATCCGTTCGTCGGCGAGGCGCAGCGCCTCGACCGTACGGGCACCCTCGGCGGTGCTCGTCAGCGTCTCGGTCAGCTCGGCGGCGACCGCCCCCTCGGCCAGGTACGCCGGGCCGGCGCGCCGCAGGTACCACCGGGTCACCAGCGCGATCGTCGGCAGCCCGGCGAGCGCGGCCAGCCCGAGCAGCGGATGCAGCAGGAACACCGCCCCGAACAGCAGCACCAGCTGCACCGAGGCGATGACGATGATGGGCACCACGTCCCGGACCGTGGTGCCGACGGTGGCCACGTCGACCGAGCTGCGGGTGGCCAGGTCCCCGGCGCCGGCGCGCTCGACGACGCCGACGGGCAGGTTCAGCGTCCGCTCGACGAACTCCTCGCGCAGCCGGGCCACGGCCCGCTCGCCGAAGCGGTGGCCCGCGTACCGCGCGTAGCGCGACAGCAACGTCTGCACCAGCACGGCCCCGCCGATCGCCAGGGCGAACCGGTCGACGGTGGCGACGCCGGCCCCCGCGGACACCCGGTCGACGATGGTGCCGAGCAGCCACGGCGGGGCGAGCCCGGCGACCGTGGCGGCGGCGTGCAGCGCCAGCACGACTCCGACCGCGCGCCGGTCCCGGGCGATCAGGCCCCGGGTCGCCCGGCGCACGGTGGACCGGTCGGCGACCGGCAGCCCGCTCACCGCAGCGCCTGCTCGGCGTCGGCGTCGCCACGGGCCACGAGCCGCCGGTAGCCCGGGTCCCGGTCGAGCAGGTCGGCGTGCGCGCCGGTGGCGGCGACCCGCCCCGCGACCAGGTGCGCGACCTCGTCGGCCCGTCCCAGCAGCAGCGGCGAGGTGGTGAGCACGACGGTGGTCCGTCCGGCCCGCGCGCGGCGCAGCCGCTCGGCGATCCGCGCCTCGGTGTGCGCGTCGACCGCCGAGGTCGGCTCGACGAGGATCAGCACCTCCGGTTCGGCGAGCAACGCCCGGGCCAACCGGACCCGTTGCCGCTGGCCGCCGGAGAGGGACCGGGCGCGGGTGTCCAGCGGGGTGTCGAGCCCGTCCGGCAGGGCCTCGACGACGTCCTCGGCCGACGCGGCGTGCAGGGCGGAGGCGATCCGCTCCCGGTCACCGTCGGGGCGGGCCCCACGCAGCACCTCCCGTAGCCTCCCGGCGAACAGGTAGGCGTCGTGGTCGGCGACCAGGATGCGGGCCCGCACCTCGTCGAGTTCGACGGCGGTCAGCGGCACGCCGCCCCAGGTGGCGTCGCTGACGGCGTACCGGCCGAGCCGGTCGGCCAGCGCGAGGGCGTCCGCCGGGTCGGCGGCGGCCACCGCGGTGAGGCTGCCGGCCCGGACGGTCAGCCCGCTCGACCGGTCGTGCAGGTCGGCGGGACCGCCGGGATCCGCGACCGGGCCGGCGGGGCCGCCGGGAGTCGGGACCGGGCCGGCGGAGCCCAGGACAGGGCCGGCGGGGCCGCCGGAGGGGGTGGCGGGACCGGCGGGGGCCGCGACGGGGGTGGCGGGGCGGGCCGGCTGGCGGCTGCCGGGAACCGTCGCCGCGCGGGCACGGGCCGGCGTGTCGCGCGGCCCGCCGACGCCGTCCGGCTCGACGGCGAGCAGGGCGACGATCCGGCGGGCCGCGACCCGGCCCCGGATCAGCTGGTGGCCGCCCTCCAGCAGGAACCAGACCGGCACGACGAGAGTCGCGACGTAGCCGTAGACGGCGACCAGCTCCCCGACGCTGATGTCGCCGGTGACGGCCATCCGGGCCGACAGCCACACCACCGCCGCGAGGAACAGCCCGGGGACGGCCACCGTCGCCGCGTCGATCCAGCTGTTCACGGCGCCCACCCGGTATCCCTCGACGAGCAGGTCGCGGGAGCGGGCCGCGTACCGGCGGGCGAACAGGCCCCGGCCACCCACCCCGGCGAGCACCCGCAGCCCGGCCACGATGTCGCCCGACCGGGCGGTCAGCTCGCCCTGCTGCTGCCGGTAGACCGACTCCGCCCGCTCCAGCCGGCGCAGCAGGGGAGCGACGACCAGGACGACCGATGGCACGCCCACCAGCACGCAGAGCGCGAGCAGGGGCGAGATCGACCAGAGCACGACGGCGACGACCAGGTATGCGATCACCGCGCCGACGCCGGGCCCGGTCACCGTCATCACCTGCGCCGCCCGGTCGATGTCGGTGCCGCCGACCGTGGCCACCTCGCCCGCCGCCGCCCGGCGTGGCAGCACGGCGCCGACCCGGGACAGCTGGCGGAGCACCACGGCGGCGGAGCGCGCCTTCGCGTCCTCCCGGATGAAGGTCATCGTGCGGTGCCGCATGATGCCCAGCCAGGACAGCGCGACGCCGGCGACGACGATCGCCGCGACCCACAGGGCCAGGGCCCGGTTGTCGCCGGCCCGCAGCCCGTCGTCCACGGCACGGGAGATCAGGTAGGGCCGGACCGCCAGGCCGGTCATCCAGGCCGTGCCGAACAGGCTGCCGCGCAGCACCCGCCACGGCTGGCAGCGGACCAGCCACCACAGGTACCGCAACGGGCCCCGGAGGTCCGGAGTACCGGGCTCGGGATGGGGGATCCGTGGTGACACCGGCCCACGCTACCGAGCCGCGGCACCGCCGCACCGCCCCGTTTCCGGCGTGCCGCCCGCCGACGTTCCGTCGCCGGGGTGGTTGGTGGGCGGAGTGTCGCAGGGGCGAGGCAGAATCACATCCGTGCTGGTGACGGTGGCCTCGGACGAGCGGGGCGGGGGAGCGCTGCAACCCCTCGACGCCGCGGGGCAGCCCGTCGGCCCGGTGCAGCCGGTCACCGACCTGGCCGCCGCCGTCGCGGCGCGCGAGGCGGCGGACCGGCCGCGCTGGGTGTGGGCCTCCGGCGCGACCGTCTACCCGGCGCTGCTGCGCGCCGGGGTGCGGGTCGACCGCTGCCACGACGTCGAGCTGACCGAGGCCCTGCTGCTCGGCCACGCCGGCCGCTGGGGCGAGCCCCGATCGTTCGCGGCGGCCTGGGCCCGGCTGACCGGCGCGCCGGTGCCGCCCGATCCGCCGCCCCGCCCGGCCGCGCCACCCGGCCACGGGCAGGGCGCGCTCTTCGACGCCCTGCCCGGCCCGCCGGGCCCCGGCGTCGAGGCACTGACCCGGGTGTACGCCGACCAGCTCGCCCGGATCGCCGCCACCGGGCATCCCGGCCGGTTCCGGCTGCTGGTCGCCGCCGAGTCGGCCGGCGCGCTGATCGCCGTGGAGATGGGGGCCGCCGGGCTGCCCTGGCGGGCCGACGTGCACGACCGGCTCCTCGCGGAGCTGCTCGGTGAGCCGTCGCCGGTGGGCGGCCCGCCCCGCCGGCTGGCCGAACTGGCCGCGCGGATCGCCGACGCGTTCGGCGTACGCCAGCTGCACGCCGACTCCCCGGCGGAGCTGTTGCGGGCGTTCGCCCGGGCCGGGGTGGAGCTGCCCAACACCCGGGCCTGGGTGCTGCGCGGGGTGGACCACCCGGCGGTGCCGCTGGTCCTGGAATACAAGGAGCTCTACCGGATCTGGACGGCGCACGGCTGGGCCTGGCGGGACGCCTGGGTGCGCGACGGCCGGTTCCAGCCGGAGTACGTCCCGGGCGGGGTCGTCTCCGGCCGCTGGGCCACCCGGGGCGGCGGCGCGTTGCAGATCCCCAAGGTGATCCGGCGGGCGGTGGTGGCCGATCCGGGCTGGCGGTTCGTGGTGGCCGACGCCGGCCAGCTCGAACCGAGGGTGCTCGCCGCGGTCTCCGGCGACGCCCGGCTCGCCGCCGCCGGTGGTGCCGGCGACCTCTACGCCGCCCTCGCCCAGGACGCCTTCGGCGGCGACCGGCCCCGGGCGAAGGTGGCGCTGCTCGGCGCGATGTACGGGCAGACGGGCGGGGCGGCGGTGCCGGCGCTGGCGGTGCTGCGGCGCAGCTACCCGACGGCCTTCAACTATGTGGAGGCGGCGGCCCGCACGGGGGAGGCCGGCGGGCTGGTGCGCTCCTGGCTGGGGCGCACCTGCCCGCCGGGCACGGCCGGTTTCGGCGACCCCGACGCCGACGTGCCCGACGGCGGCGACGATCCGCAGTCGCCGCGGGCGCGGGCGGCCCGGTCCCGGGGGCGGTTCACCCGCAACTTCGTCATCCAGGCCACCGCCGCCGAATGGGCCTCGACCCTGCTGGCGACGCTGCGCGGCCGGCTCGCCGCCACCGGCGGCGAGCTGGTCTTCTTCCAGCACGACGAGGTGATCGTGCACTGCCCGGCGGAGCGGGCCGACGCGGTCGCCGACGCGGTCGCCCGGTGCGGGGAGCAGGCCACGGCGCTGCTCTTCGGCGACACCCCGGTCCGCTTCCCGCTGGACCTCTCCGTCGTCGACTGCTACGCCGACGCGACCTGACGGCTCCCGTTCCGGGTCAGGAGACGCCGGAGCCGGGGTTCGCGGCGTCCCACGCGTGCCGCGACTGCGCGATGGCGTCCTTGTGCGCGAGTGACCAGTCGGCCAACTGCCTGACCAGGTGCGTGAGGCTCCGCCCGCGCTCGGTCAGCTCGTAGGTGACGGTAACCGGGACGGTCGGGTACGCGGTGCGCAGCACCAGCCCGTCGCGTTCCAGCCGGCGCAGGGTCAGGGTCAGCATCCGCTGCGAGATGCCGTGGATGGCCCGTTGCAGCTCCCGGAACCGGCGGACGCCCGAGGAGAGCTCGACGATCGCGAGCACCGACCACTTGTCGCCGATGCGGTCGAGCACGTCGCGGATGCCGCAGTCGGGGTGCTCGGGCAGGCCGCAGGGTGCCAGCGCGTCGGTTACCGCCGTGTGCCCTGCCGACATCGAAGTGCCTCCTTGTGGCCGCGTCCGTGGTTCCCGACGATGAGGCTAGTTCCGATTCGGTACCACCGAAAGGCTCGCCACATGCTGCTGGTCACCGGCGCCTCCGGGCACCTGGGATCCCTCATCCACGCCGGGCTGGTCGAGCGAGGGCTCGCCCCGCTCGCCGGCACCCGTACGCCCGGTCGCTTCGGCGACGCCGGACGGAGCGTGGACTTCGACGACCCGGCGGGGCCGGACCTGACGGGCGTACGCGTGCTGGTGCTGGTCTCCGCCGGCTACGGCGAGGACGACGTCGTCACCGCCCGCCACGACCGGGCGGTCGCCGCCGCCGAGCGGCACGGGGTGGCGCACGTGGTCTACACGAGCCTGGTCGGCGCCGGCGACCACCTGGCCTTCGCGCTCGCGCACCGGTGGACGGAGCGTCGACTGCGGGAGAGCCGGCTCGACTGGACGATCCTGCGCAACGGCCTCTACGCCGAGCTGTTCGGTCAGCTGGCCGCCCCGGTCGACGGCGCGGTCACGGCCCCGTTCGGCACGGGAGCGCTGGCCGCGGTGGCCCGACAGGACCTGGCCGACGCCGCCGTGCGGGTGGCCGCCGATCCCGCCGCCCACCGTGGCCGCACGTACGAGCTGACCGGGCCCGTCGCGCTCACCGCGGCCGGCGTCGCCGCCGGGTTGGGCGTGCCCTACCGCCCGGAGTCGCTGGGCGGGCGGCGTGCCGCCCTGGCGGGCGCGGGCCTGCTGCCGTTCCAGCCGGCCATGCTCATGTCGATCTACTCCGCCACGGCGGCCGGGTTCCTCGCGCGGACCCACGGCGATCTGGCGCGCCTGCTGTCGCGTCCGCCCCGCGACCCGATGCCGGTCGCGGTCGCCGCCGCCGGGGCGCCGTCCTGACCGTACGCACAGCCTCGGCAGGGCTGCCCGCCGCGGAGCCGGCCGCGCCGGAGACGGGCGACGCGGTGCGGTTCCCGGCCGGTAACGGTTGCACTATTTTCCCTTTTCGCCCCGCTACCCGGTCTGCCTTCTCCTCGTTGCTCCCGATGTCCGTACGACGGAGCGGGCCGTGCCCTCGCGCCACGGCCCGCTCCACGGTGGAGGGGGCCCAGCTGAACCGGATCGCAGGAATGATCATCGCCGCGGGCGGGGGGCGTCGCATCGGCGGCCCCGAGGCGCTGCTGCACCAGGGGGAGAAGCCCCTGGTGAACCGGATGATCGACACGATGACCGAGGCGGGCTGCGAGCGGATCGTGGTCGTGCTCGGCGCCGCGGCCGACCAGGTCCGCGAGACGGCGGACCTGAGCCGGGCCACGGTGGTGATCAACCGGGCGTGGGGGACCGGCGTCGGCTCGTCCATCCGGGCCGGCCTCGCCGCGCTCGACGACGAGGGCATCGAGGCGGTCGTGGTGGTGCCTGTCGACATGCCCGGCCTGACCGCCACCGCCGTGCGTCGGGTCGTCGCGCTGCCGTACCCCGACGTGCTGGTCTGCGCCACCTACGACGGGCTGCGCGGCTACCCGATGCTGTTCGGACGCCGGCACTGGTCCGGCATCGCCACCCTGGCCAGCGCGGACGTGGGCGCCCGGCCCTACCTGCTCGCGCACAAGGACCAGATTGTCGACATCTCCTGCGACTCGGTGGCCGACGGCAGCCGGGTCGACACCCCGGAGCTGATGGCGCTCTACGGGCTGACCGTTCCACCCCAGCGCATCGGCGCCTAGCCGTGCGGTCACAGCGGTGACGGGTCGTCGCGCAGCCGGCTGTAGAGCCACCCGTCACGCCAGGCGCCGGCCCGGAACTCGCAGGCCCGTACGACCCCCTCCAGTTGGAAGCCGGCCTTCTCCAGCGACCGCTGCTCGGCGGTGTTCTCGGCGTGGGTGCTGGCCTGGATGCGCTGCGCCGGCGTGTGGCTGAACAGGTAGTCGCAGAGCAGCGCCTGGGCCCGCCAGCCGATGCCCTGGCCGCGCCACTCGGGCAGCAGCACGATGCCGATCTCCCAGTACGGTGCCCGCCCGCCGTACTGGCCGTGGAGATAGCTGAGGTAGCCCGCCGGGGCGTCCGCCGCCGGCTCGACCTGCACGATCAGGCCGCCGGTCCGCTCGCCGAGATAGCCGTCCTCGGCGAAGCGGCGGGCCGGCGCGGCGGCGTCCCGGAAGCCGGCCCAGTCGAGCCCGATCAGCCCCGGTTCGACCGCGAACCGGCGCAACATCGCCAGATCGTCCTCGGCCACCGGGCGCAGCCGCACGGTCGAGCCGGGCGCCTGGTGCACGATGCCGGCCACCAGCGGATGGGAACTGTCCATCCTCCGCACCGTAGCGACGGGCCGGGCCGCCCGCTGCCCCGTGCCGGCTCAGGGTGCGGCGCGCCGTACGACGAGGCCCGGTGAGGGCGTGGGCCCGGACGGACGGGCGATCTGCCGGGCGGCGGCCAGGATGTCCGGCTTCTGCGCGATGATCGGCGGGCCGGGGCACTTGTCGTGCCCCCAGGCCTTGCCTCCCATGCTGTGGTGGCCGAGGCCTGTGCCCGACGGGTCGGCCGTCAGGGCGAGCGGGACGCCGCACTCCTCGTGCACCCTGGCGAAGATCCGGCCGAGGGCGGCGATCTGCTTGTCGGTAAGCCTCTCCCAGCCGGGATGGCTGGCGTGGTGCGGGCTGCCGACGCTGAACCCGGAGCACTCCACCGAGAGCCAGTGCCCGTTGCCGGCTCGCTGGGTCCAGGCCTTGTCCGCCGTGTCGACCAGCTGCGCGATGTCACCCTCACGACTGACGATGAAGTGCGAGGAGTTTTCGGTGTCCGGGTCCCGCTGGTGGCTGATGGTGCCCTCATAGGTGCCGTCGGCGATGTGTACCACCAGGCCGCGAACCTCCACCATGCCGTTCGGGACCCGGTTGGCGGTGGGGCCGCGCCAGCTCGCGAGATCCTCCCAGAGGGCCATCGAATGCTCCTTTCGACGGACGCCGGTGCGGATGGCCGGCAGAGGGCTCGACAACCCGAACGTATCGTCGTCCCCAGTCCCGTTGCCGGCGATTCGGCCGACTGGTCGTGCGCCGCCCGGGGCAGGTCGCTGACGGCGGGGACGCCCGCTGACGATCGGAACGTCGACCCGGCACGTCGTCGGGGCGGTCGCCGCCTGGCTGGTGTGCGTCGCCGAGGGACTGGCCGGCTACCTGGCGCTGGAGGCCCCGTGACCACGTCCCGCCCGCCGACCGACCTCGTCCCCGCCGACGTGCCGGCCGGGCAGCTCACCCACAACGTGCTCAACGGGGTGACCCACGGCATCTGGCGCACCCGCCGGGACGGGCGGCCGGCCGTGCTGAAACTCCTCAACCCGCCCGGCCGCCCCGGCCCGGCGCACTGGGCCGGCAGCGCCGAGCCGGGGCACTGGAACTACTGGCGCCGCGAGGTCGAGGCGTACCGCAGCGGGCTGGCCGCCGCCGCGTACGCCGACGCCGGGCTGGCCGCGCCGACGGCGCTGGCGGTCGACGACCGGCCGGACGGCTCGGTCGCGCTGTGGCTGCCCGAGGTCGCCGGCCGGCCGGGCGTCGCCTGCACGCCCGTCGACCTCGGCGAGGTGGCCGTCCGGCTCGGCGCCGGACACGCCCGCTGGCTCGGCGACCCCGAGGCGCGGGAACTCGCGGCCGGCGGTCGCCCGCCGGACTGGCTGGCGCGCGACTGGCTGCGCGACTACACGCTGAGCCGCCCGGTGGCCGCGCCGGTGCCGTGGGAGCACCCGGTCGCCGTCGCCGCCTGGCCGCGCCCCCTGCGCGACGCGCTGCGGGTGCTGTGGGAACGGCGGCACGACGTGCTGGCCGCCACCGACCGGCTGCCGCGTACGCTCTGCCACCACGACTGCTGGCCGATGAACCTGGTGTTCGCCGCCGACGGCCCGGTGCTGCTGGACTGGTCCGGCGTCGGCCCCGGGCCGGTCGGCGAGGACGCGGCCAACCTGGTGCTGGACACCTTCCTCGACGGTCTGGTCGACGTCGCGCTGCTCGACGAGGTGGCCGCCACCGTGCCGGACCGGTACGCCGAGGGGCTGCGCGGTGCCGTCGCGCCGGGGGAGGTGGCCCGTGCCGTCCGCCTGACCGGGGCGGCCAAGTACTTCTGGCTGGCGCCGATGATGCTCGGCCGGCTGGGCCGCTCCGCCATCAGCGGCACCTACGACGCCCGCGACGAGGCGGAGATGATGGCGGGCCGCCGGCCCGTGCTGGAGCTGCTGGCCCGCTGGGCCGCCGAGGCGTGGGACTGACCGGGCGCGGGCCGGCCGTCAGACGTCGATGTTGAAGCGTTGCAGCACCGACGGGGCGACCAGCCCGGCCGCCGCGAGCACCGAGATCGCGGTCAGTACGGCCCGGACGACCACCACCTCGGTCTTGCTGCCGGCCCGCAGGGCGATCTTGTTCGGCAGGCCGATCGGCGTCCACATCCGACGCTTGATCGGGATGGGCCAGAGGATGGGCACCCCGGCCCGGGTGATCATGTCGCCGAGGATGTGCACGAAGCAGCCGACCCCGACGGCGGTGCCGATCAGCGGGTAGCCCCGGCCACCGGGCAGGTTGGCGAAGGTGTACCAGGCGGCGGCGGCCGACGCGAGGGTGACGATGACCCAGCCGGCGCGCTCCGCCCACTTGTCGAACAGGCCGCGCAGCGCCAGCCCGAACATGAAGAACAGGATGCCGATGACGGCCCACTTGCCGTACGCGGCGCAGAGCGTGGTGGTGCCCCAGCCGACCAGCAGGGTGAACGGGATGGTGTGGGTCAGGGTGCGGTGGCCGTTGTTGCGGCGCGGATCCTTGCTGAGCTTCGTCGCGTAGTAGACCCCGAGCGAGACCTTCTCCATCACCTCGGCGATGAAGAGCGAGAACACGCCGAAGGTGCGGGCGACCGTCGCCCCGCCCTGGTTGCGGGTCACCTTGCCGGAGAGGTCGAGGTCGGGGAAGAGCGCGCCACCGGCGCAGACGGCCGTGCCGACGGCGAGCTCCAGCGGCGACTGGTGGTAGTCGGCGAACTGTTGCAGCGCCCAGGATCCGGCCAGCCACACCGCCGCGCCGGACAGCGCGTGGGACGGTCCCATCATGTCGGCTCACCCTCCCCAGGGATCTTGAGCGCCAAAACTACGCCACTGTAGTTCGCCGACGCTCCGCAGGGGCATCGCCCGGACGGTCCACCGGGGACGGTGGCGGGGAGGGGTGGGTGGATCTGCCGCACCGGCAGGAAGTATGCCCTTGCCGGGCGGCGGACGGGGCCGGTCTGTCGGCCACCGGACGGCGGGGAGGCGGCGACGGCCCGCTCAGCGGACGGCGCCGCCGACCGCGAGCAGGTTCCCCTCCGGGATGGTGATCTTCTGGCGTGCCCCGCCGAGCCGGGCGGCGGCGCGCCGGGCCTGCGTCGGGCCGTGCTCCCGGGCGGCCGTCGCGTACGTGCCGGCGGTCCGGGCGGCGATGGTCGTCCAGCCGTAGTGACGGCCGACCATGGCGCGCGCCCGCCGGGCCACCCGCCGGGCGAAGACCTCGTCGCCGAGGAGCTGGTCGACCGCCACGCCGAGGGCGCCCGGGTCGCTGTGCGGGAAGGTCACCCCGGTCACGCCCGGCTCGACGATCTCGGCGAGGCCGCCGGTGCGGGCCACGGCCAGCGGCGCACCGGCCGCCGCGGCCTCCAGGGCCACCATCCCGAACGGCTCGTAGAGGCTTGGCACCACTGTCGCGTCGGTGGCGCCGAGCAGCGCCGGGAGCCGGGTCGAGTCCAGGAATCCCGCGAAGCGTACGGTCTGCCCGAGCCCGAGGCGGTGGGTCTCCTCCTCCAACTCGCCCCGGTAGGGGCCGTCGCCCGCGATCACCACCCGCAGCCCGGGGTACCGGTCGCGCAGGTACGGCACGGCGTGCACCAGGTGCTGCACGCCCTTCTCGTAGACCAGCCGGCCGGCGTACCCGACGAGCGGGCCGTCGCCGGCGAACCGGGCCCGGGCGGCCGTGACCGCCCCCGGCCGGGCGCGCCAGGCCCGGTCGTCGACCCCGTTGGGCACCACGTCGACCTGCCCGGCCGGCACGTCGAAGAGCGTGGCGACCTGCTCGCGCATGTAGCCGGAGCAGACGATCACCCGGGCGGAGGCGTTGCTCAGCCAGTGTTCGACGCCGTGGATGGTGCGGTTCATCTCTTCGGGTAGCCAGCCCTGGTGTCGGCCGGCCTCGGTGGCGTGGATGGTGCTGACGAGGGGGATGTCGAGGTGTTCGCGCAGGGTCATGGCGGTGTGGGCGACGAGCCAGTCGTGGGCGTGGATGACGTCGTAGCTGCCGGCTTCGGTGGCGCGTAGGGCGGCGCGGGTGAGGGTGTGGTTGAAGGCCATGGTCCAGGCGAGCAGGGAGGAGGTGGCCAGGGGGAAGGTGACGGGGTCTTCGGCGGCGCGGACGATGCGGACGCCGTCGGCGTATTCCTCGAGGGGTGCGCTGTCGGTGTGGCGGGTGACGACGGTGACTTCGTGGCCGGCGGCGGCGAGGGCGACCGACAGGGCGTGCACGTGCCGGCCGAGCCCGCCGACGAGGACCGGCGGGTACTCCCAGGAGAGCATCAGCACCCGCTGTCGCCGGGCGGGATGGATGTCGATCACGTCGGCGTCAGGTGACAATGCGGCCCCCTTGAGTTGTCCCCGAGTGCGCGCCGCCGACACCGGAGCGGTGCCCGTGACGGTCGGGACTGGATCGGGACCCATCCTGCTGGCGGCTGGCTAACCGCCGGAGACGCCGCCGTTGCGGTCGTGTAAAGCGCTACCGGCCGTTCCTGCGGGCGCGCAGCAGTTCGGCGACCGACCACGCCTGGAACGGGCACCCGGTGGCGGCGTGCGGCGCGAGTCCGTCGGCCGTCTCACTCACCGATCCTAGGCCATATTCGGTCAGATGTGTCTCGATGCCGACGAAAAGGTCATCGACCGGCATCTTGGCCCGTCGGGCGGCATCGGCGTACGGGCCGAGCAGCCACGGCCAGACGGTGCCCTGGTGGTAGGCGCCGTCCCGCTCGGCCGGACCGCCCCGGTGCCGCCCGACGAACTCGGGTGCGTCGGGGGAGAGGCTGCGCGGGCCCAGCGGTGTGAGCAGCCCGCCGGCGACCCGGCGCACGGTGGGCTCGTCGGGCTCCAGCGGGGCGTACGGCAGCGACCAGGCCAGCAGCTGGTTGGGGCGCAGCAGGTCGTCGTCGTGCTGCGCGGCCCCACCCAGCGGGTACGCCGGCGCGGGCGCGTCCACCACGTCGTGCAGCCAGCCCGTCGGGGCCGGGAACCGGTGCCGGAACGCGGCGCCGGCCCGCTCGTGCAGCCGCCACAGCTCGCCCGCGTCCCGCCCCGCCAGCTCGGTCAGCTCGGCCAGGCCCGCCAGCCCGTTGACCCAGAGCGCGTTGACCTCCACCGGCTTGCCCGTACGCGGGGTGACCGGCACCCCGTACACCCGGGCGTCCATCCAGGTCAGCGCCGTGCCCGGGGTGCCGCCCTGGGTGAGCAGCCCGTCGGCCGGGTCGACGGCGATGCCGAACCGGGTGCCGGCGAGGTGCGCGTCGACCACCCCGTGCAGCGCGGGCAGCAGCTCGTCGCCGAGGTCGGTGTCACCGGTGACGGTGACGTGCCGGCTGACCGCGTGCAGGAACCACAGGGTCGCGTCGACGGTGTTGTACTCGACCCGCCCGGTGTCGGCGGTGTTGGCGAGCATCCCCTCCGACAGCGTCGCCGCGTACGCCCGCAGCAGCTCCCGGCCCTCGTCGGCCCGGTTGGTGCAGAGGAACAGCCCCTCGTAGGAGATCATCGTGTCCCGCGACCAGGCGCCGAACCACGGGTAGCCGGCCACCACGTCCGGCCCGGTGGAGGTGCGGACCACGAACGCGTCGGCGGCCAGCGCGAGCGTCGCCTCGACCGGGTCGGCCGGCTTCGCCGCGGCCACCACCCGCCGGTTGCGGGCCCGGGCCGCCGCGACCACCTCGGTCGCCGGCGGCGGCTCCTCGGCCAGCTCACCGGCCCAGGCGAGCACCGACACCGTGTCGCCCGGGCGCTCCAGCTCGCCCGAGAACCGGCCCGCGTACCAGAGGTCCTCGTCGGGGTTCAGGCCCCGCGCCGCCTCCTCCCGGTGGTGCGCGCCGAGCCACCACTGTCCCTGGGGGGTCCAGTCCGGCCCGGCGAGCCGGAACGAGCCCTCGACCACCGCCCCGCCCGGCACCGGCTCCACCCGTGGGGCCGGGCCGTCGGCGCGGCGCTCGCCGTGCGCGTCCCGCCAGGTGCAGGCCGCCGCGAGTTCGAGCCGCACCGGCCCGCCGGAGACGAGCCGGTGCACGACGGCCATGCAGGAGCGGCCGTGCGTCATCGCCAGCTCCCGCTCGATGACCACGTCGCCGACGCGCCAGCGCCACCGGGGCAGGCCGTCGGTCAGGTCGAAGCGCTCCAGCAGCTCGAAGCCGCGCGGGTCGACGTCGCCGGAGGCCCACTCGTGCGCGCCCAGGCGCACCCGGGCACCGGAGGGGAACAGCACGGCCGGGTCCAGGCCGACCAGTCCCACGCGGCGGGACGCCGGCGTCTCGCCGGCCACCACGAGCAGCCCGTGGTACCGGCGGGTGCGCAGCCCGCTGACCGTGCCGGTGGCGTAGCCGCCGAGACCGTCGGTGACCAGCCACTCCCGGGCGGTGCCGCCGGTCAGGTCGCCGCACACCTGCGGGCCGAAGCGAATGTCGATCAACTTTCCTCCACCGGCGGCGGGGTGCAACACGCCACGACGAGAATGGCTCCTGTGGTGAAGTCCCCCGTCGGCGTCGAAGATGTGCGAGTGATCACCGACGTGCCGCCCCCCGACGACTCCGCGCCCGACCCCGAACGGCTCCGGCTGGCTCAGGCCGACGCCGGGGAACAGGACTGGCGCGCATGGGGTCCCTATCTGTCCGAGCGGGCGTGGGGGACGGTACGGGAGGACTACAGCGAGCACGGTACGGCCTGGGACTACTTCCCGCACGACCACGCGCGGTCCAGAGCCTACCGCTGGAGCGAGGACGGCATGGCGGGCGTCTGCGACGACCGGCAGACGTTCTGCTTCGCCCTCGCCCTGTGGAACGGCAGTGACCCGATCCTCAAGGAGCGGATGTTCGGCCTCGGCGGCGACGGCGGCAACCACGGCGAGGACGCCAAGGAGTACTGGTGGTACGAGGACTCCACCCCCACCCACTCGTGGATGCGCTGGCGCTACCACTACCCGCAGGCCGCCTTCCCGTACGACGAACTGGTCGCGGTGAACGCGCTGCGCGGCCGGGACGACACCGAGTACGAGCTGGTCGACACCGGCATCTTCGACGACGACCGGTACTGGGCGGTGACGGTCGACTACGCCAAGGCCACCCCGACGGACCTGTGCGTCGTCGTCACCGTCGCCAACCGGGGCGACCGGGCGGCCACCCTGCACGTGCTGCCCACCCTCTGGTTCCGCAACACCTGGGCGTGGGGGCTGCCCGGCGGCGACCGGGTGCCCCGGCTGGTCGGCGAGGGATCGCGGCTCGTCGGCGAGCACCGGGTGCTCGGTCAGCTGCTGCTGGAGGGCGACGGGGAGCCCACGCCGCTGCTCTGCGACAACGACACCAACGCCGAACGGCTCTGGGGGCTGCCCGGCCGCTCGGCCTACCCGAAGGACGGCATCAACGACCACGTGGTCGACGGCGCCCCGACGGTCAACCCCGCCCGGGAGGGCACCAAGGGCGCGCTGCACTACGTGCTGGACGTGCCGGCCGGGGCGCAGCGGCGGATCCGACTGCGGCTGACCCGTACCGCCCCACCGCCCGGCGGCGCCCCGCCCCCGCCGGCGGACCTGGGTGACGGCTTCGACGCGGTGGTGTGGGCCCGGCGGGCGGAGGCGAACCGGTTCTTCGCCGGCGTCATCCCGGCCGCCGCGACGCCGGACGAGACCCTCATCGCCCGGCAGGCGATCGCCGGGCTCATGTGGGGCAAGCAGTTCTACCACTTCGACGTCAAGCGCTGGCTGGAGGGCGATCCCGGCTCCGCGCCCCCGCCCTCGGGCCGCCGGCACGGGCGCAACAGCGCCTGGTGGCACATGGCGAGCTTCGACGTTATCTCCATGCCCGACCCGTGGGAATATCCCTGGTACGCGGCCTGGGACCTGGCCTTCCACTGCGTCAGCATCGCCCGGGTCGACCCCGGCTTCGCCAAGGAGCAACTGCTGCTCCTGCTCCGCGAGTGGTACCTGCACCCCAACGGCCAGATCCCGGCGTACGAGTGGGCGTTCGGCGACGTGAACCCGCCGGTGCACGCGTGGGCGGCGCTGAAGGTCTTCGAGATCGACGGCAGCCGGGACCACGACTTCCTGGCCCGGGTGATGCACAAGCTGCTGCTCAACTTCACCTGGTGGGTCAACCGCAAGGACACCGGCGGCAACAACGTCTTCGAGGGCGGCTTCCTCGGGCTGGACAACGTCGGCCCGTTCGACCGGTCGGCGGCGCTGCCCGTGGCCGGGGTGCTGGAGCAGTCCGACGGCACCGGCTGGATGGGCATGTACGCGCTGAACCTGCTGGACATCGCCGTCGTGCTTGCCGAGCACGACCGCACCTGGGTCGACACCGCCACCAAGTTCTTCGAGCACTTCGCCTACATCGCCGCCGCCGCGTACGAGCAGGGGCTGTGGGACGCCGAGGACGCGTTCTTCTACGACGTGCTGCGCCTCGCCGACGGCTCGAAGGTGCCCCTGAAGGTCCGCTCGGTCGTCGGCCTGCTGCCCCTGGCCGCGACGACCCGGCTCACCGCCCACACCCTGCACCGGCTGCCCGAGCTGCACGCCCGGCTGCGCTGGTTCCTCGCCAACCGCCCCGAGTACGCCGACGTCATCGGCGCCCGACGGCTCGGCCCCGACGGCCGCCAGCACCGGCTGCTGTCCATGGTCGGCCCGGAGCAGATCGCCCGGCTGCTCGCCCGGATGCTCGACACCGACGAGTTCCTCTCCGAGTACGGCCTGCGCACGCTGTCCCGGGCCCACCTCGACAAGCCGTTCTCGGTGACCCTCGGCGGCCAGGAGTTCAGCGTCGGCTACGAGCCGGCCGAGTCGACAAGCGGCCTGTTCGGGGGCAACTCGAACTGGCGCGGCCCGATCTGGATGCCGACCAACTTCCTGCTGATCAGCGCGCTGCGCGACTACGCCGCCTTCTTCGGCGACGACCTCCAGGTGGAGTATCCGACGCGGTCGGGGGTGAAGCGGACCCTCGACGAGATCGCCGATGACCTCTCCGCGCGGCTGATCTCGCTGTTCACCCGCGACGGCTGGGGCCGCCGGCCGATCTACGGCGCCGCCCAGCTCTTCCAGACCCACCCGGACTGGCGGGACCTGATCTGCTTCCCCGAGTACTTCCACGGCGACAACGGCGCCGGGCTGGGCGCCTGGCACCAGACCGGATGGACGGCCCTGGTCGCCGACCTGATCCTCACCCTGCGCCGCTGACCCCGGGCGGGCCGTGCCCGCCGTGCCGTGCCCGCCGTGCCGCAGGCGGGGCCGTGGTTACGGTGCCGCAGGCGTGGCTGTGTCCGCCGTGCCGGACGCGGGCCGTGGTTACCGTGCCGTAGGCGGGTCAGGCCGCCGTGCCGGAGGCGGGGCCGTGCCCGCCGTGCCGGAGGCGGGGCCGTGCCCGCCGTGCCGGAGGCGGGGCCGTGCCCGCCGTGCCGGAGGCGGGGCCGTGCCCGCCGTGCCGGAGGCGGGTTACCGTGCCGCAGGCGGGTCAGGGCGGGGCCAGGCCGCCGTGCCGGCGCGTACGGGGGTCGGCCCGCCCCCGCTGCCATCGGCCTGTCCCGCCGCGCCCCCGTTCCGCCGCGCGTGGCCCGTCCTGGCTCGCTTCGGCCGGCCCGCTCCCCGAACGGTCACGGCACGGCGAGGCGAACGGGGCAGATCTTGGCAGGAATCGGCCCCTCTGGGGGCGCTCCGGTACCAAGATCTCTGGCGACGGCGACGGCGACGGCGACGGCGACGGCGACGGCGACTGCGACGGTGACGGCCACGGTGACTGCGACGGCGACGCGACGGGCGCAGAGTCGTCAATCCGTCGCGGATGCCTCACGGGCGGTGACGGTCGCTAGCATCGGCGGCGTGTCGCCAGCAGAGGAAGCAGACGCCGCGCCGGCCGAGCGGGAGCGCCTCGTCCTGGCCGCGCGCCAGCTGGCCGAGGCCGAGGGGTGGGCGGCGGTGACCCACCGCCGACTGGCCGAGCGGACCGGGATCGACATCGAGGCCCTCTACCGTCGCTTCCCGGACCCGGCCGCGCTGATGTCCGCCGTGGCGGTGCTCGGCTTCGCCGACCTGGCCGCCGCGCTCGCCGCCGCCCGGGACACCGCCACCGGAGGCGAACGCGGGCAGTGGCCGGCCGTGGTGACGGCCTACCTGGACTTCGCGTACGCCAGTCCCGAGGTCTACGACGCGATGCTCGCGCACACCTCGGACCTCACGCTGGGCCGCGACCCGGGGCCCGGGGCGCCCCGGGCGGCCTCCGCCGAGCTGCGCGCGGCCCTGACGCCACTGGCTGCCGGCCGCGACCCCGACACCCTCGCCGAGGTCGGGTGGGCGCTGCTGCATGGCACGGTCATGCTGACGCGGGGCGGGCGGCTGCGCCCGGACGTCCAGGAACAGCGTGAGGAAATGATCATGTCCGGTGTGTTCGCCGCCCCCTGACCCCGCAGCCCAACCCCGACCGGGCAGCCCAGCCCCCGACTCCCGACCCGGCGGCCCAACCCCCGACCCCGCGGCTCGGCCCGCGACCTCGCGGCCCGACCCCCAACCTCGCGGCTCGGCCCGCGACCCCGCGGCTCGGCCCGCGACCCCGCGGCTCGGCCCGCGACCCCGCGGCTCGGCCCGCGACCCCGCGGCTCGGCCCGCGACCCCGCGGCTCGGCCCGCGACCCCGCGGCTCGGCCCCCCGACTCCGCGGCTCGGCCCCTCCCCGGCCACAACCTGCGCGGCCTCGCCGCCCTGCCGACCGCTCGCAACTCGCTTGCCGCTCGGAATCTTGGACAGTTACGGTGCGCACCGCACGGCAACTGTCCAAGATCAGCTGGGTGCGCCCCCGCCAGCAGGGCCCGGAGTCGCATCGCGGGGAGGGATGGGGAGGGGGAGGGGAGGCATGGGCGACGCGATTCGCCGCCGCGACGGGCAGGTGCTCGTCTTCGACGCCGACGACACGCTCTGGGAGAACAACGTCCTGTTCGAGCGGGTGATCGACGACTTCCTGGAGTGGCTGGACCATCCGACCCTCGACCGGGCCGAGACCCGGGCCATCCTGGACGACATCGAGCGGGCCAACGCGGTCGCGCACGGCTACGGCAGCAAGGTGTTCCTGCGCAGCCTGGGGGAGTGCCTGGAGCGGCTGCGGCTGCGGCCCGCGACCGAGGCGGAGCGGCGCGAGATCGAGGAGCTGGCGGCGGCCCTGGTCGCGCACCAGGTGGAGTTGATGCCCGGGGTGGCCGAGGCGCTGGACGTCCTGGCCGCCCGGCACCACCTGCTGCTGCTGACCAAGGGCGAACGCGAGGAGCAGCAGCGCAAGCTCGACGCCTGCGGTCTGCTGCACCACTTCCGGGCCGCGCACATCGTGCCGGAGAAGGACGTCGACACCTACCGGTGGCTGGTCCGGGAACACGGCGTCGACCCCGCCGTCACGTGGATGATCGGCAACTCCCCGAAGTCCGACATCCTGCCCGCCCGCGCCGCCGGGCTGAACGCCGTGTTCATTCCCAACGACAACACCTGGGTGCTGGAGCACGACGAGCTGGACCCGGCCGACCCGGGCGTGCTGCGGCTGTCCGCGTTTCCCGAACTGCTGCGCCACTTCTGAGCCGCGGCTGCGCCACTTCTGAGCCGCGGCTGCGCCGCCGGGGAGCCGTGGCCGGGCCGCCGGCACGCCGTGGCCGGGCCGCCGGGAAGCCGCGGCTGCGCCGCCGGGGAGCCACAGCCGGGCCGTCCGGGGAGCGGCGGCGGCGCACCGGACACAATGGTCGCCTCGACGGGAAACAGCGTTGACCCCGAGGGGCGTGTTACGTCGACATGCCGCTTTTCCACCTTGACATCAATCACGCCGCCTCGGCCCCGGCTCGTCCTTGTCCGGGCCCCGGCGGCACGCCTAGCCTGATTCGGCGCTCACGGCCCTTCGGGGTGGGCCGGGAGCGTGCCGAAGTCCGGTTGCCGGGCACACGGAGCTGAGTGCAGGCGGCAGGCTCGCCGCGTCGAGCCCGGCGTGGGCGGCGTGCCACGCCCACGCGCTCACGCGGTGCGTCCGTTACGACGCCGGACGGCTGGGGGCAGGACCGGGGAGTTGCGGCCCCGGTCCTGGCACCCCCGGCGAATCGCCTCTCCGTCGCGCCGCCTGACGGCGGAAGACCCGCCGTCACAGAGCGCCGCCTGATTGCGGAAGACCCGCCGTCACAGAGCGCCGCCTTGGGCGTCGCCACCCGGTTCCGGTGGTCGCGGACAGCAGGTCCTCCCGGTAACTGGACGATAGCTTTCGGTGTGCATAACCCTCCTAGCTTCTACCCGTCGTATTGGCCCTTGACCGGAGGGTGACGGGTGAAGAGGAAACTGCGGGGGCCGCTGATCGCGGGCCTGGTGGTGGCGTTGGCCGCCACCGTGGGCGGGACCCAGGTCTTGTCGGACCGGAAACCGGAGAATGCCGCGACCGCGGCGAAGGACGACGGCCTGTTGTCCCGGCTCGGCGACGCGGCGAAGGGGCTGGTCGACGGCGGCCCGCGCTCGGCGCTGCCGGAGGTGGTCGGTGCCGGGCTGGCGGTGCAGGAGAAGACGCCGCCGGCGAAGGTCTGGCCGGCGCAGAAGCGGGTCAGGGAGGTCACCGGCAAGCGTACGAAGAACAGCCGCGTGTACCAGCTGTCCGACGGTCGTCTCCAGGCGGAGATCTCGGCCGTGCCGTTGCACTACAGGGACGGCAAGGGCCGGTACCAGCCGATCGACACCAGGGTGCGCCCGACGGGTGACAAGGGCTACGTCCAGGGAAACACGACCAACAGCTTCACCAGCCTCTTCGGCGACCGCTCGGACGAGTTGGTGCGGTTCGAACGGGAGGGCCGCAGCGTCGAGCTGGGGCTGGCCGGTGCGGCGAAGGGGGTCACGCCCCGGGTGTCCGGCTCGTCGGTCACCTATCCGGGTGTGGCCGGTGGCGCGGACGTCGTCTACGACGTGACGCCGACGGCGCTGAAGGAGAAGATCGTCCTGCACCGGGCCCCGGGCGGTGCGGCCTCGTACACCTTCACCCTCGACGCCACCGGGCTGACGGCGCAGCAGCGTGCCGACGGCTCGATCGCGTTCGTCGGCCTGGCCGGCGGTGAGCCGGTCTTCGTGATGCCGGCGCCGTTCATGTACGACGACCGGGACGACAAGGCGTCGCCGCACGGCAAGGCGTGGAGTGACAAGGTCACCCAGACCGTGGCCGGGTCGGGGGCCGCCACGACGGTGACGGTGACCGCGGACGCCGGCTGGCTGGCCGACCCGAAGCGGGTCTACCCGGTGGTGATCGACCCGACCATCCGGATCCAGCCGGTGCCGAACGACGCCCAGGACGTGCAGGTCTACTCGGGCAACCCGGACCACGAATACCAGAAGGACCCCACGACGTGGCCGTTGCGGGTGGGCACGGACACCGGGGTCTGGCGGTCGTTGGTGCGGTTCCCGTTGACCGCGGTGCCGTCCGGGACGGCGATCGACGACGCCCGGCTGGAGTTGTACTACGACCAGACCCACACCTCGTACGACCACGACGTGCTGATGGAGGCGCGTCGGGTGACGCAGCCGTGGACGGACGAGTCGGCGACGTGGAAGAACACGCACGAGAACATCGACGCGCAGCCGGCCGGGAACCTCGTGCAGCTCGACGACGGTGAGGCGGGGACCTCGGTCACCGGTTCGTGGGCGTGGTCCGGCAACCCGGACATGACCCGGCACGCGGTCGAGGCCGACTACCGGTTCAACAACGACGCCACCGTTGGGGACTCCCACACCTGGACGCCGACGATCACCGAGACCGGGGACTACAAGGTCGAGGTGCACTACGTGGGCGCGTCCGACCGGGCCAACCCCACCCCGTACACCGTGCACCACGCCAACGGGTCGTCGACGCCGTCGGTCAACCAGACCACCCCGGACAGCAAGGGGGCCTGGGCGACCCTCGGCACGTACCGCTTCAACGCCGGCACGGCCGGCCGGGTCGTCCTGCGGGACGTGGCGGGCAAGGCGGTGATCGCCGACGCGGTGCGGTTCACCCGCTGGGGCGTGGCGAACAAGGCGCGCGGCGTCTCCAGCGCGTGGAACTCGTTCGCCGTCCGCGACGTCGTGCAGCAGTGGCTCAACGGGACCCCCAACCACGGTTTCGTGATCAAGGCGGTGGACGAGGAGACCAAGGGGCGGGGCGGGCCGATCTACGAGGCCTCGGAGTACGCGTACCAGAACGACCGGCGCGACTACAACCTGCCGCGGCTGATCGTCACCTACGGCCGCCCGGGTGTGGCGGTGCACCCGCCGACCACGGTAACCGCCACCGGTGCGGTGCTGGCCTGGCCGCAGTATCAGGACCCGTCGTCGAACACCGGTGACGACGCGGTGGAGTACCAGGTGCACCGCAGCATCTACCAGGACTTCCGGCCGTCGGCGGCGACGCTGATCGCCCCGGTCGGCACGAGCACGTACACCTATCAGGACACCACGGCGGTGCCGACGGCGGCGGACAACACCGACCCGATGGCCCGCAAGTTCTACTACTACATGGTCGCGGTGAAGACCCGCGACGGGCAGGTCCTGGCCGGGCCGAGTCAGGCGGTCATGTTGCCGAAGGCCGGGCAGATCACCCGGATCTACCGCGACGCGGCGGCGGCCGGGGACACCACCGGCGCGAACGGGGTGGTCGACACGAACCTGTCGCTGACCCGGCGCACCGAGAACGTCGACAGCTACGTCGGGGACCCGTACCTGGGGGTGGGCAACAACTCGACGTACTTCGGCACCACCCGCAACCTGGTAAAGTTCCCGAGCCTGGCCGGCATCCCGGCGACCGCGCGGGTCGTGGACGCCCAACTGCGGATCTGGAACACCTCGCTGTTGCCCGGCGACAACCAGAGCGAGTACGTCGACGTCCACAGACTGACCCAGGGCTTCGACGAGACGACAGCCACCTGGGACAAGGCGAACGCCACCACGGCCTGGACCACTCCCGGCGGCACCTACGACACCACCTGGAAGGCCGGGTTCAACGGGTTCACCAACGACCCGGAGTGGGCCACCTGGGCGGTCACCGAACCCGTGAAGGGCTGGGTCGCCACCCCGGGCAGCAACCAGGGCTTCCTGCTGCGGATGCGCAACGAGGCCACCCAGACCGCGCGGGCCATGATGCTGTCGTCGGAGGCGCCCGAGCCGCTGCTGCGCCCGACGCTGGAGGTCACCTACCTCGAGCAGACCGCCGAGTCGACCTACCACGCGCCGAGCACCCCGCACCAGCTCGCGCCGGCCTCGACGTACACGGTCCCGGTCACCGTGTCGAACCCGACCGGCGCGGCGTTCGCCGCCACCGAGTGGGAGCTGACGTACCAGTGGAAGCGGGCCGACGGCCTGCCGGTGTCCGACCCCGCCATCCACGTGCCGACGCCGCTGCCGGCCGCCGTGCCGATCGCCGGCACGGTCGACGTCAATGCCCAGGTCAAGACCCCACCGCCGGCGTCGGACGGGAACAAGCGCACCGACTACGTGCTCGACTGGGAGCTACGCAACAAGGTCACCGGCAAGAAGCTCTCCGAGACCACCCCGGCGATCAAGGCGTTGCCGCAGAACATCGCCGTGGAGGAGCCGGCCTCCGACCAACTCGGCCTGGAGAAGTTCTACTCGTACGCGGGGAAGAACACCGGCGCCGGCGGCACCCTCATGAACAACCTGTACGCCGGCAACACCGTCTGGTCGTACGACGCGTTCAGCAACCCGTCGCGGGGCCTGTCGACCTTCGTCCGGCTGGCGTACAACTCGCTGGACACCAGTGACACCGTCGCCGGCTACGGCTGGTCGTTGCAGGCGTCGTCGATGATGCGCCTCGGCACGCCGCTGGACTTCCACCCCAACCCCAACCCGACGAAGGTCACCCTCACCGACGGCGACGGCACCAGCCACCGGTTCACCTGGAACGCCACCGCGAACGAGTGGACTGCACCCAAGGGCGTGCACCTGCACCTGCAGAAGCACAGCAGTGTCGTCTGCAAGCCCAACACGCAGGAACCGAAGGCGTGGCTGCTCACCAAGCCCGACCGGACGCAGTTCTTCTACGACTGCGAGGGCTTCCTGTCCAGCGTGGTCGACAACAACGGCAACGAGATGCGCTTCGTCTACGAGGAGCGCAGGTCCAACAACAAGCCGACCAAGTTCCTCAAGTACCTGCTCGACGCGACCGGCCGGCAGACGCTGACTGTCGACTACTACGCCAAGGGCCAGGCGTTCGACTACATCGACGACACCACCTGGACCCGACAGTCCGGCACCAACCTGACCAACCCGAAGATCATCGACCACGTCTCGCAGATCACCGACATCTCGGGGCGCAAGCTCACCTTCACCTACACCGACAAGGGCCTGCTGGGTGAGCTGATCGACGGCGCCGGCTCCAGCCAGCCGAAGACGTTCAAGTTCGCCTACGACATGACGCAGGGCAACAAGAACGTCAAGCTGGTCAAGACCACCGACCCGCGCGGCAATGCCACCGAGGTGGTCTACCACTACCCGCAGGCCGGCGACGACCCGAAGTGGCACTGGCGGACCAAGTCCTACGAGGACCGGCTCGACCACCTGACGCAGTTCGGCTACGTCGACCCGGACGCCACGAACGACATCCGGACCACGGTCACCGACGCGGAGAACCACGCGACCGTCTATCTGATGGACGGCTACGGGCGGCCGAAGGAGACGACCAACGCCAAGAACCAGACCACGAAGCTCGGCTGGGACGACGACCACAACGTGACCCGGCTGGAGGAGGCCAACACCGCCGTCTCCACCTGGGCGTACGACGCCAAGACCGGCTACCCGACCGAGATCAGGGACGCCGAGGCGGTGAGGAACGGTACGCCGGGCACGGTGCTGACCTACCAGCGCCAGCTCAACGGCTACGTCGCGGAGCTCACCGGGAAGACCAGCCCCGAGGGCCGCAAGCACACCTTCGGCTACGAGGCCGACGGTGACCTGGCCTGGGTGGTCGACCCGATGGGTAACACCACGACGGACCCGGAGGACTACAAGACCTCCTACACGTACGACGCGTGGGGCCAGATGATGACGGCGACCGACGCCAGCGGCAACGTCACGGTCAACAGCAGCTTCGACCCGAACGGCTACCCGCGGACCATCACCGACGCGAAGAGCAAGGCGACCACGTTCGTCTACGACGTGCGCGGCAACGTCCTGAAGGTCACCGACGCCTACAGCAAGGACACCACCCAGACGTACGACACGTTCGGCCGCCCACTGGAGAACCGTGTGCCGAAGGACCAGTCCGCCGGCGACTTCATCGTCACCCCGGCGCCGAAGTACGACCAGAACGACAACGTCTACGAGTCGTACGCTCCGAACGGCGCCGTCAGCAAGGCGGTCTACGACAAGGCCGACCAGGTGACCCACACGCTGGCCCCGGTCGACGTCACGGGTGACCCGGAGCGAAAACCTCGTTCACCTACGACAAGGTCGGCAACCTGGTGACCACCACCGAGCCGAAGGGCAACCTGACGCCGGAGGTCGAAGGCGACTTCGTCACCACCAACGGCTACGACGACATCTACCAGCTCACCAGCGTCGTCAACGCCAAGGGCCACCGGATCACCTACGAGTACGACAACGTCGGCAACGTCCGCAAGGTGATCGACCCGCTGAAGAACGCCTCGGCCGCGACCGACGACTACACCACTCTCTACGAGTACGACTGGTCCCACCGGCTGACCAGGACCACGGACGCGCTGGGCAAGTTCACCACCAGCACGTACGACCGGGACGGTCTGGTCAAGGCCACCACCGACCAACTCGGTAACACCACCGAGGTCACCCGCGACCCGCGGGGAATGCAGAGCCAGGTCAAGGTGCCGCACAAGAACGATGCCGGCACCATCACCTACCGCACCACGAAGTACGAGTACGACGAGGCCGGCAACCGGACCAGGGTGGTCAGCCCGCGGGGTGTGGCCACCACCGACGACCCGGACGACTTCGCCACGGTCACCGTCTACGACGAGCTGAACCGGGCAAAGGAGACCCGCACGGCGTACGACAAGGACGACGCCCGCTACAAGACGGCGGACGTCACCACCTACGAGTACGACTCCGTGGGCCGGCTGGCGAAGGTCAGCATGCCGCCGTCGGCGGGTGAGTCGGTCCGCAACGACACGACGTACAGCTACTTCGACAATGGCCTTACGAAGACCAGCAGCGACCCGTGGGACATCGTCACGTCCTACGACTACGACAAGCTCGGCGAGCAGACCGCGCGGACGGTGACGTCGGCGGGCGGATCGTCGAACCGCACCATGACCTGGTCCTACTTCCCCGACGGCAAGCTGAAGTCCCGCACGGACGACGGCGTGCCGGTCGGTAAGCAGGTGGTGCTGGTCGACAACTCCGACTTCAACAACACCTCCGCGACGGGCACCTGGACTGGGGCCACCTCGGCGACGAACAAGTACGGGCACAACTACGTCACCCGCCCGGCGGGAACCGGTACGAACACCTTCACCTGGCAGCTCAACGTGCCCCAGGCCGGCACGTACGAGGCGTTCGCCCGCTACCCGAGCGTGTCCGGCGCCGCGACCGACGCGAAGTTCACGGTCAACCACGGCGGCGGCAACACGGTGAAGACGGTCAACCAGACCGCCAACGCCGGCACCTGGGTGAGCCTCGGCTCGTACAGCTTCACCGAGGGCAACAGCCACAAGGTGTCGCTGTCCGACCAGGCCGGCGGCACGGTCGTCGCCGACGCGGTGAAGCTGGTCCGGAACACCACCGGCGAGACCGACAACGAGAAGGTCGACTACGCCTACCGGTACGACCCGAACGGCAACCTCCAGACCATCACCGACGCGTCGCCCGGAGCCCGGGTCGACACCTACACGGTCGTCTACACCGGGCTCAACCAGGTGCAGACGGTTACCGAGCGGAAGTCGGGGACGGTCAGGAACACCACCGCCTACACCTACAACGAGAACAGCGCACCGAAGACCACCACCCACGACAGCCAGTACGCCAGCTACGCCTACGACCCGCGTGACCTGGTGTCGACGGTGGTCAACGGCAAGTCCGCGACGGACCCGGACAAGAAGACCACCACCTTCACCTACACCGACCGCCGCGAGAATCTGACGGAGACGAAGGGCAACGGCAACACCGTCGACCACACCTACTACCTGGACGGGGCGCTGAAGTCCCAGGTCGAGAAGAAGCCCAACGGGACGTTGGTGTCGGAGCACACCTACACCTACGACCTGAACGGCAACCGCACCCGGGACGTCGCGAGGAAGATGAACGCCGACAACCATTCGGCGTACCTCGACAGCACCAGCGCCTACACCTACGACCCGCGCGACCGCCTGTCCCAACTGGTCAAGACCGGTCACGGCGCCGACACCGAGACCTACGTGCACGACGCCAACAACAACGTCATCAACCAGACGATCAAGAACGCCACGACCACCTTCAACTACGACCGCAACCGGCTGCTCACCGCCTCGACCGGCGGTGCGACCGCCGCTTACAACTACGACCCCTTCGGCCGTCTCGACACGGTCACGGCGGCCGGGACTGTCATCGAGCGGAACGTCTACGACGGCTTCGACCACGTCATCGAGAACCGCAAGACGACGAGCACGGGGACATCGCGGACGAAGTACACGTTCGACCCGCTGGACCGGACGACGACCAAGACGACGGACCTGGGCGGCGCCAAGGAGAAGACCACGACGTTCAACTACCTCGGTCTCTCGGGCGAGGTCCTGAACGAGGCGGTGGCCGGCGAGGTGACCAAGTCGTACCAGTACTCGCCGTGGGGCCAGCGACTCTCGCAGATCACCCACAAGGACGACGGCAGCGAAGAGGACGCCTACTACGGTTACAACCGGCACACCGACGTCGAGCAACTGACCGACGAGACCGGAGACACGAAGGCCACCTACGGCTACACGGCCTACGGCAAGAACGACGACGCGCAGTTCACCGGCATCGACAAGCCCGACGCCGCGGATCCGGCGAAGGAGCCGTACAGCGCCTACCGCTTCAACTCGAAGCGCTGGGACCAGAACTCCGAGTCGTAGGACATGGGCTTCCGGGACTAGAATCCCGGCCTCAACCGGTTCTTGTCGCGGGACAGCTACAACGGCGCCCTCGACGACATGCAGCTCGGCACCGACCCGTTCACTGGAAACCGCTATGCATTTGGCGGAGGAAACCCGGTGACAATGGTCGAGTACGACGGCCATCGGCCTTTGGGTGCGGAGGACGGCGCCCAAATCGGTGGCGACTCACATGCGCGACACAGCGATCGCCCTTCGAGTGCTGGACCTCGAAGCGATGTGCCCAGGTGCCGCCATCACTGCTAACCAGCGGTCGAATGCGGGTCCGGATCTGGTATGTTGGAATTGCGCCAGCATCGCGTCAGGGCACAAAGTGAAGGAAACCTGGGTTTGGGAATTCAAGGCGGCTGGTCAGTCCAATGCGGCTGCGGTGCAGAGCCTTGAGAGCGGGATGGCCGACGCCGCCAACGACCCATTGAACAAGAATCAGGTGGTCAAGGCTGGCCCGGCATTCCCGTCGCCCAACGTCGGCGTTGTGCCGAACGCCCCGAACGAGATCGTGACCGTCTATTCCGACCCTACCCCGCAACCCGAAGGAGAATGGCGTCGAGCGCTATACGGTGGAAGACAACGGGCTGCCGGTGCCTCTCAACGACCCTCGCCGACAAAAGGCAAACGAGGCCCATGATCTGGCGGCTACCAAGAACTACCATTCGAACAACCATCGTCGAATCCTGGAGATAGACCAGCCGGTGCAGGATGACCCGGTCAGTGGGTGGATAGTCGCGGGTCTCGTCGGCGTCGGGGCTGCGGCAGTCTGCTACTTCCTCTGCCCGGGCGTCGGCGTCGGTGCCGCGGGTGCCGGCGCGAGAGGCGGCGCGGGCCGGGGTGTAGAGCCTGGTCGTCGCGGTGACTACGATCTGGTCAGGTAGGCGGGTGAACGCGAAAGGGCAGGCGCTGTCGGTCTAGGTGATTCTCCCGTAGGGCGGCCCGTGCCGGGCCGCCCTACGGCAGTCCAGTGGTGTTCGTCGTTCCGGCAATGGAGGTCCCGATGTCGTCGGCGCTCGGCTCCGTGGCGATCGAAGAATGATGACGGCTCAGTCAAGTGCTCGTGCAGTTGGTGTCATCTGACGGAAGGGGCGTGATGGACAGGCGGTTCGTCGGGCAATGGCCGACTGGTCCTCAACCGTATGTGCCGACGGTTATGCAACTTACGGTTGAAGTCGAATCCGACGGGGGTTTGGCGCGCAGTCTCCTGCGCGAATGGTTCGAAGCTGGCCTTCGTGTCCTGGCGGCCAGCCTTGTCGGGAATTCGAGATCAGGCGCGGGCCATGGTCACTCCCTGGAGGGGCGGACAGGCGCCGCGATGTTCATTACCCCTTTCGAGGGGCGCGTAGAGTTGCGGCAGGAGTATTCGCCTGAATCTTGGCAAGGTTTCCTCGACGCGCTGATCAGGTTGCCCTCCTTCGCCTCGTTCGAGGCGCAGCAGCTTGGTCCTCAAGGGGTACCGAGCTTTCCGTCCACGGTCGTCTCCTGTGAGCGGGTAGACGGAGATCGTGCCTGGCTCAATTTGTCAATGGTGACCAAACCGCAGTTGCGGCGTAGTGGCAAACGGTGGGGTGAGGCGCTCTCCTTTCTGCGTGAAATGGCAGAGAAGGCGAACCCGTCGTATGGCGGAATTTCGTTCCTCGACACCGTCTTCAGCAGCCCCTTGGAAGCGCAACTGCACCTGAGGTCGCGCGATACGGTTCCAATCTCCAGGAGTCGGTTGCGCGGCTACGGCTGGATCACCATTCTCCCAGAAGAGGTCGGAGTGCGGTTGGGGGGAGTTGCGGGCCTGCGCGCTTCGGGAGCATTCGCCGAGGTGGCGGCGTTGGAGAACGGGGGGTTCTGGCTGAGAGCCACAGAGGATCTCGACAACTATCGTGCGCAGCAGGCTGAACTCGTGCGGAGTGCGCTTGCCGTCGTCCTGCCCAACGCTGGCATGGTTGAAGCGAGGTGATTGCCGTCCTCTCCGGGCGGGCGTCGGCAGGGAGTGCTCATGGGGGAACGGGCGACAGTTGGATACCTTGGCTTCGTCGCGATGCGACCGGCTCGCCTTCTGCCGAACGGTCGACCGGGCTGTGGGTGTTCCGGGATCCGAGCAGGACGGTCCGCTCACGGTCAGCATCGACCGGTCGGTGCCGGAGCTCGTGGGTCAGACCGGATGACCGGCCCCTTGTGACCGGGAGGGTGGGCTCGCCGCGGCGGCGGGCCCACCCTCTTCGTTTCGTCGCCGGACGGTTCCCGTCGCGACAGGCTGGCCGGGCCGGGGCGCCTCCGTCCAACGGGCGGCTGTTCCTCGAACGACTGCCGGTGACCAAGCCGGGCCGGTGGGCGCCAGCGGTCCATTCGGCTGCCTGGCGTGCCGCCCGCTGCGGTGTGGACTGTCGGCGGCCCCTCGGCGGTGTTTCACCTCACGGCGTCGGGTATTTTGGGCGCCTGGCCGGCCCGGGTCGACAGGAGGCCGTCACACCGCGTCAAGGATCGACGGGAGCGTTTCCCTGACAGATCTCGTTACGGAGACACGCCGCCGACTGACATTGATGTTAGTCACCATCTGCCGTTCTCCGCATGTCTTGTTCCGTGCGGAACCCCCCACTTAGCCTGAGCGCGCTCAAGGTTCAACGGGGGAGCGGCACCATGAAACTACAGATTCGGCTTTTGGGCTGTGTCGAGCTGTGCGTCGACGGCCAGCTCGTCACGCCCGGCGCGGCGAAACGTCGCGCGGTCCTCGCAGGCCTGGCACTGGAGGCGAACCGCCCGGTCTCGTTGTCACGGTTGGCCGACATGGTCTGGCCCGACGTGCCACCCGCCTCCGCGGTGGCGAACCTGCGTTCCCACGCCGCCGGGCTGCGGCGGGAGCTGGGCGACCGGCTGGTCGCCCGCCCCAACGCGTACGAGCTGCGGCTCTCGCCGGACGAGCTGGACGTGACCCAGTTCCACCGGCTGGCGGGCGAGGGGCGGGCCCTGCTCGCCACGGCCGATCCGGCCAGCGCCGTCGGCACCCTCACCGCCGCGCTGGCGCAGTGGCGCGGGGTGTCGGGCGACGGCCTGCCCAGAGGCACCGCGCTGGACAACCGGTGGGCCAGCCTCGACGAGCAGCGCCTCCAGGTCTTCGAGGAACTGGCCGAGGCGAGGCTGGCCGCCGGCGAGCACGGGCACCTCCTGCCCGAGCTGCGCGGGCACCTCGCCGCCCACCCACTGCGCGAGCGGGCCTGGACACAGCTCATGCTGGCCCTCTACCGCTGCGGGGACGTCCCGGCGGCGCTCACCGTCTACCGGGACGCCCGGACCACGCTCGACGAGCAGCTCGGCATCGAGCCGGGCGAGGAGCTGGCCGCCCTGCACCGCGCGATGCTCGACCGGGCACCCGAGTTGGCGTACACCCCGCCGACCGCACCGGTCACGACGACGACCGCGCCGGTCGCCTCGCTGCCCGACGCCGCCGGGGTGGCACCGCCCCCGTCCAGGTTCGTCGGGGGTGCCGGCTGGGTGGTGCCCCGTGAGCTGCCGGCGGGCGTGGCCACCTTCGTCGGCCGGGGACGGCAGACCGACGAGATCACCACCGCTCTGCGTGCCCCGACCCCCGCCACCGTGGTCGTGACCGGCGGGTTCGGCAGCGGCAAGACCGCATTGGCGGTACGCGCCGCGCACGCCGTCGCCGCCGACTTCTCCGACGGGCAGGTCTACGTCGACCTCAACACCCGGACCCCGGCGGCCCCCGGTGAGGTGCTGGCCCGGGTGCTGCGCGCGATCGGCGTCCACCCCGCGGAGGTGCCGGTGAGCACCGACGAGCGGGCCGGCTGGTACCGGTCGCTGGTGGCCGGGCGACGGCTGCTGCTGGTGGTGGACGGGGTCACCCGCGCCGCCCAGGTCCGCCCGCTGCTGCCGGCCGGGCCCGGTCCGGGCCTCGTCGTGGTCGCGCAGCGCCGGTTGGGCAGCCTGGACGGCGTACGACGGGTGACGCTGCGCCCGCTCGCCGCCGCCGACGCGCGCGAGCTGCTGGGGACGCTCGCCGGCCCGGAGCGGCTGCGCGTCGACCCGGCCGCCACCGGCGAGCTGGTGCGTCTCTGCGCTGGTTCGGTGCTCGCGCTGCGCGTCGCCGGCACGCGCCTGGCGGCCCGACCGGGCATGTCGGTGGGCGCCCTGGTCGGTCAGCTCGCCGACAGGCGGGAGCGGCTGGACCTGCTGGACTACGAGGACCTGTCGGTGCGGGGCAGCCTGACCACCGCCGTCGCCGCCGTCCGCACCGACGACGAGATGGCCGGGCGGATCCTCGCCCTGCTCGGCGCGGCACCCGACGCGCTGCGCCAGCCCGAGCGGGTCGCCCGGCAGCTCGGGATCTCCGCCGCCCGGCTGGACCGCGCGCTGGACGACCTGGCCGACGCGCACCTGCTCCAGCCCCACTCGAACGAGCCAGGGCGTCACCGGCTGCCGGCGCTGGTGCGGGAGTACGCGGCCGAGCTGGCCGCCGAGCCCAGGTCGGCGGCTGGCGCGTCGACGGGCCGGCGGGTGGGCCCGCTGGTCGCCTGACCGGTGGCGACCCGCCGCTGCGCCCGGGTCCGCGCCCGGGCTGTTCACCCGGGCGCGGGATCGTGTTTCCGGCGTCAGCAGCTCGGGGCGACCGTGCCCGACGAGCCCGTGTGGACGAAGCCGTCGGAGACGAACCGCCCGTCGCCGATCTTGTCCCAGATGTCGGTCCAGTACTGGTAGACGTCGCTCCAGACGCGGGTGCCCCGGGTCTGGCAGATGATCCGTACGGTCGTGCCGTGGGCCACCGTGCCGACCAGGGCGTACGAGGTGCCCGGGCCGGAGCGGACGTTCAGCGGGTCTCCGCCGGTGTTGACCGTGCCGTAGACCCCGCCGCCGGAGTTGTTCACGCCGTCGCGGGCCTCGGTGAGGTAGTTGCGGTAGGAGCCGTTGGTGTAGGTGGCCCACGCGCTCCAGCCCGACCAGCCCCAGATGTCGTGGGCGGCGCGGGCGTTGCAGTAGACCTCGTAGGCGCAGGCGTCGGTGACCCAGGAGTGGTAGCAGTTGTTGATCTGCCAGGCACCCCGGTCCAGGGAACCGTTGGGGCAGCCGGACGTCGGGCCGTTGTAGCCCTGCGCGCCCGCGACGCACTGCGACTCGGCCAGCGCCACGGCGACCGAGATGACCAGGTTCTCGCCGGTCCAGCCGGCGGCCCGGGCGGCTCCGGCGCAGCGTACGGAACGGGCGGTGGCCTGGATGCCCACCTCGTCCGCGTCCGACGCGGCCTGGGCCGCCGGTACCTTCACGTCGGTCCTGGCCGGCACGGCGGCGGCCGGGCCGCCGGCGTACCCGATGCTGAGTACGGCCACCAGTGCGATCAGCCCACGGGTCATGCGGCCCATGCGTACCACCCCCGGGTGTAGTCGAGTGTGCAACTGGTGTTCATGCCGTCGGCGCCGGCGTCGTACCGGCCGTTGAAGTCCCTGATGAGTGTCGCGTGCCGCCCGGTGGGGCTCAGCGTGGTCCGTACGGTGTGGTGGGTGGCCGGGGAGGGCGATGGTTGCATGTGCCTCTCCTTCGAGTCGTTCCGATCGGCCGCGAGGGCGGGATCGGGCGGGATGGGACGCCGGCCTCCGGCCGGCGGTGCCGGCCGGAGGGTGTTCACGGGGCGGGTTCCTGGTGCGCCCGGACGAGACCCAGCGCGGCACGCAGCGTCGGCGCCACCGCGGCCGCGTCCGTCAGGTGGCTACGCCGGACCAGCAGGGCCGTGGAGACGGGCCACATGCTGGTCGCCTCGCGCATCAGTTCGGCGGTCGCCACGTCGGCCGGTCGGCCGACGCCGAGGATCCGGTCGGCGGTGGGATCGTCGAGGACGTAGACCCAGACGCGGTACGGGCTCGGATCGTCGGTGAGGCCCGGTCCGGCCACCGTCGTGCGTTCGACCCGGTCAGGAAGGTTCGGGGCCGGGCAGCCGGACGTCAGTGCCGTCGCCGGGTCGAAGCGCGCCCTGCCGTAGGCGCCGGTCCAGTTCGGGTCCTGACGTGCCCGATCGAGTCCCGCGAGCAGGTCGGTGTGGATGGCCTGCCCGTCGGCGCCGCCGCCGGCCTCGACGCACATCCGCAGCGACGAGCGGTTGGTGACGAGCAGCCCGTTGGTGGTGTCGACGTGGGCGTGGTCGTCGTGGTCGTGCCCGTGGTCGCGGTCGAGTACGGACACCGCGACGGCTCCGGCCGCGACGGCCGACGCGAGGCAGGCCGTCAGCGTGGTCAACAGGCGGTTCCTGAGGGCGTGTCGTGCCATCGTGACTCCTCGCGGGAACGTCAGGCCATGACGTTCAGGACGGACTGGAAGTCGGACGGGCTCGGGTACCAGTTGGTCCAGTTGCCGCAGCCGTAGCCGACGACGGTGCTGTGCATGAGGCTGGGCGGATTGCAGTTGCCGTTGTCGTCGGCCAGCCCGAAGACGTGCCCGAACTCGTGGTTGATGAAGCCCCGTCCCACGTTGTCGAGGCGTCCGCCGGAGCTGAAGACCAGGAAGACGTACGCCCACTGGCTGTCGTAGTGGCCCTGGGCGGCGTCCCACACGGGGTTGTCGTGCTCGACGCAGTTGTAGTAGCCCACGGGGGCGCCGCAGCGTGCGCTCCAGTCCCAGCCGTAATGGACCTCGATCTCGATGGTGTTGCGGGTCGAGGCCGGGTACGAGGTGCAGTTGCTGCTCGTGGCCCACAGGTCGATGCGCCAGTTGCCCAGGCCGTCCCAGACCTTCCCGGAGCCCATCTCGGTCAGGGTCTGCTTGACGAAGGCGCGTGCCGCGCTGTGGCTGACCTTGGACGTGTCGGTGGACTCGACGCAGAACTGCTCGTCGTTGGCGCCCGCCGACGATCCGGACGTCGCGTAGTGCATGTTGTGCAGGTGACGGGTGGAGGAGGGGTTGGGGTGTGAGGCGTGGGCGGGGCCGGCCGGCACCAGCAGCGCGGCGACGAGCACGGCGGCCCACATCGCCGGCACCCAGACAGGCAGTCGCTCTCCGACGTTGCGATCAGACACGGGAGGATCTCCTTTCCCGGGGGGAGGTGCGGCGCAGCCTCCCAGCCGCCGTTCTATTTCTGGTATAGATGGACCGCTATGCTTCGGGGGTATGGGTGGTCGGCTGACCTTCGGGCTGCTCGGTCCGGTGCAGATCTGCGCGGACGATGAGCCGGTCCCCGCCGGTCCGCCCCGGCAGCGGGCGGTGCTCGCTGCGCTGCTGCTGCACGCCAACCGGGCCACTGCGGTCGACGACATCGTCGACCTGCTCTGGGGTGACGAGCCGCCCCGCACCGCGCGCAAGAACGTCCAGCTCCACGTGTGGCGCCTGCGGCAGCTCGTGGGTGACCGGCTGGCGTCGGACCCGCCCGGCTACCGGATGACGGTCGACCCGGCCGAACTGGACGTGTCCCGGTTCGACGCCCTCCTGGAGTCCGCCCGCGCGGCGGCGGGGTCCGGCCTGAGCGAGAAGGCCGCCACGCTCTACCGGTGCGCGCTGGACCTGTGGCGTGGTGACCCACTGGCCGACGTGGCATGCCTGGGCAGCTTCGGAGTCAACGTCGCGTGGCTGCACCGGCAGCGGCTGACGGCGTACGAGGAGTACGTCGACGTCGGGCTGGACCTGGGCCGGCACCACGAGATGCTGGCGGTTCTCGACGAACTCGTCGCGCGGTACCCGTTGCACGAGCGTTTCGCCGAGCAGCAGGTGATGACGCTGCACCACCTCGGGCGCCGCGGCGAGGCCGTCGACGCCTACCGGCGTTGTCGTCGGGCCCTGGCCGACGAGCTCGAACTGGAACCGGGCCCGGTGCTGCACCGGCTCGGCGAACTGGCGGCGAAGCCGGCGCCGACCGACACCCGCGCGCCCGGACCGGCGGCTACGGCGACCCGGCAGTTGCCGCACACCGTGCCGACGCTCGTCGGGCGGGAGCGGGCCCTCGCGGCACTGCGGGACGCGCTGAGCACCGGGCCCGGATCCGGCATGCCGCTGTGCGTGGTGAGCGGACCGGCGGGGGTCGGCAAGTCGGCGCTGGCGGTGCGGGCGGCGCACCAGGTGGCCGACTCCTTCCCCGACGGGCAGCTCTACGTGGACCTGCGCGGTGCCACCGCCGGCGTGTTCCCGGTGTCGCCCCTGGACGCGCTGGGCCGCCTCCTGCGGACGCTCGGTGTCGCCGAGACGGCGATCCCCGTCGACGTGGCCGAGGCGTCGGCCACGCTGCGGTCGCTGCTGGCCGACCGGCGCCTGCTGCTGGTGCTCGACAACGCGTACGACGCCGGGCAGGTGCGGCCCCTGATCCCGGCCGGCGCCGGGTGCGCGGTCCTGGTGACGTCCCGTCGCAGCCTCAGCGACGTCGACGGCGCCACCCACCTGGAACTCGACGTGCTCGACGACGCCGACGCCGTCGAACTGCTCCGCCGGCTCGTCGGCGCCACCCGGATCGACGCCGAGGCCGACACCGCCGCCCGGTTGGTCCGCCGGCTGGGCGGACTGCCCCTGGCGATCCGGATCGCCGGCGCGCGCCTGGCGGCCAGAGCGAACTGGACCCTGGCGACGCTCGACGACCGCCTGCGCGACGAGCATCGCGTGCTGCACGAGCTGCGCCTGGGCGACGTCGCGGTGCGCAGCAGCTTCCTGGTCAGCTACCAGCACCTGACACATCCGCTGGCGCCCCGGCTGTTCGGGCTCGTCGGCGCCGTCGACGGCCCGGACGTCACCTGCGCGGTGGCCGCGGCACTGCTCGACGTCGACGTGCCGTCGGCGCTGGACGCGCTCGACGAGCTGGTCGACGCGCGACTGCTCGACGAGCCCGTGGCGAACCGGTACGCCCTGCACGACCTGATCCGGCTCTTCGCCCGTGAGCGGGCTGAGGGCGAGACGGGAGCGCAGCGGACGGCCGCCCTGAACCGGATGCTCACGCACTACCTGGAGCGGACCCGCCACGCGGTGGCGTTGCTGCGTCCGGGCACCCGGGCGGCGCCGATCAGCGGCCCGGCACACTTCGTGGACGCCGACGCGGCGCTGGAGTGGCTGGTCGCCGAACGGCCGAACCTGGTGGCGGCCGTCGTCCAGTCCGCCGCCTCGGCGGCCACCGCGCGGGCCGGCGTCGAGCTGGCCGACAGCCTCTTCCTGTTCTTCGAGATGCGCGGTCACGTGGGCGACTGGATCACCGTGGACCAGGCGGGGATCGCCGCGGCGGAGCGGCTGGACGACCGGGTGGCGCAGGCGGGTCTGCTGCACGACCTGGCGGTGGCCTACTTCCACCTGCACCGCACCGAAGAGGCGACGCGCCTGCTGCGCCGCGGCCTGGAGATCAGCCGTGCCGTGGGCGACGACGAGGGCCAGGCCCGCGCGCTCAACCAACTCGGCGTCCTGCACGGCATGGCCGGCGAGTACGAGGAGTCGGCCGAGTGCTTCACGCGCAGCCTGCGGCTGCGGCAGCGGCTCGGCGACCTGCGCTCCTGCGCCGCCACCAAGGGCAACATCGGCATGGCGTACCGCCTGGCCGGCCGCTACGAGGAGTCGATCCGCCACTGCCGGGCGGCGGCACGCCTCGCCCGCCGCAGCGCCGCCCCGGAGATCGAGGCCAACGCGCTGGGCAACCTCGGCGAGGTGCAGTGCCTGCTCGGTCGCTACCGCTCGGCGCTGCACTACCTGCGGCGTGGCCTGGCGGTCGCCGGCGTACCGCTCAACGAGCGCAACCGGGGCAGCCTGATGGGCACCCTGGCCGAGGCGTGCCTCGGCGACGGACAGGTCGGTCCGGCCGTCCGGTACGCCGAACTGGCCGTGGAGGCGATGCGGCGGGCCGACTTCCGCCACGGCGAGGCGGTGGCGCTGCGCCGGCTCGGCCGGATGCTGTTCCGGCGCGGTGACCCCGCTGGCGGGATCCAACAGCTCCGGCTGGCGCTGGCCCTGTTCACCGAGGTGGGTAGCGCCGAGGCCGACGAGGTCCGTGCCGAGCTGCGGGCGCGGACCGCGCGCTCGGAGGTGCACGGCGGACGCCGGCCGGCGGGTGCCGGCTGATCATCGTCGCGGGCGGCTACGGTCGCGCATCGCGGCGGTTGGCAGGGCGGGACGTTCCGCTCTGGCCGGGATCCGCGGGGGCGCCACCAGCGGCGCCGGCACGCACGGCCGGTGCCGCGAAGGCCCGGCCAGTCGGGCACGCTCTCAGGAGGTCTCGCCGCGCACGATCGCCACCGCCACCCGGCAGAACTCGTCCATGTCCGGGTTGAATCCGGCGGCGATGTCGGGGTGCAGCCCGGAGCGCGTCTCGTCGAGCAGCCGCTGGCAGACCTGCTCCACCGGCTCGCCGGCGTAGCTGGCGCTGACCCGTTCCGTGGCGGCCTGCAACGCCGAGGTCAGCTGGTCTTCCAGCGGGCCCCGCAGCTTCTGCTGCACGGGATCGAGCCCGCGAGGGTCCAGCGTGACATGTGGCTCCGACATCGGCGCTCCCTTCGTCGGCGTCCGCGGTACCCCACCGCGGCCGTCGGTCAAACCACGTTCGGTACGGCGGCGACCCGAACCTGGTACGAGAAGTCCTCCGCCGGCTGCTCCGCGTACGACAGCCGGCGGATCTGCCGGTCGTCGTCGTAGAGTGCGACGTCCACCAGGACGCCGAGGTGCGCCAGGCCGATGCTGGCGACCCGCTTCTTGTCCTGGAGCACCGCGCACACCCCGCCCAGCAGGGTGCTGGCGTCGGAGGTGCGGTGCCCGGGCGGGCAGCGCAGCACGAGGTCCACCTCGACCGGCCCGGACAGCGGGGTCCAGCCGGTGCGCTGGGCCGCGGCGCGGGCCGCCTGGAGCAGGGCGCGGACCCTCGTCGCCTGCCGGTGCCCGGCCGCGAAGATGGACAGCGCCTCGGTCTTCACCGGCGGCAGGCCGCTCACCTCGAACGTCAGGGCGAGAGCGCGGGTGTCCTGCACGACGGCACCTCCTCGTTGGGGACGATCCTGCCCAACCGGCCCGCCGGTGGAGGGAGGTTCGCGCGAGAACCCACCGATCGGGGCGCACCGCCACCACCTCCCCGCCCCGTCCCGCCCCCCGCCCGACCCCGTCCCGCGGGAACCGATCTTGTTACGGTGTGGCCGCAGGGCCCGGGAGAGCGCGACGCCGCAGGTCAGTGGCGGGCGCGCTTGACCTCGTGGAAGGCGGGCATCCGGATCAGGGGTAGCAGCGAGTCCCAGATCGTCAGGGCGTCGTCGGTGCCGGGGACCTCGGTCAGGATCGGGCCGTGGATGCCCCGCTCGGCGCCCGGGACCATGAGCACCGGCGCGCCGATGTCCGGGCCGGCCGAGGCGTACGCCAGGGCGTGCGACTCGCGTACCGCCTCGTCCCAGCGGTCGTCGTCGAGGGCCGGCGCGGCGGCTCCCAGGCCCGCCGCCTCGACGGCCGCGTCCACGATCTTCGCCGACAGCGGGTTGCCCGCGTCATGGCTTCGGGCGCCGACCTCGGCGTAGAACCGGGCGACGTCGTCGTGGCGGCCCTCGGCGCGCAGCGCCTCCACCAGCCGCAGCGCCCCGCTGGAGGCGGTCATCGCGTCGGCGTACTCCGGCGCCACCCGGCCCGAGTTGAGGATGGCCAGGCTGAACGCCCGCCACTCGATGTGCAGGCCCCGGGCGTCGGCGACCGCCACCAGCCAGCGGGAGGTGCGCCAGGTCCACGGGCAGGCGGGGTCGAGGAAGAAGGTGGCGTCCATCGGCCGAGCCTACGGGCGACCGGGCCGGCCCGCACGGCGGTGATCCGCGCCACAGCCGGTGCTGTCGGCACCGTCCCAGCAGCGTCAGGTTTCGCAACTTCGCAGGTCGGGCAGTGTTGGGGCCACGAAACGTCCGGGCGACGGAACCGCTGGTCAGACGGCCCGAACGGCTCGCCGTGCGCCGGGGCGCGGAGCCTCTCCCCGGCCTTGGCCGACACGAGGGGAGGGGTGATGAGCGACCCTGACAAGGCCGGACGCCGACGGCGGCCAC
The DNA here is from genome assembly GCF_043198195.1 of Micromonospora sp. NPDC048868. Lineage (NCBI taxonomy): Bacteria > Bacillati > Actinomycetota > Actinomycetes > Micromonosporales > Micromonosporaceae > Micromonospora > Micromonospora sp. NPDC048868. The sequence goes on from NZ_JBICUN010000018.1 coordinate 77,151, forward strand.
GCGTGCGCGCGGTGGCTGCCGCCGCGGCGTTGACGCTGGTGGCACCGATGGCGGCCGCCTGCGGTTCCGACGGGGACGGCGGCACACCCACGATCAACCTGTACTACCCGCCGGAGCAGAACCTGCAGAAGGTCGTCGACGACTGCAACGCGCAGGCCCAGGGGCGCTACAAGATCGTCTACCGGGTGCTGCCCCGGCAGGCCGACGACCAGCGGGTGCAGATGGTCCGCCGGCTGGCCGCGCAGGACAGCGGCATGGACGTCCTCGGCCTCGACGTGACCTGGACCCAGGAGTTCGCCAGCGCCGACTGGATCAGGGAGTGGACCGGGCAGGACCGCGCCGAGGTCGAGCAGGGCACCCTCGCCGGCCCGCTGGAGACGGCGCGCTACGAGGACAAGCTCTACGGCGCGCCCAAGAACACCAACGTCCAGCTGCTCTGGTACCGCAAGGACCTCGTGCCGCAGCCGCCGAAGACGTGGGACCAGATGATCTCCACCGCCCAGGAGCTGAAGCAGCAGGGCAAGCCGTACCAGGTGCTCACCATGGGCGCCCAGTACGAGGGCCTCGTCGTCCTCTACAACACCCTCGCCGAGAGCGCCGGCGGCAAGATCCTCAGCGACGACGGCAAGCAGGCCGTCATGGACGAGGGCACCGTGCGGGCGCTGGAGCAGCTCCAGCGCTTCGCCACGTCGGGCGTGACGTCTCCGTCGTTCAGCAACGCCACCGAGGACCCCGTCCGGCTGGAGTTCCAGTCCGGCGACGGCGCGTTCCAGGTCAACTGGCCGTTCGTGTATCCGGCGATGCAGGAGGCCGACCCGGAGCTGGCGAAGCAGGTCGGCTGGGCGCGCGTGCCGGGCGTCGACGAGAACACCCCGAGCAAGGTCACCATCGGCGGGATCAACATGGCGGTCAGCGCCTACTCGAAGCACCCCGAGGAGTCCTTCGAGGCGGCCCGCTGCATCCGCAACGAGAAGAACCAGAAGTTCTCCGCCGTCAACGACGGCGTGCCGCCGACCATCGAGAAGGTCTACGACGACCCGGAGATGGCCGAGGCGTACCCGATGCGGGACACCATCCTCGAAGAGCTCAAGGAGCCGGCGGTCCGGCCGCTGACCCCGGCGTACCAGAGCATCTCCACCGTCATGTCGGCGATCCTGTCGCCGCCGTCGGCGATCCGGCCCGAGCAGACCGCCGACGAGCTGCGCGACGCCATCGCCGACGCCCTCGAATCGAAGGGGGTCCTGCCGTGAGCCAGCGCACCCGGCGACTCGACGCCGACCGCCCGGAGGTGGCGGCATGAGCGTCAACGCCACGCCGGCCGGCGCCGACGTGGCCGCCGACGAGACGGCCGCCCGCCCCGGCCGGGACGCCAAGGTGCCGGCCCAGCGCACCGGTCGGGGCCGCAAGGCCCCACTGAGCGAGAACAAGAAGGCCGAGCGCCGGCTGGGCTGGCTGCTCTGCGCACCCGCCGCGCTGGTCATGGTGCTGGTGACGGCGTACCCGATCATCTACTCGGTCTGGCTGTCGTTGCAGCGCTACGACCTGCGCTTCCCCGCCGAGCGCCAGTTCGTCGGGCTGGAGAACTACGCCACCGTGCTGACCAACGAGTTCTGGTGGACGGCCTTCGGGGTCACCGCGCTGATCACGGTGGTCACCGTCGCCGTCGAGCTGGTGCTCGGCATGGGACTGGCGCTGATCATGCACCGTACGCTTGTCGGCCGGGGCATCGTGCGGACCGCCGCGCTGATCCCGTACGGCATCGTCACGGTCGTCGCGGCCTTCTCCTGGCGGTACGCGTGGACGCCGGGCACGGGCTACCTGGCCAACCTGTTCAGCGACGGCGCGCCCCTGACCGAGCGGGCCAGCTCGCTGGCGATCATCATGCTGGCCGAGATATGGAAGACCACGCCGTTCATGGCGCTGCTGCTCATGGCCGGCCTCGCCCTGGTGCCGGAGGACCTGCTCAAGGCCGCCTCCACCGACGGCGCCACCTCCTGGCAGCGCTTCACCAAGGTGATGCTGCCGGTGATGAAGCCGGCGATCCTGGTCGCGCTGCTGTTCCGCACCCTCGACGCGTTCCGGGTGTTCGACAACATCTTCGTGCTGACCGCGGGCGGGAACGAGACCTCGTCGGTGTCGATGCTCGCCTACAACAACCTGATCCGGGGCCTGAACCTCGGCATCGGGTCGACGATGTCGGTGCTGATCTTCCTCACCGTGGCGATCATCGCCTTCGTCTTCGTGAAGCTGTTCGGTACCGCTGCCCCCGGCAGCGACGACGGGGAGAGGCGTTGAGATGGCTGACACCACCACCCGGGCCAAGCTGCGCTGGGGCCTGCTCGACGCCATCGTGGTCGTCTTCGCGCTGGTGCCGGTGCTCTGGATCATGTCGCTGTCGTTCAAGACGCCGGCGACCCTGACCGACGGGAAGTTCATCCCGCAGGAGTGGACGCTCGACAACTACCGGACGATCTTCCAGACCGACCAGTTCGTCCGGGCCCTGGTCAACTCGATCGGCATCGCGCTGATCGCCACCGTGATCGCCGTGGTGCTCGGCGCCATGGCCGCGTACGCGATCTCCCGGCTCGACTTCCCCGGCAAGCGGCTGCTGGTCGGGGTCTCCCTGCTGATCGCGATGTTCCCGCAGGTGTCCCTGGTGTCGCCGCTGTTCGAGATCGAGCGGCAGCTCGGCCTCTTCGACACCTGGCCGGGCCTGATCCTGCCGTACATCACCTTCGCGCTACCGCTGGCGATCTACACGCTGTCGGCGTTCTTCAAGCAGATCCCGTGGGACCTGGAGAAGGCGGCGAAGATGGACGGCGCGACGCAGGCCCAGGCGTTCCGGCGGGTCATCGCCCCGCTCGCCGCGCCGGGACTGTTCACCACGGCGATCCTGGTCTTCATCTTCTGCTGGAACGACTTCCTCTTCGCCATCACGCTGACCTCCACCGAGCGGGCGCGCACGGTGCCGGTGGCGCTGTCGTTCTTCACCGGCGAGTCGCAGTTCGAGGACCCCACCGGGGCGATCTGCGCCGCCGCCGTGGTGATCACCGTTCCGATCATCCTGTTCGTCCTCTTCTTCCAGCGCCGCATCGTCTCCGGCCTGACCTCCGGCGCAGTCAAGGGATAGGTGGTACTCATGGCTGACATCGTGCTCGACAAGGTGAGCAAGAAGTTCCCGGACGGGACCGTCGCGGTGGCCGACGTCGACCTGGAGATCGCCGACGGCGAGTTCGTCATCCTGGTCGGCCCGTCCGGCTGCGGGAAGTCCACCACCCTCAACATGATCGCGGGCCTGGAGGACATCAGCTCCGGCGAGCTGCGCATCGGCGGCCAGCGGGTCAACGACAAGGCGCCCCGGGACCGGGACATCGCGATGGTGTTCCAGTCCTACGCCCTCTACCCGAACATGACCGTCCGGGAGAACATGGCGTTCCCGCTGCGGCTGGCGAAGCTGGACAAGGAGACGATCAACCGGAAGGTCGAGGAGGCGGCGAAGGTCCTGGAGCTGTCCGCGCTGCTCGACCGCAAGCCGGCCAACCTCTCCGGCGGCCAGCGCCAACGGGTCGCGATGGGCCGGGCGATCGTCCGGCAGCCCAAGGCATTCCTGATGGACGAGCCGCTGTCCAACCTGGACGCCAAGCTGCGGGTGCAGATGCGCACCGTCGTGTCGCGCCTGCAGAAGAAGCTGGGCACCACCACCGTCTACGTGACCCACGACCAGACCGAGGCGATGACCCTCGGCGACCGCGTGGTGATCATGCGGGGCGGCGCGGTGCAGCAGGTCGGCCCGCCGCAGGAGCTGTACGACCACCCGCGCAACCTCTTCGTCGCCGGCTTCATCGGCTCGCCGTCGATGAACTTCCTGCACGCCGCCGTCGAGGACGGAAAGCTGCGTACGGCGCTGGGCGACGTGCCGATCGGCGAACGGATCCGGCGCGAGCTGGAGGGGGCGGACGCCCCGCGCGAGCTGATCCTCGGCATCCGGCCGGAGCACTTCGAGGACGCCGCGCTGATCGACGACGACACCCGCCGCCGGGGCGCGGAGTTCGAGGCGCCCGTCGACATCGTCGAGTCCATGGGCTCCGACAAGTACGTCTACTTCAGCGTCGAGGGGGAGCGGGCCAGCGCCGCCGAACTGGAGGAGTTGGCGGCCGACGCGGGCGCCGACTTCAGCGGCGGTGGGGCCAACCTGGTGACCCGGCTCTCCGCCGAGTCCCCGGTCGAGGAGGGACAGACCCGGCGCGTCTGGTTCAACCTGGAGAAGATCCACCTGTTCGACCCGTCCGACGGGCGCAACCTGACCCTGCACGAGGGACGGGCGGCGGGCGCGCTCGCCGACTGACGTACGCCGAGACGGGCGGGTGGGTCGAACCGACCCACCCGCCCGTCGCCGTGTCAGCGGTCAGCGACGTCGCCGGCTGCGTTCCGGGATGTCCGCGTCCACCCGCTCGCGGCGGATCCGGTCGTCGATGGGCTGCTCCTCGACGACCTCGTCCTTGGCCAGGTGGACCCGCTCGACGGGCACCGTCTCCTTGCCGACCACCGGCCGCTCGGCCCGCAGGGTCATCTCCTGCTCGGCCTCGCCGATGTCGGCGCGCATGCCGCGTGCGTCGCGGGCGGCGATGGGCTCCCGCTCCACGTGCACCTCGTCGTGCTCGACCGGCACGGTGGTGTGCACGTCCTCGGTGACCACGTACTTGCGCAGCCGTGCCGTGCCGGCGGGCTGGCTCTCCGTGCCGACCCGCATCCGCTCCTCGGACCGGATCATGTCCTCGCCGGCCGCGGGCTTCCGTCCCCGGTCGGGGGCCGGCGGCGCCTGCGGCGTCAGGCGGTAGTGGCCGTAGAGCTGCTGGATCTGCGTCGTGTCCAGCGGCTGTTCGGTGCCGGCGTCCACGGCCGGGGCGTCCTTCACTGTCGACTTGTCGTAGTCGACGGTGAGCCCGCCGTCGGTGATCCGGGCCTTGTCCAGCGGGGCCATCGACTCCTTGCGGCCCATCAGGCCCGTCTGCACGCTGACCCAGGTGGGCTCGCCGGCGGCGTCGGCCCAGATCTGGCCCACGCTTCCGATCTTCGAACCCGAGCGGTCCTTGACGTCCTGCCCGTACAGCGAGTTGGCCTGCTGTTCAGTGAGCTTCATCGGTCGTCTACCTCCCTCTCGTGTCACGGTCCGGATACCCGGCCGGCCAGCACGGATTCGTCGATGACCCGATGGATAGGAGCAGCGCCGGGAGCCCAGGCTCACCCACCCGGGCGCCTGAACTGCCGGGACCGTTGGGACTGCCGGGGCCCTTGGGACTGCCGGCAGGCGGCTCGCCGCTCAGCCGGGCCAGTCGATCCGCAGCGGCAGGCCCAGGAAGTCGGCGTAACGGCCCAGCGCGCCCGCCACCCGGGCCCGGGTCCCCTCGTCGAAGGGCACCAGCGGGAACACCGTGACCGTCACCCGGTTTCTGCCGACCGTCCGCTTCCACGTGCCCACGACCCGCCCGTCCCGGACGACCGTGGCCTGGAACACGCCGTTGCGACCCGGCACGATCGCCTCGGCGTGGGCGGGATCCAGCATCAGCGAGCGGTCCCTGAAGCCCAGCAGGTATTCGTCGAAGCCGGGCAGGACCAGCAGGTCGTCGACCGGCTCGCGGGGCGCGTCGAGCAAGGCCGCGTCGACGAGCGCCTCCTGCCCGTCGACCCGCACCACGGTCAGGGCGTCGCCGGCCGCCGCGAAGCCCCGGCGCGCGTCGGTGAGCGTCAGCCCCGTCCAGCCGGCGAACTCCCGGGCGGTGACGGGCCCGTGCCCCCGCACGTAGCGGTGGGCGAGCATCGCCAGGGCCTCGTCCCGCTCCGGCCGGCGCGCCTCGGGTGCCCACTCGTCGAGCAGGGCGAAGGTCTGCTCGGTGCCGACGTTGGGCGCGAGGCAGGTGACGCCGCGGACGCTGGCATACCAGAGCAGGTGGTAGCCGCGCTGGCCGCCGGTGTCGATGCCGGCCGCCTTCAGCGTGGCCAGGCACCGCGCCCGGGTGAGCCGGCCGCCGCCGGCCAGCGCGGCGCCGAGCACGTCGAGCGCGCGGTCCGCGTCGGTCCCGGTGAGCCCGAGCTGCGCGCGGCGGGTGGCGGCGCCGGCCAGCGAGCGTACGCCGGTCAGCTCCAGCATCCAGCGGGCGTCGCGGGGCGGCACGAGGTGCACGGTGCCCCGCATCGGCCAGGTGCGCAGCGCCTCCCGGCGCTCCAGCGCGGTGTGCACGTCGGCGTGGCCGAGCGCGGGCAGCCGCACCCCGAGCGACCACATGCCACTGGCCAGGTCCTGCGCCTGCATGGCCCCGAACCACGCCACCACGTCTTCGACCCCGCCCACCGCCGCCGTGGGATGCGGGCGGAGCAGCAGGCCGGTCATCCGCAGCGCGAGCGCCTCGCGCCCGGTCAGCTCCGCTGGCATGGGGGCTCCTCCGCTCCGGTGGGGCATCAGCCTAGGGCCGACCTCCGACATCCGACGCATGACCGCCCTAGCGGCGGGAAAGCGGCCGGCCAGTAGGCGTGCCGTCCGCGCGCCCGGAGGGAGCGACATGACCGCGTCCAGCGAGCCGGCCCGGGGCGCCGGCGTACCGACCCGTGCCGGCCGCGGCGGCCCGGCCGCCAAGACCAGCGCCGCCGCCGCCTTCGCCCTGGTCTTCGGGGTGGCCGCGCTGATCAGCGTGCTGACCGTGATCCTGTCCTGGATCGGCCTGCTGCTCGGCATCGTCGGCGTGATCCTGGGCATCGTCGGGCTGAAGATGGCCGGTCGGCCCGGGGTGACCGGCCGGGGCGTGGCGATCGGCGGCCTGGTGCTCAGCGCCCTGGCGGTGCTGCTCGGGCTGGCCTTCGCCGCCGGGATCACCACCGTCCTCAACAACGAGGACGCCGTGAACCGGATCCAGCAGGAGGTCGACGACCTGCGCGACCGCCTCGACACCTGACGACCGGGTGCCCACCCCGGGCGCGCGACCCCGGTGACCGTTTGACGGCGCAAACATCGGGTAGTCGCGGGAGCTGACCCGACATGAGGAGGGAACACCCGATGGCTGCCCAGACCAAGGTCGCGGTGATCTACTACAGCGCCACCGGCATCACGTACCAGATGGCGCAGGCGGCGTGCGAAGGCGCCGGTGAGGCGGGCGCCGAGGTGCGGCTGCGCAAGGTGCGCGAGCTGGCGCCGGACGAGGCGATCCGTTCCAACTCGGGCTGGCACGCGCACCAGATGGAGACCCAGGACGTCCCCGAGGCGCAGTTGGACGACCTGTCGTGGGCCGACGTGGTGATCTTCGGGACCCCGACCCGGTACGGCGTGATGGCCGCCCAGCTCAAGCAGTTCATGGACACCACCGGGCCGCTGTGGTCGCAGGGCGCCCTGGCGGACAAGGTCTATTCCGCGTTCTGCTCGACGGCCACCTCGCACGGCGGGCAGGAGGCCACGCTGCTGTCGATGTTCCACGTCTTCTACCACTGGGGCGGAATCGTGGTGACGCCCGGCTACACCGACCCGAGCCAGTTCGTCGCCGGCAACCCCTACGGCGCCTCGCACACCAGCAACAACGGTGAGACGGCGCCGGACGACATCGCGCTCGGCGCCACCGCGTTGACCGCCAAGCGCGCGGTGCGGATCGGTGCGGCGCTGAAGGCGGGCCTGGCCGGCTGACCCGGCGCCGCCGGTTCACCGGCTGGACCGGCGCTGCCAGCGGGTCGGCTGTACCGGCGCGACCGGCGGCCCGGGCGGGGGCTCTCGACCCGTCCGGACCGCCGGTCGCAGCACCCCTACCCCCGATCGGGTCGGCTATGCACGTTCGGCCGCTCCCGACACCCTGCCGTGCGCCGCCGCCGGAGGTCCCGCCGGCGCCGGCAGCAGCCCGCCCAGCAGGTCGGCGAGGACGGCCACGCCGTCGGGGCTGAGCACCGACTCCGGATGGAACTGCACCCCCGCGAACCCGCGCCCGCGCAGCGCGTGCACCGCGCCGTCCGCCGCGTCCCGGGCCAGCTCCACCGGGCCGTACGCGGTGTCCAGCCGGTCGGCGTCGGCGCGCGCCGTGAAGGTGGCGTAGAAGCCGACCCGGCGGCGCGTGCCGAAGACGTCCACCTCCCGCTGGAGCCCCTGGTAGGGCGCGTCCCGGCGGTGCGGCGCCAGCCCGAGCAGGCCGGCGAGCAGTTGGTGGCCCAGGCAGACGGCCAGGGTCGGCCGGCCCTCGGCGAGCAGGCCGGCGAGCAGCCCGCGCATCGTGCGCATCTTCGGCTCGGTGGTGCTGCCCGGGTCGCCCGGACCGGGGCCGACCACCACCAGGTCGTGGCCGTCCACCGGACCGGCGGCGTGCCACGGCCGCAGCGTCACGGCCAGGCCGAGCGCACGCAGCTGGTGGGCCAGCATGCCCGTGAAGGTGTCCTCGCCGTCGACGATCAGCGCCCGCCGGCCGGCCAGCCCGGGCAGGCCACCGGCACCCGGCGACCGCTGGTCGAGCCAGAACCGGGCCAGCGGCGCGTTGCGCGCGGCCAGCGCGGCCCGCACCTGCGGGTCGTCGGCGAGGCGTACGGCGGGCTCCGGGCCACCGGCGGGCGCCTGCGGGCCGAGGCCGAGCGCGGCCAGCACGCCGGCCGCCTTGGCGTGCGTCTCGGCCACCTCGCCCTCGGCGGTCGAGTGCCGCACCAGGGTGGCCCCGACCGGCACCCGCAGCTCGCCGGCGGGGGAGATCTCGGCGGTACGGATCAGGATCGGCGCGTCCAGGCTCTGCCGGCCGGCGTCGTCGTGGCCGAGCAGCGCCAGCACCCCGGCGTAGTAGCGCCGCCCGGTGCCCTCGTGCCGGGCGATGACCCGGCAGGCGTTCTCCATCGGACTGCCGGTGACCGTGGGCGCGAACATCGTCTCCCGCAGCACCTCCCGCACGTCCTTCGTGCCCCGGCCGGCGAGCAGGTACTCCGTGTGGGCCAGGTGGGACATCTCCTTGAGGTGGGGCCCGACCACCTGGCCGCCGTGCTCGGCGACCGTGGCCATCATCTTGAGCTCCTCGTCGAGCACCATGTACAGCTCCTCGACCTCCTTGGGATCGGCGAGGAAGCGCAGTAGCGCGGCCCGGTCGGCGCCCGCGCCGGTGTGCCGGAAGGTGCCGCTGATCGGGTTCATCATGACCAGGCCGTCGTCGACGCTGACGTGCCGCTCCGGGCTGGCCCCGACCAGGATCCGGGTGCCGGTGTGCACCAGGAAGGTCCAGTACGCGCCCCGCTCGCCCCGCAGCAGCCGGCGCAACGCGGCGAGCGCGGCGAGCAGCGGCGGGCCCTGCACGGTGGCGCGCAGGCAGCGGTGGATGACGAAGTTGGCGCCCTCGCCGCGCCCGATCTCCTCGGCGAGCACCCGGCCGACGGTGGCGGCGTACTCGTCGTCGGTGATGTCGAAGGCGGCGTCGGCGGTGCGCACGGGCACGTCGGGCAGCGCGCCGAGCGCCTCGGCCAGGGCGACCCGTTCGTGCCGGTCGATCTCGAGGAACTCCAGCGGGACGCCGTCGTCGACGCAGGCGAAGCCCCGCTCGGTGATCTGCCGGTAGGGCACCAGCGCCAGCGTCCGGGGGCCGGGCGCCCCGCCGGGCAGGGGGAGGTCGGCGAGCCGGCCCGCCGTGCGTACCGTGCCGGTGAACAGCTCCAGGTGCGCGGCGCCCTCGCGGCGGACGAGCGCGAACGGGCCGGGGTCGCCGCCGCCGGCGACGGCGGCGAGCAACTCGGTCAGGTGGGTCATCGGGTCTCCTCGGGCCGGGCGGCGCCCGGCGGGGCGGCCGGGAGGGCCGGGGAGAGACCGGCGGCCGCCTCGTCGGGCGGCCGCGTGGGAAGCTACGCGCGGGGGATGGCCGCCGGGTCGGCGGGCCACCAGCAGGACAGGTGCGCGGGCATGCGATCACCCTACGGCCCCGCGCGGGCACCGGAAAGCCGATCGGGCGTACGGCCCAGGCGCTGGGACGCCGGGGCGCGCCGCACCGGGTAACTTGACCCGCGATGAACATTCTCGCGCTCGACCTGGGCACCTCCTCGGTACGCGGACTCGTGCTGGACACGGACGCCCGCCCGCTGCCCGGCGCGCTGGCCCGGCGCAAGGTGAGCCTCGCCGTGGACGACGACGGCACCGGCACGCTGGACGGCCCCGGCTATCTGGCCTGCCTGGTGGCGTGCCTGGACGAGCTGGCCGCCGGCGGCCACCTGCGCGACGTGTCGCTGGTGGCGACGTCCGGGCAGTGGCACTCGGTGGTCCCGCTCGGCGCCGACGGGGCGCCCCTCGGGCCGGTGCTGACCTGGCTGGACACCCGTCCCGAGGTGCCCGCCGGGGCGGCCGGCCCGGCCGACCCGGTCGACTTCCACCGGCGCACCGGCACGTGGTGGCACCGCTGCTACTGGTCGGTCCGGCTGCCCTGGCTGCGGGAACACACCGGCGTTCGGGTCGCCCGGTTCGCCGGCCTGGTCGAGTACGTGCTGGGCGAGCTGCTCGGCTCGGCGCCCATGTCGATCTCCCAGGCGTCCGGCACGGGCCTGCTGGACCTGCGGACGCTGGACTGGGACGCCGAGGCGTGCGCGCTGGCCGGCAGCCACGCCGACGAGCTGCCCGAGCTGGCTCCGGCCGGGTGGCGGGGCCGGCTGCGGCCGGCGTACGCGCGGCGCTGGCCGCAGCTCACCGACGCGCCCTGGGCCGGCCCGGTGGGCGACGGCGCGGCGTCGAACGTCGGCTCGGGCTGCGTCGAGCCGGGCCGGGTCGCGGTGACGGTCGGCACGTCGGCGGCGGTGCGGCTGGTGCAGCGCGTCCCGGCGGGGCAGGCCATGCCGCCGCTGCCCAAGGAGCTGTGGCGCTACCGGGTCGACCACGACCACGTGGTGACCGGTGCCGCGTACTCCTCCGGCGGCAACCTCTTCGCCTGGGCCGACCGGGAGCTGCGGCTGCCCGGGGGCAGCGAGCTGGAGGTCGCCCTGGCCCGGGTGCCGCACGACAGGACCCTGCCGGTGAACGTCCGCTTCGGCGGGGACCGGCCGCCCGGGATGTCCCCGGCCGGCTCGGGCGCGCTGGGGGGCCTGAGCTTCGGCACCACCGCCGTGGAGATCCTGGCGGGGCTGATGCGGGGCCTGTGCGACCTGGTCGCCGGCGACCTCGTCGTGCTCGAGTCCACGGTGGACGAGCCGGTCGAGGTGGTGCTCGGCGGGGGAGCGGTGGCGGCCTCCGGCTGGTGGCGTTCGTCGTTCGCGGCGGCGCTCGCGCCCCGGCCGGTGTGGTACGGACGCAACCCGGAGGTCGGGGCGAGCGGCGCGGCGCTGGTGGCCATGGGCCGCATCGGTGACGCCTCCCGGCTCGCCGCCATCGTCCGGACGGACGAGACCGCCTCACCCTCCTGAGCAGCACCTCAGCCCGCCCCGTTGACACGGCTAGCGGGCCTGGTTGGATGGACTCCGCTCCCCGGCTCGCGGCGGACGCGGGACAGGGAAGGGGTAGGTGTGGGGGCAGGGCCGGAACCGTCCGACGACGGGGTGTCGCAGCACCGCCGGCGCCGGTTCGACGTCCGGGTCGTGCCGCACCGTCGCCGCTCCCCGTTCCGGCTCCGGGACTGGCGGATGCGCACCAAGCTCGTCACCGTACTGGTCATCCCGTCGGTCGCGTTCCTGGTGCTGGCCGGCGTGCAGACCCACACCCTCGTCGGGCGGACGACCGCGTTGGGCGACTTCGCCCAGCAGGTCGGCATCGGCCGGGAGATCGTCGCGCTGGTGCACCAGCTCCAGCAGGAACGCGACCGGGCCGCCGGTGAGCTGGGCGAGTTGCGCCGGGGCGGCGCGGGCGCCGACCGGGACTCGGCAATCGTGGTGCTGAGGCCGTTGCAGGCCGCCACCGACCAGGCGCTGCGTGACCTGCGCCGGGCCGCCGGGCCGCTGGCCGACGCCGACGCCTCCTGGCGGGTCGCCTACTCGGAGGTGCTGGAGGCCTATGACCAGGTCGCCTACATCCGGGCCGCGATCCCCCCGGCGGTGCTGGGCAGCGACACCATCCTGAGCAACTACCACCGGGCCGTCGACGCGCTGCTGCGCCTGCTCGCCGAGCCCTCGCCGGGCGAGGACCGGCCCGCACTCAGCGACGCGGTGCTGCGCTACGTGCAGCTCGCCCGGGTCAAGGAGCTCTCCTCACGGGTCCGGGCCCAGCTCTACGAGGCCGCCCGCGCCGGCCGGTACGGCGTGGAGGACCAGGTGGTCCTGACCGACCTGCGCGCCCAGCAACTGACCGCCCTGGGCGCGTTCCGGGTCGCCGCCACCGCCGAGCAGGTCCGCCGCTACGACGAGACCTCGACGGATCCGGCGTTCCTGACGGCCACCCGGCTGGAGGAGCAGAGCCTGGTGACCGGGGCCGCCGCGCCGAGCGTGCTGCCGGCGCCACAGTGGTGGGCGGCCGGCGAGCAGCGTCAGGAGCTGCTCCGCCGCATCGAGGCGTCGGTGCTCGACGACGCCGTACGGCAGGCCGACGAGGTGAGCGCGACGCAGCTGCGGACCACGCTGCTGGTCGTCGGCAGCATCCTCGCGGTGCTGCTGGTCGCCCTGCTCATCTCCGTCCTCGTCGGCCGGTCCATGGCCCGGTCGATGCGGCTGCTGCGCGGCCAGGCGCTGCGGATCGCCCAGCTGGAGCTGCCGGACGCCCTGGACCGGCTGCGTACCGTGACCGGGGGTGTCCCGGAAATCGAGGTCCCGCCGGCGGTGGTCCGTTCGCTCGACGAGATCGGCGAGCTGGCGGAGGCGTTCGTCGCGGTGCACCGCAGCGCGGTCAACGTCGCCGTCGAGCAGGCGACCACCCGGCGCAACGTCAACGCGATGTTCGTCAACCTCGCCCGGCGCAGCCAGGTGCTCGTGGAGCGCCAGTTGGAGCTGCTCGACGACCTGGAGCGCGAGGAGAGCGATCCGGACCAGTTGGAGAACCTCTTCAAGCTCGACCACCTGGCCGCCCGCATGCGGCGCAACGACGACAGCCTGCTGGTGCTCGCCGGGACCGAGTCGACCCGCCGGTGGAACCGGCCGGCGGCGCTCGGCGCGATGCTGCTCGCCGCCAGCGCCGAGATCGAGCAGTACCAGCGGGTGCGGCACGGGACGGTCGCCGACCTGCACGTCGTCGGCCACGCCGTCGGCGAGCTGGTCCACATCCTCGCCGAGCTGCTGGAGAACGCCACCTCGTTCTCCCGTCCCGACACGGTCGTGGCGGTCACCGCCCGGGGCGAGGGTGCCGGCGCGGTCATCGAGATCACCGACCGGGGGCTCGGCATGAGCCCGGCCGCGCTGGCGGAGGCGAACGCCGTCCTGGCCACCCCGCCGGCCGCCGACGTGGCGACGGTCGAGCGGATGGGCCTGTTCGTGGTCAGCCACCTGGCCGCCCGGCTCCGCGTCGAGGTGCGCCTGGCCGGCGGCGAGGAGGGCCTCGTCGCCCGGGTACGGCTGCCCGGTGGCCTGCTGGCGCCGGCACCCGAGCGGGAGGCGCCCGTCACGGCCCGGATGCTGGCCGCCACGGCGTGGGACGGGCCGCCGCCCGATGGGCTGCCGGTGGCCGGGCGGCCGCCGGTGTGGGGCGGTGCGCGACCGGCGGGCGAGCTGCCGGCGGCCGGGCGGCGGTCCGAGGCCCCGCCCCGGCAGGCACGGTCGGTCCCGGTGCGGGCCGAGGACGTGCTCGCCCCGGCGGCCCGGTCGTCCGCGTCGACCGGCGGGGGCTGGTGGTCCCGGCAGGGCCCGTCGCCCGGCCCGGTGCCGGGGGCCTCGCCCACGCCGCCGGCCGTCCCGGTCACCGGCGGGACCAACGAACGCGGCCTGCCCGTCCGGGTGCCGATGGCGCAGCTCTCCGCCGTCACCCGGCCGGCCCGGCCGGAGCAGCCGGCGGTACGCCACGACCCGGACCCGGAAGCGGTCGGGGGGATGCTGTCCCGGTTCTACAGCGGGGTACGGCGGGCCGAGGCCGAGGACACCACTGAGATTTCCATGCCGCCGGGCGGCGTACGCACCGAAGGGGGACAGCGATGACGACGTTGAGCCGGGAGGCCCGCGACCTGAGCTGGCTGGTCAGCGGGTTCGCGGAGCGGGTGCCGGGGGTGGTGCACGCCATCGTGGTCTCCTCCGACGGCCTGCTGGTCGCGATCTCCGACCACCTGCCCCGGGACCACGCCGACAAGCTCGCGGCCGTGACCTCGGGGCTGATGAGCATCACCGCGGGCGCGGCGCAGATGTTCGACGGGGACATCGTCAAGCAGACGGTCGTCGAGATGGGGCGCGGCTACTTCCTGGTCATGCAGGTGCGGGACGGTTCCATCCTGGCCACGCTGGCCGGGGCGGAGGCCGACATCGGTGTGGTCGGCTACGAGATGGCGCGGCTGGCCAAGCAGGCGGGGGAGATGCTCACCCCGGCGCTGCGGGCGGAACTCCAGCAGGCCCTGCCCCGCTGACCGGGTCGACGCGCCCGCCCGGCGTCCACCCGGCGGGCGCGCCGACGGCGTCCACCCCGACGCCGCCGAGCGGCGCCGGGGTGGCGGATGACCGGCGGTCAGAGTCCGTTGGCGGCGATGACCTCGCGGTACCAGTGCGCGCTGCGCTTGAGCACGCGCCGCTGGGTCTGGTAGTCCACGTGGACCAGGCCCCAGCGCTCGTCGTAGCCCGCGTCCCACTCGAAGTTGTCGAGCAGGGACCACACGTGGTAGCTCTCCAGCGGCACGCCGGCGGCCATGGCCCGGTGCACCGCGGCGAGGTGGTCGCGCAGGAAGGTGACCCGGCCGGCGTCGTCGACCGTGCCGTCGGCGTCGAGGGTGTCCGGGGTGGGCAGGCCGTTCTCGGTGACGGTCAGCGGGATCGGGCCGTAGTCGCGGGTCACCCGGGTCAGGATGTCGTACATTCCGTCGGGGTGGATCTGCTGCCAGGAGGCCTGTGAGGTGGGCCAGCGCCCGACCGTCGCGCCGTCGCCGGTGACGTAGTAGGGCGTGTAGTACTGCACGGCGAGCAGGTCGACAGGCGCGGCGATGGTCGCCAGGTCGCCGTCGCGGATGCCCCGGACCAGCCGGCTGTGGGGGCCGAGGTCGTCCAGCACGTCCTGCGGGTAGCTGCCGGTGAGGATCGGGTCGAGGTAGAGGCGGTTCTCGTAGCCGTCGTAGAGCCGGGCGGCTCGGGCGGCCTCGGGCGAGTCGTCGGCCGGGTAGCAGGGGTGCAGGTTGAGCGCCGGGCCGATCCGGCCGGAGCCGGTCGCGCGGAACGCCGCCACGGCGAGCCCGTGGGCCAGGTGGAGGTGGTGGGCGACCAGGTACGCGGCGTCCGGGTCCTGCCGGCCCGGGGCGTGGTGACCTTCGAGGTAGCCGTTCTGCACCACCGTCTTCGGCTCGTTGACGGTCAGCCAGACCGGCACCCGGTCGCCGAGCGCGCGGAAGACGATCTCGGCGTAGTCGGCGAACCGGTGGGCGACGTCGCGCGACTCCCAGCCACCGGCGTCCTGGAGGGACTGCGGCAGGTCCCAGTGGAACAGCGTCGCCATCGGCGCGATGCCCCGCTCGTGCAGCCCGTCGACGAGACGGCGGTAGAAGTCGAGCCCGCGCTGGTTGGGCGCGCCGGTGCCGTCGGCCTGTACGCGCGGCCAGGAGATGGAGAACCGGTAGCTGTCCAGCCCGATGTCGCGCATCAGGTCCAGGTCCTCGGCGTACCGGTGGTAGTGGTCGGCGGCGACGTCGCCGGTGTCGCCGTTGCGGGTGCGGCCGGGCGTGTGGCTGAAGGTGTCCCAGATCGACTCGCCCCGGCCGTCCTCCTTGGCCGCGCCCTCGATCTGGTAGGCGGAGGTGGCCGCCCCCCAACCGAAGCCCGGCGGGAAGCGCAGGCCGGCCGACGGCGTCTCGTCGGTGTGCGGCGCGGGGCCGGTCGCGGCGGCGGGGGCGGTGGCGGAGGGCGCGGCGCCCTGGGGCGGGCGCGGGGTGGGCATCGACATCGGTTCTCCTCATGGTCTGCGTGGCCACCGCCGGGCCGGGAGCGCTCCCAGCATAGGGCAGGAGCCGCCGGCCGGTCGCGTCCGCCCGGCCGGGCGAAGGGCGATCGGGAACGGCGGAGGGGTGCGTGCGTGCTGCGCCCGTGGCGGCGGTGCGGGAGCGGGGGCGCGCGGTGGCGCCGGCGCTCGGGTGGCCGGCCGCGGGACGCGGGGCGCCGGGGCGCGGGGCGTCGACCGGGCGGTACGGGCGGACAGCGGACGAGGCCGGTCGGAACGGCGACACGGCCAGTCCCGTCGGCCTCTTTTCCCGCCGTGGCGGGAGGTTTAGTGTGTGGGGACGGGGGAGGGCAACCCCCGTCCCCACCATTGCTGCACACGCACGGGCGGAATTGGCGTCCTGTCGTGCGTGTCGCGCGGGAGCCGGGCCACGCGAGTGGCTAGAGGATCCACCTCCCTCCATGTCGGTGGGAACGGCTGACGGCGGTGTCCGGGCTGGCCCGTCGTCAGCCCTCGGGCTGAGTCCCCGGGGTCCGTCGTGGATGGACTCCGGGTGATCTTCTAATTGGATCTCCGTCGATGGAAGCGCTCCCATCGACCGATGCTGCGACTGTAACGCCCGTCACGGCTTTGTGAAAGCCCCAAAACGAGATCGAAACATGTTGCTGCCTCGGTGCGCCTCCGGCCATTGTGGGAGCGCTTCCATGCATGGCACACTGTCGCCACCGCGACGCGGAGCCAGATCGCGCAAGCGTGGGTCGCCGAGGGCAGCCGGTGTCTCCGGTACGGCATCCGACGCAGTCGGCGGAGCAGCAGCCCCGCAGGGGGCGCCGCCCGCTGTACCCCGGCCTCGGGCCGGGGCGACCACCATCCCGGGTGCCCCCGAATCCCGTTCACGGGAGGGCGCCCCGCCGGGGCCTTTCGTCCCCGGCCAGGTCCGAGGAGACACCGCACACATGAGAAATCTGGCAAGACGTCGCCGCCTGGCGATGGTCGCCGCCGCCGCGCTCGCCGTCGGCGGGGTGACCCTGCCGGCCGGCGCCGCACAGGCCGCCCCCGCCTGCGACGTGGTCTACGCGACCACCGACTGGAACAACGGCTTCACCGCCAACGTCACCATCAAGAACCTCGGCGATCCGATCAACGGCTGGACGCTGAAGTTCGCCTTCCCCGGCGACCAGCGGGTGACCCAGGGCTGGTCGGCCAAGTGGAGCCAGACCGGCAACCAGGTCACGGCCACCAACGAGTCCTACAACGGGGGCATCGCCACGGGCGCCTCCACCAGCATCGGCTTCAACGGCTCGCACGGCGGCACCAACCCGAAGCCGACGTCCTTCTCGGTCAACGGCGTCACCTGCGGCGGCACGCAGCAGCAGCCGCCGACGGTCGCGCTGAACGTGCCGGCCGGCCCGTTCGAGGCCCCCGCCGACGTGCCGCTGAGCGCCACCGCCAGCGACCCGGACGGGACGATCAGCAAGGTCGAGTTCTACCGCAACGGCCTGCTGGTCAACACCGACACCACCGCCCCGTACGGCTACACGCTGGAGGACCTGCCGGCCGGCGCGTACACGGTGCAGGCCAAGGCGTACGACAACGCGAACCTGACCGCCACCGCAGAGAAGGCATTCACCGTCACGCAGGCGTCCGGGCCGGTGCTGGTCGCCACCCCGTCGGCGGTGAGCGTGACCGAGGGCGGCAGCTCGACGGTCAACCTCAAGCTCAGCGCGGCGCCGACGGCCAACGTGCCGGTCTCGCTGGCCCGCACCGGTGACACCGACATCACCGTCTCGCCGGCCTCGGTGACGCTGACCCCGAGCAACTGGAACACCGGGGTGAACGTGGCCGTCGCGGCGGCCGAGGACGCCGACACGCTCGGCGGCACCGCCACCGTCACCGCCTCGGCCACCGGCTACGCGCCGTTGGCGATCACCGCCACCGAGATCGACAACGACACCGGCGGCGGGGACAACACCTACGTCAAGCGCTTCCTCGACCAGTACGGCAAGATCAAGAACTCGGGCTACTTCAGCCCCGAGGGCGTGCCGTACCACTCGATCGAGACGCTGATCGTCGAGGCGCCCGACCACGGGCACGAGACGACCTCCGAGGCGTTCAGCTTCTGGCTCTGGCTGGAGGCCCAGTACGGGCGGGTGACCCAGAACTGGGCCCCGTTCAACAACTCCTGGAACGTCATGGAGAAGTACATCATCCCGTCGCACGCCGACCAGCCCACCGCGGGCGCGGCCGGCACCGCGCAGTACGCCGCGGAGCACGACCTGCCCAGCCAGTACCCGTCGCAGCTGGAGCCGTCCGTGCCGGTCGGCCAGGACCCGCTGCGCGCGGAGCTGCAGAACACCTACGGCACCGGTGACATCTACGGCATGCACTGGCTGCTGGACGTGGACAACACCTACGGCTACGGCCGCTGCGGCGACGGCACCACCCGGCCGGCGTACATCAACACCTTCCAGCGGGGCACCCAGGAGTCGGTGTGGGAGACCGTGCCGCAGCCGTCCTGCGACACCTTCGCCCACGGTGGCCGCAACGGCTACCTCGACCTGTTCGTCAAGGAGGCGAACGCGCCGGCGAAGCAGTGGAAGTACACCAACGCCCCCGACGCCGACGCCCGCGCCGTGCAGGCCGCGTACTGGGCCCTGACCTGGGCCAAGGAGCAGGGCAAGGAGGCCGACGTGGCGGCCACCGTGGCCAAGGCCGCCAAGATGGGTGACTACCTGCGCTACGCCATGTTCGACAAGTACTTCAAGAAGATCGGCAACTGCGTCGGGGCCGCCACCTGCCCGGCCGGCACCGGCAAGGACTCGGCGCACTACCTGATGTCCTGGTACTACGCCTGGGGCGGCGCGTACGAGCCGAACCAGAACTGGTCGTGGCGGATCGGCTCCAGCCACAACCACTTCGGCTACCAGAACCCGTTCGCGGCCTGGGCGCTGACCAACGTCAACGAGCTCAAGCCGAAGTCGCCGACCGCGGTCACCGACTGGACCAAGAGCCTGGAGCGGCAGCTGGAGTTCTACACCTGGCTCCAGTCCGCCGAGGGCGGCATCGCCGGCGGCGCGACCAACAGTTGGGGCGGCCACTACGGCCAGCCGCCGGCCGGCACGTCGACGTTCTACGGCATGTACTACGACGTCGACCCGGTCTACAACGACCCGCCGTCGAACCAGTGGTTCGGCATGCAGGCCTGGTCCATGCAGCGCATCGCCGAGCTGTACCTGGAGACCGGCAACGCCAAGGCCAAGGCGCTGCTGGACAAGTGGGTGCCGTGGGCGATCGCCAACACCACGGTCGGCACCAACTGGTCGATCCCGTCGGACATGAAGTGGACCGGCCAGCCGACCACCTGGAACCCGGCCAACCCGCAGCCCAACACCAACCTGCACGTCGAGGTCACGGTCAAGGGCCAGGACGTCGGCATCGCCGCCGCCTACGCCCGCACGCTCATCGCGTACGCGGCGAAGTCGGGCAACGCGGCGGCGAAGAACACCGCCAAGGGGCTGCTGGACGCGCTGCACGCGGCCAGCGACGCCCAGGGTGTCTCCACCGTGGAGAAGCGCGGCGACTACCGCCGCTTCGACGACGTCTACGACGCCAGCACCGGGCAGGGCCTCTACGTGCCGCCGGGCTGGACGGGGACCATGGCCAACGGTGACCCCATCGCCGCGGGCAAGAGCTTCCTCGACATCCGTTCCTTCTACAAGAACGACCCGGCCTGGCCGAAGGTCCAGGCGTACCTGGACGGCGGCCCCGAGCCGGAGTTCAAGTACCACCGGTTCTGGGCCCAGGCGGACGTCGCCATGGCGTACGCCGACTACGGAAAGCTGTTCCCCAACGGCTGACCGACTCCTCCGGGTGGGTGGCGCGGCCCGCCCCCCCGGAGGCCGGCCGGGCGGGCCTGGGGGAACGGAGACGCCCGGTCGGTGGACGGCCTGACTCCCACGGTCAGGCCGGGGTGGGCCGGTCAACCGGCCGACGCAGCGGGGCAACCGGCCCACCCCACCACACCCGGATATGCACCGGGCGCGAAAACGCCCGAAAAATCGGCCACCACGGGATCACGCATGGGGCCGGGACGGAGTAACGTACGTCACCGGAGAGGCCGCTCCCCCCGTGGCGGCCTCTCCCTTAATTTCCCGCCGGCTCCACCGGCGCACGGGCCGGCACGACCGGGTGGCGCAGCCCCGGGTGACCGGCCGGCAACGACCGGCGCACCACCACCCAGCTCACCGCGAGCACCGCCGCCACCAGCGGCCAGGACAACACGACCCGGGCCACCGTCAGCGCGACCACCTGACCGCCGAGCCACAGCGGCAGGAACACCGCCACCCGCAGCACGTAGGACGCCGCCCACGCCCAGCTGCCCCGACCGTACGCGCGCAGCAGCGCCGGATCCCGCCGCCACCGGGTCCGCTGGCCGAGCGCGACGCCCACCACCGTCCCGAGCAGCGGCCAGCGCACCACGATGCTGACCACCCAGGCCAGCGCGCTCGCCGCGTTCGACAGCAGTTGGACGAGGAAGAAGTCCTCGGCGCGACCGGTGCGCAACGCGACGAGCGCGGCCACGCAGACGGCGAGCAGCCCGACCAGTACCGAACGCGGCCGGTCGCCCCGGTGCAGCCGCCAGCCGGCCAGCGCGGCGCCGGTGACCACGGCCGCGCCCACCCCGCCCCACAGCGAGTGCCCGCCGAGCAGCCAACCGAGAGCGAACGCCACCGGCGGCAGGCTGGCGTCGACCGCGCCCCGGCGCCCGCCGAGCAGGTCCGCGAGCGTCTCCGGCCGGTCCGTCGGGGCCGGCGCACCCTCCGGTGTACGCGTCACCGCACCCTCCTCACGTCCGCCACCAACCTAGCTGTAGCCATGCGACAGGCCACCCGCCGACCGGGCTGCGCCTGCCGCTACGGTGTGCGGGTGCGAACGACGCCGAGGGGTTGGACCGCGGTCTGGTTGGTCGTCCTGGCGCTCGTCCAGGCGGCGGCCTTCATCGCTGTGTGGCGGGTCGCCGTGCACGTCGAGATAGGCCAGTGGGTGGACACCGTCGCCCTGACCGGCAACCGGATCGGGCAGGACCACATCGAGGAGCCGGTGAACCGGATCCTCAACGCCATGTCGGTCGTCTCGCTGCTGGCGGCGACCGCGGTGATCGGCTTCATCGCCCTGATCCGGGGCCGGATCGCCCTGGCCGTCACGGCCACCCTCCTGATCGCCGGCGCCAACGCCACCACCCAGTTGCTCAAGTACGGCCTGGCCCGGCCCGACTTCGGCATCGACCCCGAACGGATCTACGCCGGCAACAGCCTGCCCAGCGGGCACGCCACGGTCGCCGCCTCGGTCGCGGTCGCGCTGATGCTCGTGCTGCCGCGCAAGGTGCGGGTGTTCGGCGCCTTCCTCGGCGCCGGCTATGCCGCGATCGCCGGGGTGGCCACCCTCTCCGCCGGCTGGCACCGGCCCAGCGACGCGGTGGCCGCGTTCCTGATCGTCGGGGTCTGGGCGGCGCTGGCCGGGCTGGTGCTGCTGATCACCCAGCGGGAGCAGGCGCAGGTGGAGTCGGCCGACGCCCACCGGGTCGCCGCGACGGTGCTCGGCGTCGGCGGCGTACTGGCGGTGGTGGCCTGCGGGTTCGCCCTCTCCTGGCTGGTCGACCTGCGCGCCACCCCGCCCAGCGAGCTGGCCCGCAGGCCGCTCCTCGTCGGCTACGCCGGCAGCGCCGCCGGGATCGTCGGCACGATGGGCCTGGTCATGGCGCTGGTGCTCGCCGCCGTGCACCGGCTGGTGCCCCGGGTCAAGGGCTGACCGCTCAGCGGGAGTACGTGCCGACCATCGTCCCGCTCGCGGCGTCCCGCTCGACGAGCAGGCGGTGCACCTCGTCCGCCCGTGGCGTCCCGGGCAACTCCAGCGGCCGGTCCAGCGCGTAGAGCCGGAAGAAGTACCGGTGGGGATCGTCGCCCTGAGGCGGGTGTGGGCCGCCCCACCCGGTGGTGCCGAAGTCGTTGGGCCACTCGCGACCGCCAAGGGGCACGCCGCCCTCCGGCGCCCCGGCGGCGCTCGGCGCGATCCCGGTGACCAGCCAGTGCAGGAACGGCGTCCTACCCGCGTCCGGGTCCTCGACGAGCAGGACCAGCTCGGCGGCGGACTCCGGCACCCGCTCCCACTCCAGCGGCGGCGAGACGTTGCCGCCCTCCTTCGAGAAGCGGCTCGGCAGCATGTCGTGGTCGTTGAACGCGGTGCTGCGCAGCATGATCCCGGCCATCCCTGGCGCTCCTCTCGTCGGCCCGGCCGCGCGTACCCGCCGGGCGGGCCCCGAAACGGCCGCGCCGGTGTGAGAGGGTCGGACGGGACGGGGGAGGGGATCGTGGAGAGCGTACGGGCGGCGTTCCGGGACGAGTGCGAGCGCCTCGGCGAGGTGCTGTGCGGCGTCGACGAGGCGGATCTCGACCGGCCGACCGACTGCCGGCCGTGGACCGTACGCGAACTGCTGGCCCACGTACGCACCGGCGCGGGCCGGCTGGTCGACATGCTCGCCGCGCCCGCCCCGCTCCGCGCCGAGGTCGACGCCCCCGCCTACTACGGCGCCGCCAAGTTCATCCCGTCCGTGGACGCCGCCCGCGTCGACAGCGGCCGGCGGGAGGCCCGGGAACTCGACGGTCCGGCCCTGGTGGCCGACTTCGACCGGGCCTGGCGGGCCGCCCTCGACGCCGTCGACGCCGCACCGCCAGGTCGGGTGGTACGCACCCGGCACGGCGACGCGATGGCGCTCGCCGAGTTCCTGCGTACCCGTGTGGTGGAGGTCGGCGTGCACGGCCTGGACCTGGCGGCGGCGCTGGAGCGGCGGCCGTGGCTGACGCCGACGGCGGCGGAGGTCGTCGCCGACCTGCTCACCGGCGGACGATCGGTCCCGCCCGGGCTGGGCTGGGACCGGCTCACGCTGATTCGCAAGGCGACCGGCCGGGCCGGTCTCACGGACCGCGAGCGGGCCCTCGTCGACGCCTTCGGCTTCCGCTGGCTCTCCTTCGGCTGACCCGGGCGGGACCCGACCTGGCGCCGGGCCCGGCCCGGGGGCGGGTCAGGCGTTGGCGCCGAGCGGGTCCGCCTCCGGGCGCGGGGCGGGCACGTGCGGGGCGGCCCTGCGCAGGTGGTCCAGCACGACCGGATCGATCCGGCCGGGCACCAGGCGCTCCTCCAGGTTCTCCAGGCCGGCCCAGGAGAAGAGCGCCTCCTCCGGCCGCGCGGGGTCGACCGGGTGACCGAGCGCGCCCAGCAGCGCGCCGACCTCGGCGGCGACCGCGCCCGTCAGGTCGAGCAGGGTGGCCGGGTCGGGCCGGCCGAAGAGCAGGGTGTGCACCGCGAGCAGCCGCCCCAGCTCGGTCACCGGATCGGGGTGGTCGTCGACCCGCAGGTCGACAAGCACGTCGCCGGTGCCGTCGTACCCGCCGCCGCGCTCGACCACCAGCAGCCCGGCGCTCTGCCGGCCGCGCCGGTCGCCGCCGGCCTGGTCCCCGGCGCGCAACGCGGCCAGCAGCCGGTCGGGGAACGGCAGCGCGGCCCCGCCCAGCCAGGCGTCCCGGACCGCGTCGATCACCTGCGGGCCAACCAGGATGTTGCCCTGCGCCGCCCAGCCGTCGCCGGCCTGGCCGCCGGCCCAGGGGTGGCAGCTCGGCCCGGTCCAGGTCGCGCCCACGCCGGTGGCGGCGACCACGCCGAGCTGGCGGTGGTCCCGGTCCGGGTCGGCGGCGACCAGCCCCGCCACCACGTCGGCCGCGGCCACCCCGGTGCGCAGCAGCGTCAGCCCCTGCGGGCGGTAGGCGAGGTTGACGTGCGCCTGGGTGGCGAGCGCGCCGATCTCGGCCTCGGCGGCCGGCACGAGCGCGCCGGCGGCCAGGAACCGGCTGGCCACGACGACGCCGTGGTGGCGGCCGTCGGCGGAGCGGGCGACGAGCGAGAAGGTCACGCATGGAGACTATCCCGCGGCACCGGGTATCGATCGCCGTACGCCGATGGCTAGAGCGGTGGGGCCGCCGGCTCCGGCGGGCGACCCCTGGCCCGACGGGCGTCGGCGAGCGCGACCCCGGTCAACACGACGACGACCAGGGCCGCCGACACCAGCAGCGGTTGGTGCGTCAGGACGGGCACGGCGGCCAGCAGCACGAGTGTTGCGATCCACCGGGACCGGGACACTCGGCCGAACACCTCGTACTCGAAGCGGGCCCGGCCGAGCAGGAACAGCGCCGGCCCGCCGATGATCATCGCGATCCAGGACGCCTCGGGTTGGCCGAGCGGATGCTCGACCGCCAGTTCGTAGCCGATCGCGACGGCGGTCAGGCCGACCACCATGACCAGGTGGGTGTCGGCCGCCGACCGACCGAGGTCGGCCGGGTGCCGGGCCTTGCTGACCGCCTCGCCGAGGATCTGCCCGGCTCGTTGGACGTAGATCCGCCAGAGGACGATGGAGGTGGCCAACGCCAGCGCGAAGGCGGTGGTCCGGGCGAGATCGTGGGTGCCCGCGTCGAAGGCGAACCCGGCCACCAGGATCGTCTCGCCCAGCGCGATGAGGAAGAACTGCTGGTACCGCTCGGCCAGGTGCTCGCCGGCGATCTCCCACTTCGACGTCCTGGACCGGCCCAGCCCGGGCACCGGGAAACCGAGCCGCGCGGCCACGTACTCGACCGCGATGGCCGCCGTCCAGCACACGACCCGCGGGGTGCTCGGCAGAAACGCGCCGGCGATCCACAGCACGCCGCTGGCGCTGAAGACGATCGTCATCCGCAGCTTCAGCCGCCGTGACCCGTGGTGGCGTAGCGCCACGAACAGGATCGCCGGCCGGGAGACCTGCGCCACCACGTACGCCACCGCGAAGGCCAGGCCGGTGGCGCGGAACGCCTGGGAGATCGCCACTCCCATGACCATGCTGCACACCAGAGCGATGATCACCACCAGTTGCAGCCAGAGGTGGTACGGGTCGTACCGGCTGGTGGTCCACGCCGTGCCCTGCCAGACCGCCCAGAGCGCGAAGAGCAGCAGCAGGGTCTTGCCGCCGCCGGTGAGCGGTGCCCAGCCGGTGCTGCCCCCCGGCTCCAGGGCGAGATCCTCGAACGCGCGGGCGGAGATGCGGGTGAGCGCGAAGACGAAGACCAGGTCGAAGAAGAGCTCCAGGAAGGTCGCCCTGCCCGTGTCCTTCGTGTGGAGCGTGAGGTGTCGCCTGCCGCTGGCGGCCATCGGTCAGCGGCCTCCACTCGCTGCGGGGCCCATCAGGCAGTCGTACCACCCGGGGGTGCCGGGCTCGCGGTATCCGGGAAAGTCACAGGATCTTGCTCCGCGGCCCGGCGAGCGGGCACCATCGACCGATGACGACGCGATGGGGCATGACCGTGCCGCTGGACGGCATCCCGCTCGCCGAGCACGCCGCGATCTACGCGGCCCTCGACCGGGCCGGCTTCACCGACGTGTGGTCCTCGGAGGTCAACGGGGCGGACGCGTTCACCCCGCTGGCGCTCGCCGCCGCCTGGCAGCCCCGGCTGCGCCTGGGCACCGCGATCACGCCGGTCTTCACCCGGGGCCCGGGGCTGCTGGCGATGAGCGCGGCGGCGCTGGCCGACGCCGCCCCGGGCCGGTTCGCGCTCGGCATCGGCGCGTCCTCGCCGGTCGTCGTGGGCAACTGGAACGCCGTGCCGTTCGAGGAGCCGTTCCGGCGCACCCGCGACGTGCTGCGGTTCCTGCGCGCGGCGCTGGCCGGGGAGACCGTCGACGAGGAGTACGACACCTTCGCCGTGCGCCGCTTCACCCTGGACCGCAAGCCGGTCGTGCCGCCGCCGGTGCTGCTCGCCGCGCTGCGCCCGGGGATGCTGCGGCTGGCCGGCGCCGAGGCCGACGGCGTCATCCTCAACTGGCTCGCCGCCACCGACGTGCCCCGGGCCCTCGCCGAGGTCGGCCAGCGGCGTCCCGGCTTCGAGGTGGTCGCGCGGATCTTCGTCTGCCCCACCGAGGACGCCGCGCACGCCCGCGCCCTGGGCCGCCGGCTCATCACCAGCTACCTCACCGTCCCCGCGTACGCCGAGTTCCACCGCTGGCTCGGCCGGGAGGAGGTGCTCGGGCCGATGTGGCGGTCCTGGGCCGCCGGGGACCGGCGCGGCGCGGGCGCGGCGGTGCCAGACGACGTGGTCGACGCGTTGGTGCTGCACGGCTCGCCGGAGCACTGCCGCGAGCAGGTCCGCCGCTACGCCGACGCCGGCGTGGACGTGCCGGTGCTGGCCCTGCTGCCCACCCCCGAACTCGCCGCCGGTGGCGCGGCGGCGCTGGGCGACCTGATCACGCGCCTGGGCGGGGGTGGGTCGCGGTGAACCTCACCGACCGGGTGGTGATCATCACCGGTGGGGCCGGCGGCATCGGCGCCGCCCTGGCCCGCCGCTTCGCCGCCGAGGGCGCCGCCGCCGTCGTGGTGGCCGACCTCGACGCCGACGCGGCCCGCGCGGTGGCCGACGGCCTCGGCCCGGTCGCCCAGGCCGTCCGGCTGGACGTGACCGACGAGGAGCAGGTCCGCGCGCTGGTCGCCGACACCGAGCAGCGGTACGGGCGCATCGACCTGTTCTGCGCCAACGCGGGCGTCACCTCCGGCGGCGGGATGGAGGTCGACGACGCCGGCTGGGACCGCGCCTGGCGGGTCAACGTGCTCTCCCACGTCTACGCGGCCCGCGCGGTGCTGCCGGCGATGCTCGCCCGGGGCGGCGGCTACCTGCTGCACACCTGCTCGGCGGCGGGCGTGCTGACCTCGGTCGGCGACGCCCCGTACGCCACCACCAAGCACGCCGCCGTCGGCTTCGCCGAGTGGCTCTCCGTCACCTACCGCGACCAGGGCGTCCGGATCAGCGCGCTGTGCCCGCAGGGCGTGGACACGCCCATGCTCGCCGACGGGCTGGCCGCCGGTCACCTGGGCGCGCGGGTCGTGGCCGCCTCCGGCGCGGTGCTCACCGCCGACCAGGTCGCCGACGCGGCGGTCGCCGGCATCGCCGAGGAGCGCTTCCTGATCCTCCCGCACCCCGAGGTCGCCGACTACGCCCGCCGCAAGGCGGAGGACCCGGACGGCTGGCAGTCCGGCCTGCGCAAGCTCGTCCGCCGGCTGAGGGCGTAGCCGCTGTCGTAGGGCAGGGTCGACCGGCGACAGCGGAGGTCCGACCGGGCCGGTTCCCGGCGGCGCATGGCCGAAGCTCGTACCGTGCCCGCTCGGGGCTCGGGCCGAACCTGCCCGCTGCTGGCGTCGAACCGTAAGGACCAGGAGGCTCATGTCCCGCAGCAGTAAATCGGTGGGGGTTCTCGTCGTCGACGACCAGGTGCTGATCCGCGCCGGTCTGGCCGCCCTGCTCCGGGCCGCCCCGGGGATGCGGGTGGTGGGCGAGGCCGCCGACGGCGCCGAGGCGGTGACCGTGGCCGCCGCCACCCGGCCCCACGTGGTCCTGATGGACCTCCGGATGCCGGGCGTCGGCGGGATCGCGGCCACCCGTGAGATCATCGCCGCGGCCGGGGACGACCCGCCCCGCGTCCTCGTGCTGACCACGTTCGACACCGACGATTACGTCTACGACGCGCTGCGGGCCGGGGCCAGCGGTTTCCTGCTCAAGGACACGCCCCCGGAGCGGCTGCTGGCCGCCGTCGCCACCGTGGCGCGCGGGGACATGCTCTTCACACCCCGCGTGGTCCATCGGCTCGTCGAGTCACTTGCCGCCTCCGCCGCGCCGCGGCCCGGTGCGCTGCCGGCGCTCGACGTCCTCACCGGACGGGAGCGGGAGGTGCTGCGGCTGGTCGGCACGGGCCTCGACAACTCGGAGATCGCCGGGCGCCTGGTGATCGCGGAGGCGACCGTCAAGACCCATCTGAACCGGACCATGGCCAAGCTCGACCTGGCCAGCCGGGCGCAGGCGGTGGTCCTGGCGTACGAGTCCGGTCTGGTCCGGCCAGGTGAGAGGGGGTTCAGCAATCCGCAATAGATGCACGGACACGGGCAGGCTAGGCGGGCCGGGCCGGAGGCGACGGCCGCCGACCGGTGACCCCCGGCTCGTGCCTGTCGGGTGGGACGACTCCGACGGGCAAACTGAGGATGACGGTGAAGCCGCCGCCCGGGGCGGTGCCGGCGTGCAGGCTTCCGCCGTACAGTCGTGCCCGCTCGCGCATGCCGGCGAGACCGTGGCCGTGCGCCGGCCCGTCAGGAGCGCCGGGGCCGTCGTCGGCGACCCGGATGGTCAGCCGCTCCGGCTGGCCGTAGTCGAGCGTGACGTTCGCCCGGGCCCCGCGCGCGTGCTTCAGGACGTTCGTCAACGACTCCTGCGCCACCCGGTACGCGCAGAGGTCCGTCCCCGGTGGCAGTGGGCGGGGCGAGCCCACGACCACCACCGCGACCTGGACGCCGGCGGCCCTGATCCGCTCGACGAGTTCGTCGAGCCGACCCAGCCCCGGTGCGGGGTCGCGGCCGTCGCCCTCGCTTCGCGGATCGGTGTCGGACACCCGGAGCAGGGCGAGCATCCGGCGCATCTCCTCCAGCGCTTCGTGGCTGCTGCCGGCGATGGTGTCCAGCGCCGCGCCCACCGTCGCCGGATCGGTGGCGAGGACGTACCGGGCCAGGCCGGCCTGCACCGAGATCACCGACATGTGGTGGGCGACCACGTCGTGCAGCTCGCGGGCGATACGTATCCGTTCCGCCATGACCGCGCTGCGGGCCCGGGCCTCCCGCTCCCGGCGCAGTTCCTCGGCCAGGGCGAGCAGTCGCCGGTTGCGGTCGGCCAGCCGTCGGGCCCCGGCCCCGAACAGCCAGGCCACCAGAGTCGCCACCAGCGCCTGGGCGAGCGCCGTCCACGGAGTGTAGACCTCGACCACCATGCCGCTGTAGAAGACCACCCCGGCCGTGGCCGCGGCCCCCGGCAGGGCGGTGCGGGTGGGACGCGTCGCGGCCACGGTGTACATCGCGAGCAGCGGCCCGAACAGGTTCAGGCTGGGCACGTAGCCGAGGGCGAGGAACCACGCCACCACGGTGCAGCAGGTCAGCAGGACGGTCACCGGGGCACGGCGGCGTGCCGCGAGCGGGATGTTGGCCAGGCAGGTCAGGACCAGGGCCGTGCCGTCGAACTCGCGGAAGCCGGGCAGTTGGTAGTCGCGCCCCATCCAGGCCGTGACCGCCACGATGCAGGTGGCGACCGCCGCGTCGACGACCGTCGCGGGCACGTCGTGCAGTTGTTGCCGGAGCCGCTCACGGTGTGACACCGGAGGATCCTAAGTGGTCGGTGCGAGGTCGAGCGGTGGCGATGAGGCCCGGTGTCCTGCGGGTGGTGCCGTACAACCGCTGCGGTAGGCAGCCGATCCGGATACCGCAGCGGTCGCGGTAGGGAATCAATCAGCGGGACGATGTGGACGGACGCCGCGCAAATTAACGTCTCCGGTACAAGCCACCGCTAAAGGGAGTGCGAATTGAAGAAGCGTCGTTTCGCCGTCGCCGGCCTCTTGGGAGTTTTCGCTCTGTTCGGTACGGTCGTGGTTTTCCCGGCCCCGGCCCAGGCGGCCACCGAATGGTCGATGAGCAACACGAGCGCGGATGTCTCCGGCGCCTGGGTGCACGGTAGTTGGTGGTGGGGCGACAACGGCCGGCTGTACGTCAAGGTGCAGGTCAAGGACACCGTAGCGAACGACCGCAACGCAAAGGCGCGGCTCATGGCCTACTACCGGGACGGCGGAACGCGCTACGAGGAACTCGCCAACGACAACGGCACGAACTCGACGGTCACCAGGACCTACAACTTTGCCTCGAATGTCACGCGGGTCGAGATCAACGAGTGCACCGACAATTCCCTGAGCGCCAACATCTGCGGAAGGTACAGCACGATCTTCTATCGATCCTGAACGACCGGCGCAGGCGACGACACCCGCACGGATCCGGCGAGGCGACAGGTGGCGGGCCCGGCCACTGTCGCCGAGCCGTGGTGCGCCTGACTGCGCGGGCCAAGCCCCGGACCCGGCCGCAGCCGGGACCGGGGCGACGTCGTGGAACGCCGCTCACAACTGGACGATCTGACCCACGCGTGGCGGGCGTCCAGCCGGCGAGCGTCTCCGACCAGCACCGGGGCGAAGAACACCTCCCCAGCGGCGTCGGCGTTCGGAGTCTGGGTGGTGAGCCCGACCGCGATTACCGCGACCAGGGCGTCCGGATCAGCGCGCTGTGCCCGCAGGGCGTGGACACGCCCATGCTCGCCGACGGGCTGGCCGCCGGTCACCTGGGCGCGCGGGTCGTGGCCGCCTCCGGCGCGGTGCTCACCGCCGACCAGGTCGCCGACGCGGCGGTCGCCGGCATCGCCGAGGAGCGCTTCCTGATTCTCCCGCACTCCGAGGTCGCCGACTACGCCCGCCGCAGGGCGGAGGACCCGGACGGCTGGCAGTCCGGCCTGCGCAAGCTCGTCCGCCGCCTGCGGGGCTGACCCGCAGGCCCTGTCGACGTCCGGCGCCGGGTGTCAGCGACCGACCGACGCCCCGTTCAGACGGCGCGGTGTTGTTTGATCGTCGCCGCCAACGTGTCCGCGAGAAGGTCCAGCGCGCCACTGATGACCGTCAGGTAGTCGGCCGCCAACTCCCGGTGGTACGGGGACAGCCCGTCCGAGCCCGCGGTCGTGATCAGGTAGCTGGCGAGGCTGTTGGCCCGGTCGGCGCCGTCCAGGGCGCGCATCAGCGCCCCCCACTGCGCCATCTGCATGCGCTCGCTCATCTGGCTGGCACTTGCCCGGGTCAATGGCCCGAACGCCTGCTCCAGGCGATCGAGGGCCGCAGCCAACGACTGTCGCGCCTGCCGGAGCACCCCGATGTCGATCGCAGCACGGGCATCCGCCAGGTTTCCTGCCGGCCACCGCCAGGCAGGTATCCCGTCCAAAGCATGCTGTGCGGCGTCAGCGACGCGCGTATGGCCGGCGTCCTCGTCGTGCGAGTCGCCGGGGCCCGAGGAGGCAGGCACTTCACGTGCCGGGTCCTGGGCCGCCGACAGGGCTTCGCGAGCGGCCCCGACTGATTGAACGAACTCGATGCTCGCGCCGAAGGCGTCGACCTTGTTCATCCGGTCGAACAGGTGATGGACGCGGGAACGGAACAACACCATGAGGATCACCACCGTGGCTGGCCAGACCAGCACGCGAACGTACGCGAGAACCAACTCCGCGATGCGCATCTCACCATGCTCACCGAGGGGTGCAAGCCCCGCGCCGCTCACAGTCGGACGATCTGACCCATGCGCGGCGGTGTCCGGCCGGCGAGCACCTCCAGCCAGGCGCGCTCCAGGGCGTCGGGACCGGTGTCGACCCGGACGTCGAGCCATCCGCCCACGACCGCCGTGAACCGTCGCCAGGCGTCGGCGAAGCGCTGGTCGAGCCCGTCGCGCCCCCAGTCCTGGCGGCGCTTGCGCATCTGCACCGGGGCGAAGAACACCTCGTCGGCGGCGTCGGCGTTCGGGATCTGGGTGGTGAGCCCGACCGCGACGTCCCGTACGAGCCGGTCGCCGAGGTGCCGCCGCAGGGCCGCGCGGATGGCGGGCGCCCCCGACAGGTCGAGATAGACGGTCGGTACGGCGTCGAGAACGGCGATGTCGTCGTAGGTGAGGACGTCGTCGTAGCAGCCGAGGGACCGGGTGAACGCGAGGTTGCCGGGGGAGGTGAGACCGACCAGACGCGGGCCGCGCCCGTGCAGCTCGAACGCGGCGGCGTACGCGGTCTTGCTGGACGCCGACGACAGCACCAGGGTCGCCGCCCCGTGGAAGTCGTTGTCGACGACCTGGTCGGCCAGCATGAAGGAGGTGAAGAACAGCGGCCGGAAGAGGACCAGCAGGTCCTCCTGGTCTTCCCGGTACGCCGGGTCGCCGGTGGTCGACCGGTACACGTTGTACGGCGAGGGCAGGTCGGCCCGGTGTCCGCTCGCGTCGCGGAATCCGGACGCGTCCACCCGGTCCGGCCGCAGCAGGAGGTGACCCGCCGGCGGGAGGTAGCCGTAGACCCGCTGCCCGGCGGTGACCCCGTCGACCGTCGACGCGACCACCTCGGCGAAGCCCCACAGTGGCGGGAGTCCCCACTGCGGGCCGAGCCCGCGGGGGCCGGGCGGGAAGAACTCCCAGTACCGCATCGCGTCGCCGAGCACCGCGTACGTCACGTTGTTGGCGGTGAGGCCGACGCGGTCCACCCGCAGCAGCGCTTCGCCGTCGGCCAGTGCGGGCGTCGTGCCCTCGGTGATCGTGGTCCGGCCCAGGTCGTCACGGGCCACGGCGAACGTCCAGGAATCAGGCATGAGCTGACGCTAGGCAGGCGCGGAACCCGAGACAAGTGCACTGTGAGTGCAAAATCCCACTGGCCGTCCGGTTGACGGGCGAGCGCGTCGGGACCGCTGGTGGCGTCGCGGGCGACCAGCCCGTCGAAGGCTCAGCGGGGCCAGCGCAGCGGACCGGGGCGGACGGCCCACAGGACGCGGCGCCACCAGGGGCGGGCGGCGCGCAACCGCGCGACGTAGTCGCCGGCCGTCGTGACGGCCACGGCGGCCTGCTCGGCGGTGGCCGTTCCCGGCGCGAAGGCCACCTGGTTGAGCAGGCCGGCCAGGCCCACCAACCGCGCGTCGAGATCCGCCTCGCCCGCCTCGCTGTCCGGCCGGCCGGGGCCTGCCGGGTCAGGGCCGGCGGGGTCGGCCGGGGTGCCGGTTTCGGTCCTGGCGTCAGCGACGGGGAGCACGGCGCGGGCGTGGGCGGCGACCTCGGAGGCGGAGAGGTCCCCGCCCACCGGGTGCCCGGCCAACCGCAGCGCGTCGGTCACCTCCCGCCAGGCGCCGGCGATCCGCTGACCGGGGTCGCCCCGTTCCAGCCGCGCCCGGGTCAGCGCCCGGCGCATCGTCAGCAGGGCGAGCAGCGCCGCCGCGACCAGCAGCAGCATGCCGCCCGTCCCGCCGCCGACCAGCAGCGCCGTCGACGGTCCACCGGAGCCGGCCGGCCCGCCCGGCGCGACCACCGGCTCCGGCGACACGGTCGGCTCGACCGTGGGCTCCGGCACCTCCGACGGGGGCGGCTCCTCCGGCGTGGGGCGGAAGTCCTCCTCCACCGGGCGCGGTTCCTCGTCGGGCCTGGGCAGCGGGTCGAACGGCACCCAGCCCAGCCCCTCGAAGAGCACCTCCGGCCAGGCGTACGCGTCGCCGGCCCGGACCGGACCGTCGCCGGCGGCACGGAAGCCCACCACCACCCGGGTCGGCAGCCCCGTCAGCCGGCCCAGCACGGCGAACGCCGCCGCGAACTGCTCGGAGGTGCCCCGCTGCCCGCCGGCGTTGCGGGGTCCGAAGAGGAAGAAGTTCAGGTTCGGGTACGCGTGCCCGCTGGGCGCGTCCGCGACGAGGCGGTAGTGCTCGGCGAGGAACTGCTCCACGGCGGCGGCCCGCGCGTACGGGGCGCCGTTGGACTCGGCGAGCTGGGCGGCGAGCCGGCGCAACGGTTCCGGCACCCCGTCGGCGACCCGCAGCACCCGGGCCACCTCCTCGCCGGCCGGCACGTCCGCCGTGGCGAGCAGGTTGAAGTCGGGCGTCTCCAGCGCCGACGTCACGCCGTAGCGCAGCCCCGGGGTCAGGCCCTCCGGGCGGATCAGCGTCCCGGTCGTCGGGTCGTACGCCACCCGGGCGCCGGTGACCTGGCGCGGGGTGGCGACGGCGGGCAGCAGCCGGCCGCTCAGCCCGGCGACGGTGATCTCCTGCCGTACCGTCTCCACGGTGCTGTCGGCCGCCGGCGCCGTCACGGGCAGGATCCGCCCCGCGTTGCGATACGTGGCGCCGACCCGCCAGGTCACCCCGTCGTAGTCGCTGAGCACCGCCAGCCGGATCGGCACCGGGCGTGCGGCGGCACCCGGCCCGGGGGTGGGCCCCGGCTCCTCGGCCGGCACGGAACCCGGCGGGCCCGACCGTTGCGTACGCACGTCGAGCAGCTGCTGGCCCGGGTTCAGCGCCCAACCGGAGATCCGGATGAGCGGGTTCTCGTCGAGGGTCTCCACCTGCGGCGGCTCGACGTACCGCCGGGGGTCCACCGGCCGGCCGTCGACCTGGCCGGCGAGCAGCGGACCGAGCAGCGCGACGAGGCCGACCACCACCGCGAGGCCGGCGGCGGAGGCGGCGGCGAGCCGGGCCCGAACGGCCGCGCGGACCGCCGGTGCCAGCCCGGCGGCCGCGTCGGCGCCGGCCGCCCCGCGCGGCGGCACCGCCAGGCCGAGCACCGCCACGGCTACGAGGGCCAGCGTCGGCCCGATCGCGGGATCGGCGTTCGGGCCGACCACGTAGAGCGCGGCGGCGTAGAGCAGCACCGGCGGCAGGTAGCCGAGCAGCACCCGACCCGCCCGCATCGCCACCTCCGCCCCGGCGAGACCGGCCAGCCACGCGGCGACCAGCGGCACCAGCACCGTGTCCGGGGTCGGCTCCACCGGGATCATCGCCGTCAGCAGCCGGGGGATGCCGTTCGCGGCGGCGTCCGCGGTCACCTCGGCCAGGCCCCCGGGCAGCTCGGCGCGGGTCGCGGTGAGCCGCAGCGACCAGGCCGTCCAGCCGGCCATCGCGAGCACCGACACGGGTGCGACCAGCCACGAGGGCAGCCGGCGGGCGGCCACGCTGACCAGCACCGAGCCGATCGCCGCCCCGAGCACCAGCCAGGTCAGCAGCGGGCCGGCGTAGACCCGGCCGAGCACCGCGCCGGCCAGGCCGATCATCGCGATCAGCGCCAGCGGCACCGGGACCGCCCGCAGCGCCCGCGTCACCCGGGCGACCCCACCGCCACCGGCCGGCCCGGCGGCGTCGTCAGCTCCGCCGCCGCCCCCGGACGGCCCGGCGGCGTCGGTCGCGGCGCCGCCGGTGCTCCGCCCCGCCTGACCGTCGGCCACCGTCACCACCTGCGCACCCCGTCCCACTCGGCGGCGAACGCCGCCCCGTCCGCGGCGTCGATCACCACCAGGCCGGCCGCGCCCGACGGCGCCGGCTCCGTCGCCCCGAAGACCCCCACCACCACCGACGGGTACGCAGCCCGCAGCCCGCCCACCGTCCCCAGGTCGTCCCGGCCGCCCGGCCCGGTGAGGAAGACCAGCGTGTCGCCGAGCCGTTCCCGCCGCAGCCGACCGGTGGCGGGCTGAAGGTCGCCCCCGTCGGCGAGTTCCGCCGCCGCGAGCCGGTCCAGCGGCCCCTGCGCCGCCGCGTCACCGCCCGCCGGCTCCGGCGCGACCAGCAGCAGCACCACCGGCAGATCCTCGCGGTATGCGGCGACCAGCACCGAGGCGGCGGCCTCACACGCCGACTCGAACGACTCGGCCACCCCGTCCGGGCGAGCCGGATGGGCGGCCGCCCGGTTGTCGAGCAGCACCACGATCCGGGGCAGGCTGGTGTCCACGTTCTCCCGCACCATCAGCTCGCCCACCCGGGCGCTGGTCCGCCAGTGCACCCGGCGCAGCTCGTCACCGACCACGTACTCGCGCAGCGAGTCGAAGGTGATCGAGCCGTGCGGCACCTTGTCCACCCGGCCGTCCAGGCTGCGCCCCGCCCCCGTGGGCACCGCGTTCAGCGGGTGCACGCGCGGGTGCACCCAGACCGGCACCGTGCCGCCGTACGGGCGGGCCAGCGCCACCAGGCCGAGAGGGTCGCGCCGGGTCACCCGCAGCGGCCCCACCGGCACCACGCCCCGGCGGGCGGTCGGCACCTCGTAGCGGACCGTGGTGTCCCGGCCCGGTCGCAGCCGCAGCAGCGGCACCGGGACCGACCGGTCCCCGCACCGGTCCTCGGCCACCAGGCTCGCCGCCCGCAGCCGCCCCGCGTTGCGCACCGTCAGGGTCATCGCGGCCGGCTCGCCCCGCGCCACCCGGTCCGGGTCGGCGCTGCGGGTCACCTCCAGGCGGGGCCGCCACGCCGCGCTCAGCACGGCGTACCCGACGGCGATGCCGGCCGCCGCCCCGAGCAGCGTCAGCTCCGGGTACGCGAAGCGGAAGCCGACGCCGAGCAGCACGACGGCGGCGACGAGCAGCCCGACACACCGGGCGGTGAGCGTGGACACCGGCGTCGCCGGTCAGCCCTGGACCGGGGCCGGCTGGCCCGAGGGGAGCGGCACCGGAACCGAGGCGACCGCCTGGCGCAGCACCTCGGCGGCGGTCACCCCGCGCACCTGCGCGTCGGGGGTGAGCAGCAGCCGGTGCGCGAAGACCGGCTCGGCCAGGGTCTTCAGGTCCTCCGGCATGATCCAGCCCCGCCCGTCGATAAGCGCGTACGCGCACGCCGCCCTGGTCAGCGCGATGACGCCCCGGGGGCTGACCCCGACCCGCACCTGCGGATGGGTGCGGGTCGCTGCGGCCAGCCGCACCGCGTACGCGTAGAGCGGCTCGGCGATGTGCACCCGGCGGGCCATGCGGACCATCTCCCCGACGGTGGCCGTGTCGGTGACCGCCGTCAGCGCCTCGGGGGAGCGGACCGTCGCCCCGCGCAGCACCTCCACCTCGACCGCCTCGTCGGGGTAGCCGACGGAGAGCTTCACCAGGAAGCGGTCGAGCTGTGCCTCGGGCAGCCGGTACGTGCCGTCCATCTCCACCGGGTTCTGGGTGGCCACCACCAGGAACGGCTGCGGCACCGGGTGCCGGACCCCGTCGACGGTGACGGTGCGCTCCTCCATCACCTCCAGCAGCGCCGACTGGGTCTTCGGCGAGGCCCGGTTGATCTCGTCGGCGATGACGATGTTGGCGAACACCGGGCCCGGGTGGAACTCGAAGCCCCGGGTGGCCTGGTTGAAGATCGTCACCCCGGACACGTCGGAGGGGAGCAGGTCGGGGGTGAACTGGATGCGCCGCCACTGTCCCTTCACGGTCGCCGCGACGGCCCGGGCCAGGGTGGTCTTGCCGACCCCGGGCACGTCCTCCAGCAGCACGTGCCCCTGGGCGAAGAGCGCGGTCAGCGCCAGCCGGACCACCTGGGGCTTGCCCAGCACCACCGCGTTGACGTTCTCGGCCAGCCGGGCGGCGAGGGCGGCGAAGCCCTGCACCTCCTGCTGGGTGAGCGGTTCTGGGGTGTTCACGCGGGTGGTGCTCCTTGCCTGGGTGGGTCAGCAGGTGGGCAGGTCCTTGATGTCGTCGCCGCCCTCCAGGTTGAGCCAGGCCCAGGGGATGTAGTTCTTCCCCTTGTAGTCGACCTGCACCCACCAGGTGCTCTGCTTCTGGTTGTTGTAGATCCAGGAATCGACGTTCTCGCCCGACTTCTTGCAGTACGCCTTCAGCCGGGTGCCGGGCTTCGCCCAGCCGGCCTGCTGGTCGTTGTCCTGCCGGGTGACCTTGAAGATCTCGTTGCCGTTGCGGCCGTCGACCTCCCTGTCGCAGTACGTGCGCTGTTCGCCGTCCGGCCCGTTCTTGCAGGTCGCGATGCCGTAGAGGGCGTCGGTCGCCTGGGCGCGGGTGCCGGTGCCCTTGCCGGCGGCGTTGCTCGCGGTCACGGTGAACGTGTACGCCGTGCCCGGGGTCAGGCCCGTCATCGTGATGCTGGAGCAGTTGCCGGTCTTCGCCGGCTCACCGCTCGTGATCAGCGAGCAGGTCGCCTTGCCGCCGCCGGCGTCCACGGTGAACGTCACCGTCGCCGACGTGGCGGTCGCCGAGGAACCGGTCACGGTGACGCGGGGCTCGGCCACCGTGCGGGCCGTGGCGGTGGCCTCCGGGCCGGGGCCGGCCTCGTTGACCGCCCGCACCTTCACGGTGACGTTCTGGCCGTTGCCCAACCCGTCCACCGTGGCCCGGGTGTCGGTCACCTCGCTGCTGCGCCCGCCCACGTCCACGACGTACTTCGTCACCGGCCGGCCGTTGGCCACCGCCGGGGACCACTGCACCGCGACGGCGCCCGGCCGGTCGGCCATAGTGGTCGCTCGCAGGTCGGTCGGCCGCTCCGGCGGCGCGTACGGCACGACGGTGTTGCTCACCGGCGAGGCCGCCGAGCCGGCGCCCCGGTCGTTGACCGCCACCACCGTGAACGCGTACTGCGTGCCGTACTCCAGCTCGCCTGCCGGCACCACCAGTTCCGTCCTGCGGGACTCGCCGGCCGGGGCGTTGGTGCCCGCCGACGTGGCCGTGACCACGTACTTCGCGATCCTGTTGCCCTGCCCGTTGGCGGCCGGCCACTTCACCAGCACCGTGCCGTCCGGGCGCTCCTGGGCGGTGACGGCGGCCGGCGGATCCGGCACGGCGGCCGTCGGTGTCACCGGGTTGCTGGTGCGCGCGGGACCGTCGCCCTTCGCGTTGACCGCGTGCACCGAGAACCGGTACGTCTCGCCGTTGGTCAGGCCCTTGATCTCCACGGCCCGCTGGTTGGCGCCCACCTGCACGCGCTGGCCGGCGCCCTGCACCACGTACCGGACGATCTCCGCCCCGTTGGCCGGAGCCGGCCGCCAACTCACCCGGGCCTGCGCGTTGCCGGCGGCGGCGGTGACGCCGCGCGGCGCGCCCGGCTTGCCCACCTCGGGCTTCTTCGGCGGGGGCGGCGGCGGGGGAGCCGGCGGAGGGTCGCCGCCGAGCACGTCGTTGGCGTACTTGTCGACCTCGCGGACCTGGTGCTTGTCGTCCACCACCTGCGCGGTCGCCGAGTCGGGGGCGTTGATGAAGAGGTGGTTCTCCCGCACCTCCAGCTCCAGCGGCCCGGTGCCCCGGCCCCGGATGGTGTCGACGAGCTGGCCGCCGGAGTCGAACGCGTAGACCGTGCCGGACGCCTCGTCGGCGCAGTAGTAGCGGCCGGCCCACGCCACAGCCGGGCTGAGCTTGTCGCCCGCGCCCGGCACCGTGAACGCCCGCACCGCGCCACCACTGTCGACCACGTGCACCCGCCGCTCGCCGGGCACCGTCACGGGCACGTCCGGCCCGCTCGTCCGCTCCGGCAGCGCGCCCGGCGCTGCCATCGTCAGCGTCGTCGTCCGGACCTTGCCGCCCTGCACCCGCACCAGCGTCCCGGCGGTGCGGTCGAGCACGGCGACGCCGTCGTCCAGGGTGGAGACGACCAGCTCGTGGCTGGCGTCCGCGACGTCGTACGTCTCGACCTTCTTCGGGCTGAGGCCGGCCCCGGCGGGGGCCGCCGACGCGGGCGTGGACGGCAGCGGCGCGGCGGTGACCGCCGAGACGGTGCCCTCGCTGGGCACCGCGATCCACAGGCGGCCCTCGCCGTCGAAGGATCCGCCGGTGATGCCCGGCGGGTAGCGCACCGGCTCGCCGATCGGGGTCAGCGACCGCGGGTCGAGCTGCCGGACGACGCCCTGCACGGCGTCGACGACGAACGCCGCGTCCTCGTGCAGGGCGACGTTGACGCCGAGTCCCGGGGTCGTCCGGGTGGTCGCGGTGATCTGGAGGGTGGCCAGGTCCAGCGAGCTGACCTGCCCGGTGTTCAGGTCCCGCAGGACCAGCAGCCGGTCGGTCTGGGTGACCTGCACCGGGTGCCGGCGGGCGCCCGGGACCCCGACGCGGGTGTCGACCCGCGCGGTGATCCCGTTGACGCGGGCCAGCTCGCTGCGCGCGGCGCTCCACAGCCAGGAACTCGCGTCGTGGCTCGCCACCGCGTTGTCCGCCGCGCCAAGACCGTGGACGGTGAGCCCCATGGCGGCCAGCAGCGCGGCCACCGTCGCGATGGTGACGACCCCGCCGCGCATCCGGCGGGGCCGGGGACGCGGAGGGCCGGTGCCGGCGTGCCCGGCGTCGTCGATGGTGGCCACTACCGGCTGCCTCCCGTGTCGTCCCTGGCAGGTGGCACGCCATGACGGCGACCCTCCCCTGAGCCGGGTGCCATCATATGGCCGGGTCGGAGGCATGGGAACCCGCACCGTCCCCCTGTGGACACCGAGCGTGTGCGCCGCGCCGTGGTGTCCGGTCAGCTCGACGGCGTGTCGCCCTCCCGCTCCGTGCAGACCTGCCCGGACGTGGCGAACGAGTCCGTCGAGTAGACCGCCAGCACCGTGAAGCAGTAGTCCACCCGCGAGTTCAGCCCGTTGACCGTGTAGCTGGTCCGGCCCGGGTCCACCGTGGCCATCACACCCAGCGCCTGGCCGGTCCGGCCGCCGGCCACCATGAACGGCACCCCGCCCCCCGCCGGGTCCGTCCAGTTCAGGGTGATCGTCGCCGAGTCGTCCTTCAGCGTCAGCCCGCCCGGCGGCGGGCCGGCCGCCGACGCGGACGGCGCGGCGGCCGACGGCGAGCCGGGTCCCGCCGGCGGCGCCGCGTCCCGGTTGAGCACCAGCACGCCCACGCCGACGAGCGCCACCACGGCCAGGACCGCGACGACGACCGCGACGATGACCGCCGTACGGTTCCGGCCGCCCTCCTCGGGCTCCGGCATCATCGGGTACGCCGGCGGCGGCGGCGGGAAGGCCGGCGCCTGCTGCTGCGCGGGGTGCCCGGCCGTCGACCGGGTCCGTACGGGCTGCGCCTTCATCGGGAACGTCTCGTCGATGTCGAGGTACGCCGGCGGCAGGTCGTCGACCCGCTCCCGCTCCGGCTCCGGCTGCTCCACCTCCTCCCGCTGCCGTTGCGACTCGGCCCGCTCCAACTCCTCCTCGACGTCCGGCTGCTCGGCGTCGGTGTCGGTGTCGGCGTCGGTGGTCGCACCCGTGAGCGCCTGCGGGGGAGCCGTGCTGCTCCACGGCGGCGCGGACATGCTCCACGGCGGCGCGCTCACCGGCGGCTGGCCCCCGGGCGGGGCACTCACCGGCGGCTGAATCCCGGGGGGCGCGCTGAACTGCTGCGGAAGAGCGGGCGGCGCGCTGACCGGCGGTGGCATCACCGACGGCGGGGGCGGGATCGGCGGCAAGGGGGGAACCGGCGGCGTACTGACGCCCCGCGGCGGTGCGCTGAAGGGTGGGCTGCTCGTCGGGTGCGCGGGCGGCGCGCTGAACGGCGGGCTGCTCGTCGGGTGCGCGGACGGCGCGCTGAACGGCGGGCTGCTCGTCGGATGTGCGGGTGGCGCGCTGAATGGTGGGCTGCTCGTCGGATGCGCCGACGGTGCGCTGACGGGGGGCGCGGGCGGTGCGCTGACGGGCGGGCTGCTCGTCGGGTGCTGCGCGGGCGGTGCGCTGACCGGAGGCGTCGGTGGCGCGCTG
The DNA here is from genome assembly GCF_043198195.1 of Micromonospora sp. NPDC048868. NCBI lineage: Bacteria > Bacillati > Actinomycetota > Actinomycetes > Micromonosporales > Micromonosporaceae > Micromonospora > Micromonospora sp. NPDC048868. Next base: position 118,220 of record NZ_JBICUN010000018.1, read on the forward strand.
ACGGAGGACGACGGCGGTGCGCTGACTGGCGGTGCGCTGATCGGCGCGGCGTGTGCCGCTGCAGGTGGCGTGTCGAGCGGTGGCGTCTCGGGTGACCGGGCGGGGCTGACCGGAGCATCCGGCCCGGCGGGAGTGCCGGCGGCGCGAGCGATCTCCTCGGCGAGCAGCGGTTCGATCTGCTTGACCTGGATGGTCGGCTTGGCCCATCCGGGCGCCGGCCCCGCCGGACGCTCCGGCGGCGCCGCCGCCTCTGGCGCCGGGGCGGTCGCCTCCGGGGCGGATGCGCGCGGGGCCTCGTCGACGGAGCCGGTCAGCCGCGAGGACCGGCCGTCCGGCGCGGCGGGCTCGGGAGCCGGCTTGTCCAGTCCGGGTGCCGCAGCGCTGGTCGCACCGGTGGAGGACAACGGTTGGGCGGCGGGCCCCGCTGTCGTTGCGGGCGGCGTGGTGCTCGACGGTGACGCGGCTCCGGGCGCCGCCGTCCCGGCCGACGGGCCGACGATCGGGGACGCCTCGTCGGCGGCCCGGTGTCGCAGCGCGACGGCGGGTCCCGTTGGGGGCATCGCAGCCCTCGCCTGTGCGGGCGGCTCGGCGCCGGCCGGGGAAGGAACGGGCGGCTCCGGCGCGGCCGGCGCGGTTGGGGCAGGCGGCTGTGGCGTGGCCGGCACAGGCGGGGCGGGTGGCTGCGGCGTGGCCGGCACGGATGGGCCGGGCAGCTCCGGCGCGGCTACGACGGGAGCGGAGGCCGCGTGACGTGGGGGCGGCGGAGCGGGTGGCGGCACGGCAGGCGGAGACGACACCGGGGCCGCCGTCGCTGGCGGGGCCGGCGGCTGCCCGGTCCTCGGGGCCGGAACGACCGAGGCCACCCCGGCCGTCGCAGGCGGGGCGGGACGCGGCGGGCGCTGCGGCGCAGGCGTGGCGGGACCCGGCATCGTCGGCGGTTGGGTCGGTCCGGAGGGAGGCGCCCAGGGAGACTGCGGTGACGCCGGTGCGGGGCGTTGCGCCGGGACGACCGGGGGCGGCGGGATGGGCACCGCCGGGGCGTACGGCGACTGCGCCGAGGGCGGCACGGCCGGAGGCGGGGGTACGGCGGCACGGGCCGGCCCCGGTGGCGCGGGCACGACCGGCGGCGGCGGGATCGTCGGTGGTGGCGGGATCCGCTGCGGCGGGGCGGCGTACGGGGTGGCCTGCCCTCGCCCGGGGGCATGCGGTGCCTGCGGCGGGGCCGGCACGTGGGGTGGCGGCGGCGGGGCCCACGCCTGCCGGGGCGGGGCGGGCACCACCGGCGGGGGCGGAATCTGGGCGCCCTGCGGCGGGGCCGGATACGGCTGCGGCGGCGCGGGCGGCATCTGCGCCGCGTGGCCGGCCGGGTAGGGCGGCTGCGGGGACGCCGCAGGGTGCGGCGCCGGGGCGACCGGGGTGGCGCGTCCCACGCCGCGTACGCCCGGAACGGGTGGCGGCGGCGGGATCGGCGGGGTGTGCGGGGCTGCCGGCGGGCCGCTAGCGACGTGCGGCGTCGGCTGCGCGGCGGGCGGCTGCGGGGGGCCGGCCGCGGCGGGCTCGTGCGGCCGCCAGGTGGTGGAGAGCACCGCAAGCGACATCGTCGGCTCGGAGAGCGCGGACATGGCGGGCCGCGCGGCCGGCGGCGCGGGTTGAGGGGCGGGAGCGGCGTCGCCGAGATACTGCCGTGCCGTGCGTACCGCAGGATGGTCGGCGCCGAGCACGGCGGGCCCGAGGGTGGCGACGCGGGTGTAGTTGCGGCGTGCCTCGTGCCGGTTGCCCAGCTCGTCCGCCACGGCGGCCAGCTCGAAGGAGAGCGCAAGCATCAGCGGATCGGACGGCGGCCAGAGGCGCTCACCGGCGGCGAACGCCTCCTCCAGCACGCGCCGGGCGGCACCCGGGTCGTCCGCCTCCCGGTGCAGGCGGGCCAGCAGGTGCGCGGTGCTCAGCACATCCGGGTGGTCCTTGCCGTACGGCGGCCGGGCGGAGCCGACGGCGTCGTTGAGCAGTCGACGGGCGGAGTAGAGATCGCCCGCGGCGCGCAGGGCGAGCGCCCGGTGCTGCACGGCGGCCAGGGGAGAGGGATGGGACACGTGGCCATGCTGCCGCGTGAGGCCTGTCGGACGCTACCCAGGTCCACCGGTTGGCTGCGGCTCACACGGGTCCGGTCACCCGTCCGACCTGCGGCGACCCATCGGCCGGAAGCTGATGTGCATGATCCACCCGGGCCGTGTACAGTAACTCCCCGTGCGGCCCACCAGGGCGGCCGACGGGTGGAAGATCGCCTCGGTCGACACGGTAGGCTGGACGAGTAGGTCCGGGTGGCGGAATGGCAGACGCGCTAGCTTGAGGTGCTAGTGCCCGTATAGGGCGTGGGGGTTCAAGTCCCCCCTCGGACACCAAATTGCAGCATCCATGCTGCGTTTCGCGTACTGGTGGTCAAGCGCGCTTGATCACGGGATTCCCGCCCTAACGGCAACCTCTATCGGGACTGTCTCCCGTGGTGCCGATCGCCATGGCTGACGCAACAGTCGCCGCCCTGGTGCCTCCGGCACTGACGGGTCGAATCCGCGAAGGTGGCCGGCAACCAGAAAGATCGCTACGTCGTCCACCATTGCCGCCGCCAGACTTTCCGACGCCACGCGCGGGTGGCATGGTGTATGGCTCGGCCGCCATCGGCGTCAGTGGCCGAGTTGCCGACCGGGCGATCGTCCGCGCGCTCGGCTGGACATCAGGCACCCGTCTTCATGTTCATGAAGACGCCGGGCTCATCGGCGTGCGGGTGAGGTCGCAAGGCGACTTCACCATCACTGGTCGAGGCCGGCGCGTACGCCTCCTACGAGGAGCACCTCAAGGGGCGGTTGACCCCGGGAATGCTCGCGGATTTCATCGCGCTGCCCACCGACCCGTACCGGGTCGAGCCGGCGGCTCTGCGCGACCTCACGGTGGCGCTCACCGTGGTCGGCGGAGTGGTGCGCCGGCAACGCTGACTCGAGCCCCGGTCGATCCACCTGCGATCGACCGGGGCTGGTCCGTCGTCGGATCTGCTCAGGCTCCCTTGACCCAGTCGAGGCTGAAACGGGCGAAGTAGATGCCTCCGGTGTTGCCGACCTCGTACAGGTTGCCGATCCTGCCGTCGGAGAGCACGGCCATCGTCGAGTAGCCCGCGCCGCCCGGTTTGAGCAGCGCCCGGGCCGGCCAGCTGGCACCGTCATCGGTGGACAGCCGTACGGTGAGGTCGTTGCGCGCGGTCGGGTGTGCGTTGTTGCTGAACAGCGCCGTGCGGGTGCGGATCGGTGCCCGGTTCGCGCCCACCTCCGACGGGCGCAGGTAGGACACCTCGTCGGCGTTGCAGAGCGGATCGGTCAGTAGAGGGCTGGCCGTGGCCGGACCGAACGTCGCGCCGCCGTCGGTGGATGTGGCGTAGAACCGGCTACGCGTGCCGTTGTGCCGCATGTTCTGTACGACGGCACCGGTGCCGCGCTCGATCGCCTTGCTCTCGTTGATGTTTCCGCCGGCGGATCCGCCGCGTCGCCAGGTCACGCCGTGGTCGTCGCTGTAGATGTTGCCGGCGTGGCTGGTGCCCGCCGCGTCCCGGTAGGCGATCGGCTGGACCAGGCGTCCGGTGCTGGTCTGGATGCCGTGGCCGGAGGAGAAGAACACCTGCTGCCAGGACGGGTCCTTGACCGCCGGGTTCAGCTCCACCGGAGCGCTCCAGGTGGCGCCGTCGTCCCTGCTGCTGATGTACCGCAGATGCATGCTGTTCGGGTCGTCCGCGGTGTTCAGACCGGAGCTGCCCGACCAGAAGCTGATGCCCGGCCTGGGGGAGTACGTGAAGAAGCAGTAGACGATCCCGGTCGCGCGGTCCACCAGCATGCTGGGATCGCCCGCTCCCTCACGGGTGGTGGCGGGGGCGTGGATGATCCGCGGCTGTTCGAAGCTGCGTCCGCCGTCGGTGCTGCGCATCATGGCGATCTGGATGTTGTTGGTGCCGCCGCCGAGGTCGTAGGAGCCGTCGACGCGCGCGTCGGCGACGGCGATGATGGTGCCGTTGTTGGTGACGGCCATGCCCGGGATGCGGACCGAGGCGGCGGTGCCGTCGTAGCGGCCGTTACCGCCGTTGAGGTTGCGGATGACGGTTTGTGGGGTCAGCAGGGTCGTGGTGGTCGACTGCGGGGTGCCGGCGACCAGGTCGCATCCCGTGGTGCCGCGCAGTGTGGTGTCGAAGCCGGGGGCGGTGACCCGCAGTTGGTACGGGGTACCGGTGCCGACCGTCCAGTAGTGCGATTGGTTGCCGCCGGCAGCGATCGTGCGGGTCCACGGTGAACCGGTGCGTCCCGGCCACGTGACGGTGAAGTCACGGGCGGTGGCGGTGCGGTTCTCCAGCACCAGTTGGAGACGGCCGGCCGTGCAGTCGAAGCTGGCCAGCGCGGACATGCCGGTGCCGCAGTGGAAGATGCCGGTGGAGATGTCGTCCAGGCCGGTCGGAGTGGTCGTCCGCAGGGTGTACGCGGTGCCGGCGGCCAGCGTCCAGTGGAGCGGGGTGCTGCTGCCCGCGGTGACCGTTCGGGTCCACGGGGAGCCGCTGCGTCCCGGCCAGGTGACGGTGTAGGTCTGCGAGCTGGTGCTGCGGTTGTCCAGCAGCAGGATCAACCGGCCGGTCGTGCAGTCGGTGCTGATCGTCGCCTGTACTCCGGCAGGAGCGGCGTGGGCCGGTGTGGCGGGCAGCATCGCGGCGACGCCAAGGAAGGTCACCACAGCGGCTGTCAACCGGCGTGGCATGGCTCGGACAGGGGGCACGGGGGATTCCTTCCGAAGCGGGGTGGGGGCTCGGCATCCGATGGGCATAAGACGTCAGATGTACGATGTCGTGACGCTAGAGGGCGACCGTGCGCGTCGTCAAGAGATCGACAGGGATGCGGCTCACTGCCCCAGCGGCACCGTCGCCGCCAGCGGGCAGGACGGTGTCGCCGGGGGAGGCCGGCGCGCGCTCGACGAATCTCACCGGGCGCCGGTGGATCTGCCCTTTCCCGTTCCAGGTCCGCTGGGGCGCGTCAAGGCGCCGTCAGGCGGCTGCCCGACGGTGGCGGCAAGGAGGTGAAGGTGGTATGGCGGGGGCGCGCCGGCAGTCAACCGGCTGCGGAAGGGGCCGCGGTCGATTCAGGACCCCACGGCGCGGGCGATGTTCGCCCGGATGGGTGCGTAATGATCGGCGATGGCGGAGTGCAGCGCCCCCGCGTCGCCGGCCACGACAGCGTCCACGATCGCGCGGTGCCGCTGGGCGGTGATCACCCGGTCCTCCGGCTCGGTCCGCAGTGTGGGGGCCACGATGGCCTGGACCTGCCAGAACGCCTCGGTCAGCTGGAGGATCAGGTCGTTGCCCAGGGGCTCCATCAACTTCAGGTGGAATGCCCGGTCGACCTCGATGAAGTCCTTTCCCTGGTCGGCCAGGCTCTCCATTTCGCCGGCCAGCGCGGAGAGGGCCTCGCGGTGCTCGTCGTCGAGGACGGCGATGACCTGCGTCGACAGGCCCTGCTCAAGGGTCTGCCGGACGTCGACGACCTGCCCCAGTACGTGGTGATCCTCCTCGCCGCTGAGCAGGCCGCGGAAGGTCAGGCTCTCCACGAGGGCGTTGAGGGACATCCGGCCGACGAACGTGCCGTGACCATGCCGCACCTCGACGATGTCGAGCGCAGAGAGGATCTTGACTGCCTCGCGCACGCTGGAGCGGCTGGCGCCCACCGCCTCACAGAGCTCCGCCTCGGTGGGCAGAATGTTCCCCGGCTTGAGGCGGTTGCGCAGGATGTACTCCTTGATCTTGGTGGCGACCTCCTGCCGACGGGGACCTGGGCGCTCCGCACCACGTAGTGGAGACGCGTCAATGGTCGTCATCTGCCCCTTGCCCTTCCCTCATGAATCTGACACGCTCCACCCTACCGGCATCAGATGTCAGACGTCAGACACCGTTACCTTCGAAATCCCTCAGCGTGAGCGGGTGACGCGAGCGCATGAAGAGCCTATGGAGGCAGCTACGTGAGCACCACCGTTAAGCCATCGGGGAGTTGGCGCTTTCGCACGCGCCGACTCCGCTCGCTGGCCGTCGCGTCCACCGCGGCAGCCCTCGCGCTCGGACTGGCCGCCTGCAGCGGCGGTCCGGCCTCGACCAACGCCGTCGAGGGCGGCAGCGGGGGGAACTCCATCGAGACCACCCTGGCCTTCACCCTCTCCAGCGGTTTCGATCCCGCGAACGCCTCGTCGGCGGTCGCGACGGCGGTCAACCAGCACATCTTCGAGGGGCTCGTCGATCTCGACCCGGTCACCCGCGAACCTTACCGGGCGCTGGCCAAGGAAGACCCGGTGGCCAGCGCCGACGGGCTCACCTACACGGTGGCCGTGCGGGACGGCGCGAAGTTCTCCGACGGGACCCCGGTCACCGCCGAGGACGTCGCGTGGTCCTTCGAGCGCGTGCTCAAGCCGGCGGACCCTAAGGCCCCGCCGCTGATGCAGGGGTTCGTTTCGTTCATCGATTCCGTCACCGCCAAGAACGCGACGACGGCCGAGTTCAAGCTGAAGTACCCGTTCGCGCTGTTCGTCGAGCGGATCTCCGTGGTCAAGGTCGTTCCGAAGGTGAAGACCGTGGACGCGGCCGCCTCGAAGGCCTTCGACACGTCCCCGATCGGCTCCGGCCCGTTCAAGATGGACAGCGCGTCCAAGGAGTCGGGTATCAAGCTGAGCAAGAACCCGAACTACTCCGGACCCCGTCCAGCCAAGGTCGACACGATGACGTGGAACACCACCTCGGAGGCCTCCGCGCGGGTGTCGGACCTGCAGGGCGGCCGGGTCCAGGCCATCGAGTCGGTGCCGTACCTGAACGTCGACTCGCTCAAGGACAAGTACACCGTCGAGGCGAAGCAGGCCTTCAACCAGGTCTTCCTCATGTTCAACTCGTCGGCGGCACCGTTCAACGACAAGCGGGTGCGCCAGGCCCTGCACTACGCGATCGACAAGGACGCGGTCATCAAGACCGCGCTCAACGGCTACGGCAGCCCGGCGACGAGCTACCTGGACGAGGGCAACAAGGACTACCAGAAGGCCACCACGGTCTACGACCACAACCTTGACAAGGCCAAGGCCCTGCTCAAGGAGGCCGGCGTCACCACCCTGTCGTTCCAGCTCGACACCACCGACAACTCCGTGGTGAAGGATGTCGCCCCGCTGGTCATCGAGCAGTGGAAGAAGATCGGCGTCAACGCCAGCCTCAACACGGTGCCGTCTTCGGCCATCTACGGTGACATCGTTCCGAAGGACACCTTCCGGGTGCTGATGGCCACCGGAGATCCCAGCGTCTTCGGCGTCGACACCGACCTGCTGATGCGCTGGTTCTACTACGGCGAGACCTGGCCGGGGCAGCGTTACCGGTGGAACGCCACGGACCGCAAGACCATGGCGGACCTGCTCGACAAGGCAGCCCAGACCCCGGACGAGGGGGCCCGCAAGGCCCTGTGGAAGCAGGCTCTGGACATGGCGGCCGAGGAGGTCGCGCTGTACCCGATCCTGCACACCAAGGTCGTCACCGCGTACGACCCCGCGAAGCTCACCGGCTTCTCGGGCGCGGCGACCACCGGCCTGTACTTCCTGGGCGTCAGCCGAAAGGGCTGAGCCCGCCTCGGCGGGCCGACCCCGCCCCCTTCGCGTCCCGCCCAGCCCTCGCCCCTCGGGCTGGCGGGACGTACCGGCGGCCCTCGACGAGAGAAAGACACCATGCTGAGCGTTCTGAGCCTGGTCGCGCGACGACTCCTGACCCTGATACCCCTGGTACTGGGCATCACCCTGTTCGTCTTCGTGATCATGCAGTTCTCCCCGATCGACCCCGCGCTGTCCGTCCTCGGTGACCAGGCGACGCCCGCGCAGGTTGCGGCCTTCAAGGAGGCCAACGGTCTCAACGACCCGCTGCCCCTGCGGTACCTGCACTTCCTGGGCGACCTGGTCCGGGGCGACCTGGGCATGACCTTCCCGCCATCCGTTCCGGTCGCCGACAAGATCGCCCTGGCCCTGCCGCTGACCATCCAGTTGACGGCCCTCGGGGTCGTCGGCGCGCTGGTCATCGCACTGGCCCTCGGTATCCCCGCGGCGCTGTACCGGGACCGCTGGCCCGACCAGGTCATCCGGTTCGTCTCGATGGCCGGGATCGCAATGCCGTCCTTCTGGCTGGCCCTCCTGCTCATCCAGGAGTTCTCGGTCCGGCGCCCGGTCTTCCCGACCGGCGGATACGTCAACCCCACCGACTCGGTCGGCCTCTGGCTGCAGTCCCTCGCCATGCCCGCGCTCGCTCTCGCCGTGCCGGTCGGTTGCACGCTCGCCCGGATCGTGCGCACGTCGATGGTCGAAGAGCTCGACAAGGACTACGTCCGTACGGCGATCGGCGCCGGGCTGCCGCCCCGGGTGGTGGTCGGACGCAACGTGCTGCGCAACGCGCTCGTCAATCCGCTCACCGTGCTGGGCCTGCGGATCGGCTACCTCATCGGCGGCACGGTCGTCATCGAGGCCATCTTCTCGCTGCCCGGCATGGGCACCCAGATCATGAGTGCCGTCCAGCAGAACGACACCGCCCTCGCACAGGGAACCGTGCTGACGATCGCCGTCGGCTTCGTCGTCGTGAACCTGGTCGTGGACATCCTCTACCTCTTCGCCAACCCTCGACTGCGCGGAGGCCACTGATGCGCCGCACCCTCACCGCTCGGCTGTCGCAGCCCGGCATGGCCTTCAAACGGCTCGGCCTCACCGCCCGGATAGCGCTCACTTTCGTCCTGCTCGTCGTCCTGGTCGGCATCTTCGCGCCGCTGCTGCTGCGGCACGACCCGGCTCAGGCCGGCCTCGGCCCGGCGCTGACCGGCCCGAACGGCGACTACTGGTTCGGGCTGGACAAGCTCGGGCGCGACGTCTTCTCCCGGCTGGTGGCCGGCACCCGGCGTTCCCTGATCGTCGGCTTCGGCGCCGCCGGCATCGCCCTGCTGGTCGGCGCGATCCTCGGCGCGATCGCGGGCACCAGCCGGAGCGCGGTCGACGAGGCCGTGATGCGATGCCTCGACGTCGTCATGGCTTTCCCCGCCATCGTGCTCTCCGCCCTGCTGATCATCTCCTTCGGGAAGAACAGCCTCCTGGTCCTCGTGGTCGCGATCGGCTTCGTCTTCATCCCGTCCATCGCGCGCATCGTGCGCGCCAACGTGCTCTCGCAGTACCGCGAGGACTACGTGGCGGCCGAGCGGATCATCGGCGCCCGGCGTCTGCACATCCTCTGGCGGCACGTGCTGCGCAACTGCGCCGCGCCGATCCTCGTCTTCGTCACCGTCATGGTGGCCGACGCGATCGTCTTCGAAGCGTCCCTCTCCTTCATCGGCGGCGGCCTGGCACCCCAGGAGGCCGATTCCTCGTGGGGCTCGGTCATCGCCTTCGGCAAGGAGATGGTGCAGATCGGCGGCTGGTGGGCCACGTTCTTCCCCGGCGTGCTGATCCTGCTCACCGTGCTGGCCCTGAACGTGCTCTCCGAAGGGATGTCCGACGCCTGGGCCGCCCCGGCGGCGCGGCGCGCCACCGCGTCGTCCGCCGGTGACGCGCAGGAGGAGGCACAGCCGGGCTCCGGGGAGATGGTCCGACTTCCCGGTCTGCCCGAGGCGGCACAGCGACTGCGCGGGCGCGCCCGTCCGCTCCCGCAGGGGGAGCCGGTACTCGAGGTCCGCGACCTGTCGATCGGCTTCGAGGCCCGCCATCGGGGAGTCGACATCGTCGACGGCCTGACCTTCGACGTCCGCCCCGGCGAGGTCCTCGGCCTGGTGGGGGAGTCGGGTTCGGGCAAGTCCCTCACCTCGCTCGCCGTCATGGGTCTGCTGCCGCAGGGGGCCCGGGTACGCGGGGAGGTCTGCTTCCAGGGCACGGATCTGCTCACGGTGAGCACGAAACGACGTCGTGCCCTGATGGGGCGCGAGATCGCGATGGTCTACCAGGACGCCCTCTCGGCCTTGAACCCCTCACTGCGCATCGGTCCCCAGCTCGCCCAGATGATCCGCCGTGGCGGTACCCGGCCGGCCGAGGAACTGATGGAACTGGTAGGCCTGGACCCGCGGCGCACCCTGGCCGCGTACCCCCACGAGCTCTCCGGCGGGCAGCGGCAACGCGTGGTGATCGCCATGGCCCTGTCCCGGGATCCGCGCCTCATCATCGCCGACGAGCCGACCACCGCGCTCGATGTCACGGTCCAGGCGCAGGTCATGGAGCTGCTGCTGCGGCTGCGCGGCCAGCTGGGCTTCGCGCTGATCCTGGTCAGCCACGACCTCGCGCTGGTCAGCGACGTCGCGGACCGCGTGGTGGTGATGTACGGCGGGCAGATCGTCGAGAGCGGTGTCACCGCCGATGTGGTCGGGGCACCGGCGCACCACTATGCCCGTGGCCTACTCGGCTCCGTGCTCTCCCTCGAGGCCGGCGCGGAGCGGCTCACCCAGATCCGCGGCGTGGTGCCGTCACCTGCCGAGTTCCCGGCGGGATGCCGGTTCGCCGATCGCTGCCCCATGGCGACCGAGATCTGCCGCGAAGCGGTGCCCCGCCTCGAGGGCGACGCCGGCCACCGCTACGCATGTCACCACCCGGCCGTCAACGTCAGGGAAGAGGAGCTGACCCGATGAGTGCGTCAGTCCCGCGCGAATCGATCGTCGAACTGCGCGACGTGCACGTGGTGCACCGCACCCGTGGAGGCGGCCTGTTCGGCCGCGAGCGGGTGTACGCCCTCACCAACGCGGACCTGACCGTTCGTGCCGCCGAGACCATCGGTGTCGTCGGTGAGTCCGGCTGCGGCAAGTCCACCATGGCCAAGGTGCTGGTGGGGCTCCAGCGGCCGACGAGCGGCTCGGTCGCCTTCACCGGCAAGGACGTCTGGTCGATGAGCGCGTCTGAACGACGCCACCACATCGGGGCCGGCGTCGGCATGATCTTCCAGGACCCCGCCACGTCACTGAACCGGCGCATGCCGGTCCGCGACATCCTGCGCGACCCGCTCGACGTGCACCGCCGCGGCACCCGCAAGCAGCGCGAGGAGCGGGTCAGCGAGCTGATGGCCCTGGTGGGACTGCCCAGGTCGGTCGCCGACGTCCTGCCGAGCCAGCTCTCCGGTGGTCAACGGCAGCGGGTGTCCATCGCGCGTGCCCTGGCTCTGGAGCCGGGACTGGTCATCGCCGACGAGCCCACCAGCGCCCTCGACGTGTCGGTACGCGCGCAGATCCTCAACCTGCTCCTGGACCTGAAGGACCGCCTCGGACTGGCCATGGTCTTCGTCTCCCACGACATCCAGACGGTGAAGCGGATCAGTGACCGGGTGGTCACGATGTACCTCGGCCGGATCGTGGAGCAGACACCCGCGGCCGGGCTCCCGGAGACCGCCCGGCACCCGTACACCCGGGCACTCTTCTCCGCTACGCCGGGTCTGCTCTCGCCGCTGGATCCCATCCCGCTCGTCGGCCCCGTCCCACTCGCCACCCGGCCGCCCAGCGGATGCCCGTTCCGCACCCGCTGCTGGAAAGCGACCGACGTCTGCGCCACCGAGATGCCGCCGGTCCGACCGGGCGGCGACACCGGCGGCTCCCACGAGTTCCGGTGCTACCACCCCGTTGCCGCTGGTTCCAGCGGCACCCAGCTGGTCGAGCTCGCCAGAACTGCGACCGGCCGCACCACCCCCCTACATGTCGAGGAGTCAGCGTGACCACCCCAGTCCCCCGGTTCGCCGGAGTCGTGCCGCCGGTCGTCACGCCCCTGACCGAGGACGGTGCGGTCGACGTCGCCTCCCTCGAACGGCTCGTCGAGCGGATGCTCGCCGCCGGCGTCGACGGCATCTTCGCCCTCGGCAGCTCCGGCGAGACCGTGTTCCTCACCGACAGCCAGCGGGACCAGGCTCTGGAGACCGTCGTCAAGACCGTCGGAGGTGCCGTACCCGTCATCGCCGGTTGTATCGAGCCGACCACCCGCCGGGTCCTCGACCGAGCCGGAGCGTCGGCCCGCCTGGGGGCCGACGGTCTGGTGGCGACGGCCCCCTTCTACGCCATCGTCGGCCCGCACGAGATCGAGCGGCACTTCCGGTCCCTCGCCTCGTCGGTCGAGCTTCCGCTGCTGGCTTACGACATTCCCGTCTGCGTGCACAGCAAGCTCTCCCCGGACCTGCTGAGTCGGCTGGCGGCGGAGGGGCTCCTCGCCGGCGTCAAGGACTCCAGCGGCGACGACGTCGCCTTCCGCCAGTTGGTGCTGGCGATCGCGGAGCGCGCACCGGACGCCGGCTTCAGCCTGTTGACCGGGCACGAGGTGGTGGTCGACGCGATGATGCTCGCCGGCGCCTCCGGCTCCGTTCCCGGCTTGGGCAACGTGGACCCGGCGGGCTACGTGCGACTGCACCAGGCCTGCGTCGGCGGTGACTGGGACACCGCCCGACGCGAGCAGGACCGCCTGACCCGCCTGTTCCGCATCGTGGATGCCGCCGATCCGGCGACGGCGGCCGGAGCGACCAGAGGTGTGGGCGCGTTCAAGACCGCCCTCGCTCTGCTCGGCGTCATCGACAGCAACGCCGTGTCACTGCCCCTGCGGCCGCTCGACGCCGATGAGGCCACCCGCGTGCGTACGCAGCTGGAACTGGCAGGGCTCCTCTGAACATGTCCGAGGCAAGCACGCCCCGAGCCGCTGCCGACGAGGTGGTCGCGGCGCTCGACATCGGGGGCACCAAGACCGCGGCGGCCCTCGTGACGAGGCAGGGGATGGTCGTCGACCGGGTCACCGCCACCACCCCCGGCCGGGCCGGCGCGACCGCCGTCCTCGACACCGCGGCCGATCTCGTCCACCTGTTGACGGCGAGGGCGGCGGGCACGCGGGTCCGTGCCCTCGGCGTCGGTAGCGCCGGAGTCATGGACAGCCGAACGGGCCGGGTGCTGTCGGCCACCGACGTGCTCACCGGCTGGGCCGGCACGGACCTGCGCGGGAGACTACGACAGCTGCTCGACATCCCCGTGACCGTCATCAACGACGTGCACGCGCACGCACTCGGGGAGGTTCGGCACGGCACCGCCACCGGGTACGAGACAGTGCTCTTTCTCGCCGTCGGCACCGGCATCGGCGCCTCGTTCGTCGCCGGTGGCAGCGTGCTCGCCGGCGCACACAGCGCGGCCGGTCACGCCGGGCACCAGGCATCCCCGTACGCCGGGTCGTTGCGCTGTCCCTGCGGCCGACGGGGACACCTCGAAGCGATCGCCGCCGGACCCGGCCTCGCCAAGGAGTACGCGCGGCGCACCGGCAAGCCGGTCGACGACCTGCGGTCCGTGGCCGCGCGCGTCGAAGCCGGCGACGAGACGGCCAGGGAGGTCGTCCTGCTGGGCGGCACCGCGGTCGGCTCGGCCGTCGGCGGCCTGGTCAACATGCTCGATCCGCACGCCGTCGTGGTCGGCGGCGGGGTCACCGGTCTCGGCGAACCCTGGTGGCGGGCACTTCGCAGCGCCGTACGGCGGGAGACGTTGCCCAGTCTGTGCGACGTACCTGTGCTGGCCTCGACCCTCGGTGCGGACGCCCCACTTGTCGGCGCCGCCTCGCTCGCCTGGGAGGCCACCGAATGAACGCGTTGATCGGGCAGCTCCGCCACCGCCTGGTCGTCTCCTGCCAGGCCTACCCAGGTGAGCCGATGCGCGACCCGGACACGATGCGTCGGGTCGCTCTCGCCGCCGCCGACGGCGGGGCTGCCGGCATCCGCGCCCAAGGGCTGGCGGACATCGCGGCCATCCGGGAGGCGGTCGGCCTCCCGCTGATCGGGCTGTGGAAGGACGGCGACGGAGACGTCTTCATCACTCCCACGCTCGACCACGCGCTGGCGGTGGCCCGGGCCGGGGCGCACATCGTCGCGCTGGACGGCACCTCCCGACCACGGCCCGACGGCCGCACCCTCCGCGAGACCGTCGCCGCCATCCAGGAGCAGACCGGAGCCCTGGTGATGGCCGACTGCTCCACCTTCGACGAAGGGGTCGCCGCCGCCGCGGCGAACGCCGACCTGGTCGGCACCACCCTGGCCGGCTACACGTCGTACACCCGCAAGCAGGCCGGGCCGGACCTGGACCTGGTCGCCCGGCTCGCCGCCGAGATCGACGTGCCGGTGGTCGCGGAGGGCCGGATCCACACCCCGGATCAGGCGGCGCAGGCGCTGCGGGCCGGCGCGTGGGCGGTGGTGGTGGGCACCGCCATCACCCACCCCAGCACCATCACCAGCTGGTTCGCCTCGGCCGTCGCCGACGCCAGATAACCGCACGGAGGTCGTCACTGTGGCACTGAGCGATTTGAGCCTCGCCGACTGCTGGGCGTACCGGCCCGACCTGGCTGCCCCTGCGGACCTGGACGCCTTCTGGGCACGGACGCTGGGCGGGGACGAGCCCGGACCAGCGGCGTACGAGCCGGTCGACACCGGTCTCACCCAGATCCGTACCTTCTCCGTCACCGCCCGTGGGTTCGCCGGCGAGCCCGTGCACGGTTGGTTGCACCTGCCCGCGCACGTCACCGGCCCGCTGCCATGTGTGATCGAGTACCTCGGCTACGGCCGTGGCCGTGGGCTGCCGCACGAGAAGCTGTTCTGGGCCGCGGCGGGCTTCGCTCACCTGGTCATGGACACCCGAGGTCAGGGCTGGAGCGCGGCGTCCGGAGCGACCCCCGACCCGCACGCTCATCCGACGGGCACGATTCCCGGCTTTCTCACCCGTGGCGTCACCGACCCGGACAGCTTCTACTACCGCCGGCTGGTGACCGACGCGTGCCGGTTCGTCCGCGCCGCCCGGGAGTTGCCCGCCGTGGATCCCGGGCGGGTCGCGGTGACCGGCATCAGCCAGGGCGGTGGCCTTGCGCTGGCGGTGGCGGCCCTGGTCCCGGACGTGGCGGCTGTCATGCCCGACGTGCCCTTCCTGTGCGACTTCCGTCGTGGCGTGCAGGTCGCCCTCCGTGGCCCCTACGGAGAGATCGCCGAATACCTCAAGCTGCACCGAGACCGGAGCAGCCAGGTGTTCCGCACCTTGTCCTACTTCGACGCCGCCGTGCTCGCCCGCCGCGCGACCGCGCCCGCGCTCTTCTCCATCGCGATGATGGACCAGACCTGCCCACCCTCGACCTGTTTCGCCGCCTACCACCGCTACGGCGGCGAGAAGGAACTGCGCGTGTACGAGTTCAACGATCACGAGGGTGGCGAGGCCGAGCACCAGCGCGAACAACTCGCCTGGCTGCACAAGATTCTAAGGTGAGACCCGGTGGTGCCCGGACCGCACGAACTGGCAAGGCCCGGACGCACGTGATGGCGACCCGGCAGGGCACTACCCGGTTCCGCCGCCCCGGCAGCAACGCGACCGAGTCGGAAGACCTGTGGGACTGCATCGAACAGGCCGTCGAGCGGACCGTGGAACTGACCCGTTGCCCGCGCTGCGGAGCACATCCGGAGCAGCCCGCACGGACGTGCCCCTGCGCGCGGAAGCCGTGAGCAGGTGATGCGAGATCCTCCCGGGCGACGCCGCGCAACGGCCCTCCTGGCATTCGGCGAATCCTGGCAGGATGATCAGGTGCTCGTGGTCCCCCGCCTTGTGGCGTCCTTCCACGTGCCGGCGAATTCCCCTCGCGTACCCGGTGCCCCTCGCACCGTGGACACGCCGGCCGTCCAGCGGTGGCCGCATCGCCGGCTCGTGGTGATCCGTCGGGACGACGAGCTGTTGGCGTACGACATTGACCGGCTCGTCGCCGGTGACGACGCTCCCGCCGCCCGGTTTCCGGCGCCGTGGCCGCGCGGGGCGGGCGGGGTCGATGCGGTGAGCCCCGCCCTCGATTTGGCGGTCTTCAGCGGTCAGCACGCGTTGCACGCGGTCGACGCGGCCGGCGCGCTGCGCTGGAGGGTGCGGCATGCCTGCTGGGGTTCGCCCTGCCTGTCATGGCACGACTCCTACAAGGAGTACGCGGGAATCGACGGGCACCGCCATCCCGACCATGGCTCGTGCGGGATCAGCGCGGACGGCTCGACGGTGTGGGCGCACGTACGCACCCCACTGCCCGACGACGGCGAGTTGGAGTTGGACGAGGAGTGGCTCGTGCTCGACGCCGTCGACGGTCGCGTCCTGGGACGATCCCCGACGGACACCGCGACCGCCGGCTCCCACCACGTTCCTCACCTCACCCCGACCCCGGGCAGATGGGCCTGAGCGTCGGTGAGGGGCAGGACGGTTCGCCGCTGCGGTGGGGCCGGTGGGACGGCAGCCAACTCACCGTCACCCGCATCGGTGACGACGACCGCTGTCTCGTCGATGTCAGCCCGTGTGGGACGCGGTTGCTCACGATCGACCACTGGGGGAGGCGGCCGGCAATCCACCGTCTTCCCGACGGCGCAGTGACCCACGAGGTCGCCGACCACCAGATTCTCCCGCATCCTCAAACACCGTCGGATGTCGAGGAGGAGCCGTTCTGGGGCTACCAGTGCGGCTTCGTCGACGAGCGCACGGTCATCGCGAGCACCATCGAGGGATACGGGCCTCCGCGACACTGGCTGATCGACACGACGCGGGGGGATGTGCTGGGTCAGGTGGAGTACCCGATGCCCGTATCGGAGGACCCGATGGCGCTCGGTGACGGCACCTGGCTCACCTGTTGTGAGGAGGACCCCTTCCGGTTGCTGCTGTGGAGCCTCCCCTAGCCTAGGCATCGATTTCATGCCGGTACCAATGCCGGGGGTCCCCGTCGACCTGCAGCCACAGCATTTCGTCGCGGCCGACCTTTCCACGTCCCCAGCCTGACGGTTGTCGGTCGTCCGGCAGCACCAACTGCTCGCGTCCCTTCTCAAGGACGACCTCCCCCTCACGGCGGGCTCGACGGATCTCCCAGAGGAACCCTCCGCCCGCCCGGCGCTGGTCGAAAAATGCGAACTCGGAGCCTGCGACGGCCAGGCCACTGCATCTCGTGACGGTGTTCGGCGTGACCGCCCGGACACCATTCGGTCGAGCTCGACCAGAGGGAAGTCGGGGCAGGGGCGGGCGTGGATCCGCTCCCGGCCGACATTCAGCGCGTAGCAGTCGCACCAGGCAAGCAGATCGCCGGATGAATCTGCATCTCGGCTCAACCCACGGACCGCAGCTGGCCGATGCATGTCACCTCTTCTGCCGCGATGATGGCGCCCTGCGAGCCGCAGCAGTCGACACCGGGCAGTCGCCTTGCCGAGCACCCCAGCGCCGGACGGCTTCGAAATCACCGAGGTTGCTGACACCGCCGCCGTGAGGCTGCCCATCAAGCAAGGCCGCGTGCACGCTTCTTCCGCGAAGCGCTCGTCACCCAGGTGCCGTCGGCGCCGGGCGCCCGGCGTCCGGATGCGCCGAGAACAGTGCGTGCACCTGGCTCGGTCACGCCCAGGCGTTGCCTTCCCGGGCACCGACAGGCCTGGGTGGTCGAACAACTTCTCAGGCACGCCAGGCTCGCACCGAGGGACCGTGTGAACGCGCGCTCGATCAGGTGCTCGCTCATGCCGCTGATCGGGTGTGTCGACGCTTCGCGGATGGTGAAGCCAGCGCCATCGGCTTGCTCACCGGGTGGGGCGATCGGTGTGAGCTTCGCGGACAAAGGGGCAAGTCAGCTTCTCCGTACCGTGGTCCCGGCTCGAATCGCCCGCGGGATCTCGGCGACATCGTCGACACGATCCAGCAGCACGGCAAGTTCCTCGACGGACGCGGGTGAGCTCAGCTCGACCTGATAGGTGATGCCGCTCGATATCCACGTCTGCGTGTCGAAACCACCCTCAGCCGATACACGTACCCCGTCGATGCGGATGCCAAGTTCGCCTGCCTCCCGGTATATGTCGTTCAGGACGCATCCAGCCGCAGCGAGGTGCAACAGGTGGGCCCCGGTGAAGTCCGCCTCGACCGTGACGCCCCCAGGGGTCCACCGGTGTGGGAACCGGATCGCACCACCGTCATCTGAACTGAACGAGCCGGCGCTGACCACGACTGCAAATTGATCCACCGCTTGCTCCCTGCCCGATTTTCCTCGCCGACCGGCTCATTGTGATCCGTCACCGGCATCACCACCAGATGCCGAGGCATCCGCTTCTGCCGCGATCAGCTCATCTTCCAGGGCTCCGAGCGCTAGACGGGCGGTCAGGAACGGGCACGACGGCGAATGATGGGCGGCGAAATCGGAGACCGCTGCCATACTCCCGCGTCATGAGTGAGGGCTTTTCATCGTGATGGGCCTGGTCACGATGGGCGGCGGGAGGCATGTGTCGACATAGGACGAGGCCCCCGGTAAGGCAGCAGTCGACCAAGATCCGATGCCCCAACCGGGAGCCTCGCTGTGCTGTCTTACCCATCTGCGGTCGCGCTGTCCAGCCGCACCCTGAACCACCTGGCCGACCTCATCCGTGCCGAACGCACGCGCCGCCGTGGCCGGTGGCGACGCCTTGACGCCGGCCGGCAGGCCCTGCTCGCCCTGGCCCATCTGCGTAACGGGGACACCATCGCCCGTCTGGCCTGCGGATTCGCGGTTCGCGTCACCACAGCCTGACGGTACGTCCGGGAAGCCATCGACCTGCTCGCCGCGCACGCCGAGGACCTGAACGTGGCCATGCGGCGCATCGCCCGGCTCGCGTACGCGAGCCTGGATGGCACCCTGATCCCGATCGACCGGATCGCGCGGACCAGAGGCCGTACTACTCCGGGAAGCACAAGCGCCACGGAGTCAACGTGCAGGTCATCGCGGACTGCAAGGGACGCCTCATCTGGGCCTCGCCCGCCTTGCCCGGGCGCTGTGCACGACCTGACCGCCGTCCGCACCCACGGCTTGATCGACGCTCTGAGCAGCACCAACGTGATGACCTTCGCCGACAAGGCGTACCAAGGCGCTGGCGGCAGCATCCGCACGCCGTTCAAGCGCCGCCGTCACCGGCCGCGGCTGTCCCGCCGGCAGAAGACGGTCAACCGGCACCACGCCAAGATCCGCGCCGTTGGCGAGCGCGCCGTCGCCACCCTCAAGGGCTGGAAGATCCTGGCCAAGCTCCGAGGATCACCCCCGCGTGCGCGGGGAGCAGCGTCTCCGTACGCTGCTCGATCTTCCCCGTGCGGGATCACCCCCGCGTGCGCAACCTGACGCACGCCCGCAGCGCGTCAGGGCGCAGCGCGGAACTCGCCGTCCGATCGGGTCATGATATCGCTAACATGGCTTGACATCGATTTTCCCGGCCGAGGTCGCCGGCCCGGGCACCCAGTCGGGATGTCCCGGTCCGGCGGGGCCGACGCCGGCTTCTCGCTCGCTGAACCCGGTCTCGCGGACGTGTGCCTCCGGCGATGCGCGCCGCGTCCGGCGCGCTCCGACTGTGCCCCGGAGGTGTGGGCATTGCGGCACCGGCACGTATTGACGAACGGGATGTTATCGCTCACTCTCGATGTCGAGGATGACGGCACCTGTGGCTCACCGGGCGAGCTCGCTGGCCGAACCTCGCGTCCAGGGCATCCCCAGGGGTGCGCGGACGTCGCTTCAGGACCATCAGCAGCTGTGTGCGACAGCCGGTCGGACTGCCCGTGCCAGCGCGGACCGGCCGACGACGACCGGCGGAGCGCACCTGGGCGGCGTCGCCACCCACCCGTCTGACCGTCCGCGAGCCGCGTCCGCCGTCCCGGACCGGCTTGCCCGAGCGAACTGGCACATCACCACCACCGGATTCACTGGGAAGGAATGCCATGAGATCCAAGAGAACCCTGCTGTCGACGATGGCCCTCGCCGTCGCGTTGACCGCGGGTATGACGGTGGCGCTGGCCCCGACGGCCAGTGCCGGGACGACCCTGAAGGCGTCCGCCGCCGAGAAGGGGCGCTACTTTGGCGCGGCCGTCGCGACGGGCAAGCTCTCCGACAGCCAGTACGTTGGCATTCTCAACCGCGAGTTCAACAGCGTTGTCGCCGAGAACGAGATGAAGTGGGACGCCACCGAGCCGCAACAGGGTCGGTTCAGCTACACGGGCGGTGATCGTCTCGTCAGTCACGCTCGGGCCAACGGCATGAGCGTGCGGGGTCACGCCCTGCTCTGGCACGCGCAGCAGCCGGGTTGGGCACAGAGCCTCTCCGGTAGCGCGTTGCGCAACGCCGCGATCAACCACGTCACCCAGGTCGCCACCCATTTCCGAGGCCAGATCCACTCCTGGGACGTGGTGAACGAGGCGTTCGCCGACGGTGGCAGCGGCGGTCGGCGTGACTCCAACCTGCAGCGCACGGGCAACGACTGGATCGAGGCGGCGTTCCGCGCCGCCAGGGCGGCCGATCCCGGCGCGAAGTTGTGCTACAACGACTACAACACTGACGGCGTCAATGCGAAGTCGACCGGTATCTACAACATGGTGCGGGACTTCAAGTCCCGGGGCGTGCCGATCGACTGCGTCGGTTTCCAGTCCCACCTGGGCACCTCGCTCCCGGGTGACTACCAGGCCAATCTGCAGCGCTTCGCCGACCTCGGGGTCGACGTGCAGATCACCGAGCTCGACGTCATGAAAGGCTCCAACCAGGCCAACATCTACGCGACGGTCACGCGCGCCTGTCTGGCTGTCTCGCGCTGCAACGGCATCACCGTGTGGGGTGTGCGGGACAGCGACTCCTGGCGCGGCACCGACGACGCCCTGCTGTTCGATCGGTCGGGCAACAAGAAGCCGGCGTACACCTCAGTCCTCAACGCCCTGAACGAGGGTGGCAGCCCACCCACTACGCCGCCGCCGGGCTCCCCGGTGGACACAAGTGCCTGGTACGTGCTGGTGAATCGGAACAGCGGCAAGGCGTTGGACGTGTACAACCTCGCCACCAACGACGGTGCGCGGATCACGCAGTGGGCGCGGAACAACGGCAACCAGCAGCAGTGGCAGTTCGTGGACTCGGGTGGCGGCTACTACCGGTTGAAGTCCCGGCATTCCGGCAAGGTGCTGGACGTCTACAACTTCTCCACCTCCGACGCCGCGGCGATCGTGCAGTGGAGCGACGGCAACGGCACCAACCAGCAGTTCCGGCTCGCCGAATCGACCGGGGGTTACGTGCGTGTGATCAACCGCAACAGCGGCAAGGCCGTGGAGGTACAGAATGCGTCCACCGCCGACGGGGCCAACATCGTCCAATACACCGACTGGGGCGGCAACAACCAGCAGTGGCAACTGATCCGCATCGGGTAGCTGGTCTTCCGTTCGGTGGCGCGGACGGCATCCGTTCGCGCCACCGCAGTCGGGCAGCCGGCCAGGGACGTGCGCCGGTGGCCGCATCGCGCTCGTACGACGAACACCGTGCTGACGCCGGACGTCGGCACGCACACCAGGCCATCCGCGTGCGTTCGGCTCGCGGGTGACCCCGACCAGAGGAGTGGACCATGAGTGCCATCGGTGCGGCTCGTCCCGCCCTTCCACGGAGACATCGCTGGCGGTCAGGGCTGGCCGCAGCGGCTGCGGCGGTCATCGCGGCCGGCACGTTGGTCGCCGTGAACGCGGCCCCTGCGGCCGCGGCGACCGTGGACACCAGCGCCTGGTACGTCTTGCTGAACAGGAACAGCGGCAAGGCGCTGGACCTGTACGCCTCGGCCACCAACGATGGTGCGCGGATCAGCCAGTGGACGCGGAACGACGGGGCGAACCAGCAGTGGCAGTTCCTGGACTCAGGTGGCGGCTACTACAGGCTGAAGTCCCGGCACTCCGGCAAGGTCCTCGATGTGCACAACTGGTCGACCGCCGACGGCGGAGCGATCGTGCAGTGGTCCGACACCAACGCGACGAACCAGCAGTTCCGGCTCGCGGACTCGGACGGCGGTCATGTCCGGCTGATCAGCCGGCACAGCGGCAAGGCCGTGGAGGTGCAGGGTGCCTCCACCGCCGACGGTGGCAACATCGTGCAGTACTCCGACTGGAACGGCGCCAACCAGCAGTGGCAGCTTGTCCGCGTGGACAGCGGCAACCCGCCGCCGGGAGGCACCGGGTGCGGTAGGGCACCGACGCTGTCCAGCGGCACGCACACGATTCAGAGCAACGGCAGGAGCCGCTCCTTCATCCTGCGGGTGCCCACCAACTACAACAGCAACAACCCATACCGGCTGATCTTCGCGTTCCACTGGCGCGGCGGCACCATGCAGGAGATATCCTCGGGCGGCACCAGCGGGACGGCCTGGTCCTACTACGGGCAGCAGGAGCAGTCGAACAACAGTGCGATCCTGGTCGCGCCCCAGGGAATTGGCAACGGCTGGGGCAACGCCGGCGGTGAGGACGTCACCTTCGTCGACGACATGATCAGACGGATCGAGAGTGACCTCTGCGTCAACCCGAGGCAGCGGTTCGCCCTCGGCTTCAGTTGGGGCGGCGGCATGAGCTATGCGCTCGCCTGCGCGCGGGCCACCGTCTTCCGGGCGGTCGCGGTCATCTCCGGCGCACAGATCAGCGGGTGCAGCGGCGGTACGCAGCCCATCGCGTACTTCGGGCTGCACGGCATCTCGGACAACGTCCTGAACATCTCGCAGGGGCGGTCGTTGCGCGACACGTTCGTCCGGAACAACGGTTGCACCGCCCAGAACCCGCCCGAGCCGGGGCCGGGCAGCCGTACGCACATCACGACCACCTACTCCGGCTGCAGGGCCGGCTACCCGGTCCAGTGGGCCGCGTTCGACAACGGTCACATGCCGGGACCGGTCGACGGGACGTACGCCGAGAGTGGCGTCACCACCTGGACCAAGGGCGAGATCTGGAGGTTCTTCGCGCAGTTCTCGTGACGCAGACGGGTCAGGCGGCGCCGGCCCCTGCGACGCGGGGGCCGGCGCCGCCTGACGTCGGGCCGGGATGGCGAGGATCCTGCGCGCCGGCCTCCTGGCCGGGTCAGCGTTGCAGGCGGGCCGGCTTGCCCGAACCGCTGCGGCGGACCAGCCAGGTCACGGCGATGTGGGGGTGAACATGGCCTCGGCCGCGCCGTCCGGGTCGTGCGCGGCGATGCGCTCGTAGATGCGCCGGTGGCCGCGGTTGGACGCCACGCACAGCGAGCGTTCGGTCCGGCCCATGTAGCGGGCGGTGTTGATGACCTGGCTCTCCAGCGCCTGTACGACACCGCGAGCGATGCGGTTCCCGGACGCCTGCATGACCGTGTCGTGGAAAGCCCGATCGTGCTCGTGGTAGGTGACGTGGTCGTCGACGAGCTCGTCCATGCGGTCCACCAGCGCGCGTAGCCGGTCAATGGTCTCTGCGTCGGCGAGGCGGGCGGCGACGTTCGCCATGTCGGACTCCAGCACCCGCCGGGTGGCGACGAGGTCGTCGAGGATGGCGAGGCAGGCTGTCGTCCTCTGCAACCCCGGGTCGATGAGCAGCACGCCGGCGCGGCCTTGCACGACGATGGTGTTGCTCTGGAGGAATTCGCTCTCGTGAACCAGTACGCCGTCCGCGACCTGCCCCAGCACGAGTTCGCCTCCCGGATGGCGTAGTGGTGCATCGTGACGCCGTGCTTGAACGATCGTTGCTCGAGCAGGTCGAGCTCGATCGGCATGTCGACGGGCATGACCGGCTTGCCGCGTGCCTGGCCGAGGTGGTCGAACCACCACTGATGACGCTGATGGCGGTCGTTGACGCCGACGAAGTGGACCGGCGGAACGCGTGGTCGGTGCGCCATCATGTCGAGACCGTCTCCCACATCGAACGCGAAATCGCGAAGGGCACGCCGGGAGCCGCGCGCGCTCTGGTCACCGAGCAACGGCGGCTCGCCGGCGATCTCGTGACGCCGAATTTCGGCGCGAAGCCTACCCGGGCCTGGATGCTCCCCGGCGGCGTACCCGCATGGAACCGCGCAGCAGCCCTGGCCGACCCTGTATGGGCGGAACATCATCGCTGACTGCACCATGGCCGGTTCGCGGCTCGGCCATCGTCGCTCATGCACGACCCGCGGCTGTGCATCAGGCGACGATGGGGGACACGACCACGGGCATCGGCTCGGCAGATCAACGCCTTGCCGGACCCTTCCTGAAGTGACCCCTGAGGTCGCACACCTCCTGACTTGGCATCCTGCCGGGAACGAAGAGCCCTCCGTGTGCACGGAGAGCTGCTGACGTTGATCTTCATGGCCGGCGGGATACCCGGCCATGAGCACGAGGTGCTCGTGTTGCCCGGGAAGGCCACGACAAGCAGGACCTGGCCTCGCTGTCGCACCTCTCGCCGCGTACGGTCGAGTAGCACGTCGCCAGCCTGCTGCTCAACACCGGGCACGCGAACCGCAGGGCGCTGCGCGGCAGCGTCGACGACCTGCTGCGGCCCAGACAGCCGGGCCGGAAGCCTGCCGTGACCGACGGCCGGGACGCGTGGTCCCGGCGGGTGCCGGAACCCGCGACTGTCGCGCCCGCCCTACCGGCCTCCGGGCGGGGCGGTGCTGCCGCGGACGGTGAGTGTCGTGGCCAGCTCCATGCCGATCTGGGTCGTCCGCTCTCCCCGGCCCAGGGCGAGCGCGAGTTCGGTGGCCGCCACCGCCATCTCGACGATCGGCTGACGCACGGTGGTCAGCGGCGGGTCGATCAGGGCGGCGATGGGCAGGTCGTCGAAGCCGACGACGCTGAGGTCCGCCGGGATGCGCAGGCCGAGGTCGCGGGCGCCGCGGTAGACGCCGACCGCCTGCAGGTCGTTGCCGGCGACGACGGCCGTCGGCCGTGGTTCGCGGCTCAGCAGCGCCAGGGCGGCCTCGTGGCCGGCCTCGGTGGTCAGCGGAGTGTTGCTGATCAGTCCCGGATCGACGGTGAGGCCGGCGGCGTCCATGGCGGCGCGGTGGCCGTCGAGCCGGGCGCGGCTGCACAGGACGTGCTCCGGCCCGGCGATGACGGCGATGCGGCGGTGGCCGAGCCGGATGAGGTGGCGGGTGGCTGATCGGCCACCGGACCAGTTGGTGGCGCCGACGAAGGGGACGTCGTCGGGCAGTTCGCTCGTGGGGTCGAGCACGACGAAGGGGATGCCCCTGGTACGTAGCTGGTCGCGCTGCTCGTCGGTCAACTGCGCCACCGTGATGACGCAGTCGGGGCGGCGGGCGAGGGTGTCGTCGATCCAATAGTGGATGGCGCTGCGTTCCGGCCCGAACTCGGTCAGCACGACGCCGACGCGCTGTTCACGCGCGACCCGCTCGACCCCTCGAATGATCTCGATGCCCCACATGTGCTGCAACTCGTCGAAGACGAGCTCCATCATGTTGCTGCGGGTGACCGGCGACGACCGGCGGTATCCGTACCGGCTGATCAGGGCCTCGACCCGCGCCCGGGTGTCGGCGGACACGCCGGACCGGCCGTTGATGACCTTGGACACCGTGGGGACGGACACGCCTGCGCTCCGGGCGATGTAGGAGATCGTCACGGGCCGGGACGGATCGTCCGGCTGGTGGTCCTGGCCGGCGATTACCTCCCCTGACTCGGCGTGCGACATCCCAGCCCCCTCTCCTCGCCGGCCGGTCCGGGTCACGGCGCCAGGATAGTGCCGGCCACGTCGAGCGGTTCGTAGTCGAACCAGTCGACGTGGACGGTGCCGGAGGCGGCGTACACGCCGATCACCCGGCCGGTGAATCCGCCGGCCACCTCGGTGGACAGGTATCGGCCGTCGAGTTCGGCGAGCTGGTCGAAGGTGCCGTCGGGGTGCTGGATGCCGAGCCGCAGCACGTCGGGCTCCTCGCACGGGTGCCAACTGCCGGGCGGGGAGGCGACCACGTCGACGCGAAGCTGGACCGGGCCCGGTGCCACCGGGCGGGTGGCGACGGTCGGGTGCACCGACCCCAGCCGGGCCACGACCCGCACCCGGCCGTCGCCGACCTCGATGTCGTAGTGGTGCCGCTCGTCCAGGCGTACGGCGAGCCCACCCACGCCCTCGGCCGGGTCGACAAGCGTCCGGACCCGGCAGGACAGGTGCTGCTGGCGACGGCCGACGAAGGTCACGTCCGGTTCGTCGAGCGACGCTCCGCGGGCGTGGAGGGTGAGCCAGCCCGGGCGGGCCGCCGTCGACCAGCACCCGGCGGGTCGGGACCGCACCGACACCCAGCGCGGACCCAGCCGGGCGTCGACGAAGTCGTCGCGGACGGGCGGCGCGGGCACCGGCCGGGGCGGCCACGGTGGCGCGGGCATGACCGGGCTGACGTCGCCGATCACCGGCCACCCGTCGACCCAGGTGACCGGTGCGAGGTACGTCTCCCGGCCCAGGACGTGCCATCCCGGGGTGCCACCGCCCGGCCGTACGCCCAGCAGCGCCATCCACCAGGAGCCGTCGGGCGCCTGGACGAGGTCGGCGTGGCCGGTGTTCTGGATCGGCCGGTGCGTGCCGCGGTGGGTGAGGATCGGGTTGGCCGGGCAGGGCTCGAACGGCCCGTCGGGCGCGGGACCACGGGCGAT
Organism: Micromonospora sp. NPDC048868; assembly: GCF_043198195.1. Classification (NCBI taxonomy): domain Bacteria; kingdom Bacillati; phylum Actinomycetota; class Actinomycetes; order Micromonosporales; family Micromonosporaceae; genus Micromonospora; species Micromonospora sp. NPDC048868. Next base: position 144,630 of record NZ_JBICUN010000018.1, read on the forward strand.
GGACACGGCGTGCCCCCGCTCGGTGCCGCCCTCGGCGATGAGCAGGTACCAGAGGTCGCCGATCCGGTACAGGTGCGGGGCCTCCGGGGCCTGCGCGCCGGGTGCGCCGGACCACGTCCGGCGCGGCGGGCCGAGCGTCCTGCCGGTGTGCGGGTCGACGCGCACCTGGTGGATGCCGGCCGTCGTGCACCAGCAGTCGCCGTTCTCGTCCCAGGCCAGGTCCGGGTCGATGCCGGCGACGTCGGGCAGTCGTACCGGCTCCGACCACGGCCCGGCGGCGTCCGTGGCGGTGAAGACCATGGTGCCGGCGTCGGGCGCGACGTTGGTGACGATGAGCCAGAACCGGCCGTCGTGGTGGCGCAGCGTGGGCGCGTAGACGCCGCCGGACGAGGGCATCTGCGGTGGCAGGGAGAGCTGGCTCGGCCGGTCCAGCGCGTTGCCGATCTGCTCCCAGTGCACGAGGTCGCGGCTGCGGAAGATCGGCACGCCCGGGAAGTACTCGAAGCTGGAGCAGGCGAGGAAGTAGTCCTCGCCGACGCGGCAGATGCTCGGGTCCGGGTGCATGCCGGGGATCACCGGGTTGTGGAACACGCCGCCGGCCCAGTGCGGCGGACCGGCCCCAGGCTCGGGGGCGGCCGTCTCCTGCTGCGCGATGCTCATGCGGCTCCCCACGGGCTGAGAGAAATTTTCTCTATCGACAGCGATAGTTGCCCGGAAAGGCTAGGAAAGCGGGCCGGTGAAGTCAACGCCGTGGGCGATCGCCCGTCCGACATTGACGCCCGTCGAGGAAAAAGCGTACCGTCCAGCGCGAAACTTTCGCTGTCTCGGCGGCGGAAGGCGGGAGCAGCGCAGCGCACGCGGAGGAAGGGCACCTCCGCGCCAGATCCGTCCTGCGCGCGGCCGGCACGGCCGGCCGGCGCGCAGGTCATTCCTCCTTCGAGCGCTGGAGAACCCATGCCCTCATCCACCTGCTCGTCGCCACGGCGACCAGCGGCCGTCCCCACCGCCACAACCTCAGGGACCGGCTCATGAGACTGCGAAGAACACGCCTGCGCGCCGGGGTCGTCGCCCTGGGCGTCGCCGCGCTGCTGACCACCGGCATGGTCGTGGCCACCACCGCCCAGGCCGCGGCTGGCTGCTCGGTCGCCTACGCGACGACGGCGCAGTGGCCGGGCGGCTTCACCGCCGACGTGCGGGTCACCAACCTGGGCGACCCGGTCAACGGCTGGCGCCTGGCCTGGGCGTTTCCGTCCGGGCAGCAGGTGAACCAGGCCTGGAACGCGACCGTGACCGCCTCCGGCAGCCAGGTCACCGCTACCAATGCGAGCTACAACGCGGCGATCGGTACGAACGCCACGGTGTCCTTCGGCTTCAACGGCTCCTGGTCCGGCAGCAACACGGCACCGTCCGCGTTCACGCTCAACGGGGTCGCCTGTACCGGCACGACGGGCCCGTCGACGAGCCCGACCGTCTCACCGTCGACCTCGCCCCGGCCGGCCGACCCGATGGCCACGGTGGCCGCGATGGAGCCCGGCTGGAACCTGGGCAACACCCTCGACGCCATCCCCGGCGAGACGTCCTGGGGAAACCCGCTCACCACCCAGGCGCTGCTGCGCCACGTACGCTCCCAGGGCTACAAGAGCATCCGGCTGCCGATCACGTGGAGCAACCACCACGGCCCGGCCCCGGACTACACCATCGACGCGGCCTGGCTGGCCCGGGTGCGGCAGATCGTCGACTGGTCGCTCGCCGAGGACCTCTACGTGATGGTCAACCTGCACCATGACTCGTGGCAGTGGATCAACACGTACCCGTCCGACCGCACGACAGTCATGGCCCGGTACACCGCGCTGTGGAGCCAACTCGCCGACGAGTTCCGCGACGACTCGCAGAAGCTCGTCTTCGAGAGCATCAACGAGCCGCAGTTCGCCGGCACCACCGGCGACGATCAGAACTACCAGGTGCTCGCGGAGCTCAACGCCGCCTTCGTCGACCTGGTCCGCGACAGCGGCGGCGGCAACGCGACCCGGCTGCTGGTGCTGCCGACCCTGCACACCAACGCCGACCAGGGGCGGCTCGACGCGCTGACCGCCGAGTTCGACGCGCTCGACGACCCCAACCTGGCCGCCACCGTGCACTTCTACGGCTACTGGCCGTTCAGCGTCAACATCGCTGGCGGCACCCGCTACGACGCCACCGTGGAGCAGGACCTGATCGGCACCTTCGACCGCGTCCACGACACCTTCGTAGCCCGCGGCATCCCCGTCATCATCGGCGAGTGGGCCCTGCTGAACTGGGACCACAACCGGCCGGGCGTCATCGAGCGCGGCGAGTTCCTCAAGTTCCTGGAAGCTGTCGGCTACCACGCCCGCGTCCGGAAGCTCACCACGATGCTGTGGGACGCGGGACAGTTCCTGAACCGCACCACGCTGCAATGGCGTGACCAGGGTGTCTACGAGATGTTCAGGGCAAGCTGGTCGACCCGCTCCGGCACCGCCTCCTCGGACCAGGTGTACGTGCCGCGCAGCGGCGCGATCCCGGCGAAGTCGCTGACGTTGAACCTCAACGGCCTGACCTTCCAGGGGCTGTGGCAGGGAAGCACGGCGCTGGCGAACGGTGCCGACTACACCGTCTCCGGCAACACGCTCACGCTCACCCCGGCCGCGCTCACCCGGCTGGCCGGCAACCGGGCGTACGGCGTCAACGCCAGCATCGAGGCACGCTTCTCGGCGGGCGCGCCATGGCGGATCGACGTCGTCACCTCCGACCCACCGACCCAGGCCGCCGCGACGGGGACGACGCAGTCGTTCGCCGTCCCGACCCAGTTCCGCGGTGACCAACTGGCCACCATGGAGGCGAAGTACGCCGACGGCAGTCCCGCCGGACCGGCGGACTGGACCCCGTACAAGGAGTTCTGGCAGCACTTCCAGCCCGACTACGCCGCGTCGACGATCCTTCTCAAGCCCGAGTTCTTCGCCGAGGTCGACGACGGCGTCGTCACCCTCACGTTCCACTTCTGGAGCGGCGCGCGGACCACGTACCGCATCACCAAGACCGGCACCACGGTGACCGGCAGCACCCTCTGAAGTCCGGCGGCGGCCCCGCCCCCCCCCCCCCCCCCCCCCCCCCCCCCCCCCGGGGCCGGGGGGGGGGGGGGGGGGAACCCCCCCCCCCCCCCGGAAGGGGCCCCCGCCCCCCAGTTAGGAGCGGGGAACCCGCGGCG
>NZ_JBICUN010000019.1:0-146639 GCF_043198195.1 Micromonospora sp. NPDC048868
GCGCGCGGGGGGGGGGGGGCGGCGGCGGGGGGGGGGCGGGCCCCCCCCCCCCACCGCTCGTCCCCCAGCGGCGGTCAGCCCGGCAGGGCCACCTGTGCCGGAGTTGACCGGTGGGTGGTGGTGCCGTCGCCGAGCTGCCCGAACGAGTTGTCGCCCCAGCACCACAGGCTGCCGTCGGCGCGCATCGTGCAGGCGTGGTAGGACGTGGCGAGGCTGTCCGTCCAGGTGGTGGCGCTACCGACCCGGGTCGGGGTCGACCGGTGGGTGGTGGTGCCGTCGCCGAGCTGCCCGGAGGCGTTGTTGCCCCAGCACCACAGGCTGCCGTCGGTGCGCGTCGCGCACGACGAGTCGATGCTCGTCTCGACCCTCGCCCAGCTGGTGCCGGTGCCGACCTGGAGTGGGGTGGTCTGGAAGCCGACGCCGCCGCCCACCTGGCCGTAGCCGTTCTCGCCCCAGCACCACAGCGTCCCGTCGGCGCGGACCGCGCAGGTGTGCACGTACCCGGCCGTCACGCCGGTCCACGTGGTCGCGGTGCCCACCTGCGTCGGCGTCGCCCGGTAGTCCCGGATGCCGAGACCGAGCTGCCCGTCCGAACTGCTGCCCCAGCACCACAGGGTCCCGTCGGTGCGGGTGGCGCAGGTGTGCGCGTACCCCGTCGTGACGCTCGCCCAGGTGGTCGCCGTGCCGACCTGCACCGGGGCGGTCGCCTGATAGGGGGTCGCGCCGGTGCCGAGCTGCCCGTGGCGGTTCTGGCCCCAGCACCACAGGGTGCCGGTGGTCTGGACGGCGCAGGTGTGGTTGGTGGCGGTGCTGACGCTGGCCCAGGTGGTGCCGTCGCCGATCCGTACGGGGCTGCTCCGTTTCGTGGTCGTCCCGTCGCCGAGCTGCCCGTTGTTGTTGCTGCCCCAGCACCACAGCGTTCCCTCCGTGCGTACCGCACAGGTGGTGCTGATGCTGGCGTCGATACGCGCCCAGGTGGTGGCGTCGCCGATCCGGACCGGAGCGGTCCGGTCCGTGGAGGTCCCGTCGCCGAGCTGGCCGTAGAAGTTGTTGCCCCAGCACCAGAGTGCGCCATCGGTGCGGATCACGCAGGTGTGCAGGTTGCCCGCGGCGACCCGGGACACCGGCCCGGCGGCGACCGAGGCGTTCGGCGTGCCCCGGTCGGCAGAACTGGCGCCCGCCGTGGCCGCCCCCGCCGTGACTCCGATGGCCAGCACGGTGATCCCGACAGCGGCCGCTGCCGCGACCGCGGCTCGGGCTGCCCGCCGCCATCGCGTTCGTAGCCGCCCCACCCGATTCTCGTTCATGATCTGCTCTCCCTGGAGATCGTCGGTTTCGTACGGTGGAGGCGGCGTTGCCCCGACGGGTCGCCAACAACCCGTCATATCGATGAAACCCTACATTGATAAACGTCAGTCCTGCGTGCTCGGGCCTCTGCCGACCGGCCGCTTCCTGTAGGCACGGCGTCCTGTTGGGGTGGCGGCCGAGGACGTCGCGTGGTGCCGGAGTCGGGCGAGCGGATCATCGGTCCCCCTGGCCGCCTGACGTCGGGTCGGCAACCGCGAGCTGGCCAGGCTGGCGGGAGCAGGTCGTCCCACCATCTGCTCGGTGTTCGACGGCGCCCGCCAGGCCGACCTCCGGACCACTGCGTCGACGACGCAGTCCCGGTGACCTAGCGGGATGCCTCCGACCGCGCGGCGCGGCGGATGTCGAGCAGGTGGTGTTCGCCCTCATGGATGGTGTGTCGGCCGAGCCACAACAGCGTGCGGGCCTGCGGTCGCGGCCACGGGTAGACCCCGGTGCGGGCGAGTTCCGCAGGACCGAGCACGCCGAACCGGGCGGCCAGGTCGTCGGCGGCCGCGCCCAGCGCCGCCAGCACGGTCGCGGGATCCTGCTCGTTGTACGCCTCCGCCACGGCGCGCTCGTCGCGTCCCATCGGGGCGAACTCCGGCTCCTCGACGCGTAGCGCCAGCGCGTGGCGCTCGGCCTGCACGCCGAGCACGTCGCGGACGTGGCAGGCGTACTCCAGCGGCGACCACACCCCCTCGGCCGGTCGCCGGCGCACCTGCCGCACCTCGGCGAGGGCGGCTGAGTATCGCCCGCCGAGCGTGCGCAGGAACGGCGGCAGTTCGTCGGCGGAGACGCCGGCGTAGTCGAAGCCGCACTCGTCGCACCGGTCCACAGGCCGAGGCTAGCGGCGTTGCCGTCCGCCGTCACGCCCCCACGGGCGCCACGCGGCAGTCGGGGGGCCCGCCCGGAAACGTGGCGGCCAGCGCCGCCGACAGCCGCCACAGTCCGGGCTCACCCGGTCGGTCCGGCGGTCCGCCCGGGACGGCGGGGAGGGCACGGTACGGCCGGCGCGGTACGGCCCACTGCACAGTTCCCCCGGCCCACCCGGTCCGATCGTGTCGACCGTTCGGTCTGACGCAGAGTCACCATGCCGACACAGGCGTTGTGAGTAATCTCCGCGATCGATGTGCTGGCGCGGACCAGCGCCGTCGGTGACGGCCATCGGACGAACGAGGTGTCTCATGGTGGCTCTACGACGGCTGCTCGCCATGATGGTCGCGACGGCGGTGACCGCCGCGCTGGGGCTGGTGTGGACGGCGGCCCCCGCGCAGGCCGACGAGGCGTGGGAGAGCGCGTTCAAGAACCTGATGTCGCGCACGGCCACCTGGGCCGACGGCGGACTGTCCCAGCTGGGGCTGCTCGGTCAGCCGCTGCCTCTGCTCGGCGTCAGCCCCGGCGCGCTCGTCGACGCCGACACGCTCGTGGACAAGGCGTCCGACGCGCTGGCCAGCGGCCTGACCAAGGGGGACGTCGACCTCGGCGGCGGCACCCGGCTGACCAGCTCGGTGAGCGCCAGCGGCGGCGACCACCTGCTGGACGTGCTGCTGACCACGAAGCGCGAGGTGGCCGACAAGGACCTCACCCTGGCCGGTGTGACGCTGGACAAGGCGGTCGGCGTCACCGGCTGGGCCACTCTGCACCTGCGGGCCCGGCACACCGCTGCGGGGGAGACCTACCTGGTGCGCGACGGGGACACCCCGCGCATCGACATCGACGCGGCGGCGCGGCTGCGTGCCGACCTCGACCAGGCCACCGCCTCGGTCGGCATCCTCGGGGTCACGCTGACGGCCGGCAGCACCCTCACCGCGCGTACCCACCTCAAGGTCACCATGACCGACCCGAACGGCGACGGCCAGCTCGCCTTCGACTCGGCCGCCGGCGCGAACACCGGCGAACTCGGCGCGGCGGGCTCCCTCGCCGGCCTGGTGCAGGTGGCCCTCGACAACTCCGGCGGGGGGAAGATCTCCGACACCGAGACCGAGCCCGGCCCCGGCTCGGTGCACGGCGTGGTCAAGCTCGGTGCGGCCGTCTCCGGCGCGCCATTCGCGCTGCCCGCCGTGGCGGCGACCGTGAACGTCGACTGGAACGACATCTCCGTCGGCACCCCCACGGTGACCACCACCGCACCGTCGCCAAGCAGGCCGGCATCACGACGTCCTTGAGCACCTACTACTTCACCACCCTCGACGACCTGCTCGTCGCCGCCCTGACCAGCGTCGCCGACGCCTACACCGCCCGCATCCGCCAGATCATCGACAGCCCCGGCGACAAGCTCGCCGGCCTGGCCGAACTCATCGCCGAGACCGCCGGTGCGGGCCGCGAGCGTGCGCTTGCCGAACGGGAACTCGCCACCCTCGCAGCCCGCAGGCCCGTCCTGCGGCCCGTGGCGCGGCGGTGGCGGGAGAACGTCGCCGAACTCTGCGCCGCCCTCACCGACGATCCCGTCGCCATCGCGGAAGTGGTGGCTGCCTCCGACGGGCTCTGCACCGCGATCCTCCTCGACAACGGGCCCGCCGACCCGGAGCACCTTCGCGCCGTCCTGCAACGAGCACTCCGCAACTGACCATCTCGGCGCGCGGCTGGACATCCTGTGTCGGGCGCTGGGACCACTGGCCGATGTCGAGGCCGGAGACCTGACGCGTCAGGGGTGCAGGGCGCCTTCCGTGGGGTGCGGGGGCGCTGCGTGGTGTGCACACGGGTCAGCCTCGGCGCCGTAACGGTCGTGCAGCCGCATCCAGGAGTAGGTCGGCTCCTGCGGCCACCCTTCGGGGGAATCCTCCCAGGACTCCTGTCGCCCGTAGGGGGTGAGGTCGAGGAGGTCGAAGACGAGCATGAACGGCTCCTCGCCCGTGATGCTCCGTCCGCTTGTCGGCACACCTTGTCATAGGCGGTGTTCGGCCCGTCAGGCTCGGCGGACCAGGGCGGACCAGGGCGGACCAGGGCGGACCAGGGCGGACCAGGGCGGACCAGGGCGGACCAGGGCGGAACGTGGCGGCGTGGACCGGGCGGGATGCCGTGGCGTGCCCCGGGCCGCGCCGGTGATCGCGACGCGAGAACCGTCAAGATCGATGGCCTTCTGGTGCCGAAGGGACCGGAGCGTGACACTCGTGGTCGCCGGCGCTGTCCGGGCCGAGGAGGTCCTCATACACCCCGACCTTGAACCTGATCAGGTCCAGGCACTCGGCGAGTCTGCCGATCTGGGCGGTGACGTGGGCCTGGTGCTCGCGCATGAGCGTGAGTCGTTCTTCCTCATTGCCGGCTCCCCGCCTGACGAGGTCGGCGTATCGGCGTAGCGCGGGCAGGGGCATGCCGGAGGCGCGCAGGATGATGCAGACGGTGAGCCAGTCCACATCATCCTGACTGTAGACACGACGCCCCCCAGGTCCGCGTCGTACAGGGTTGACGAAGAGGCCCTCGTGCTCGTAGAAGCGCAGCGCGTGCACGCTCAAGCCGGTGCGTTCGGCGACCTGCCCGATGCTCAGACGCGTGGTGACCTCAGCCATGCCGTTCAGGGTAGTGGCTTGACCTAGAGCCGACTCTAGCTCCTAGGGTTCCCCGTGCGATCGACGCGTCCGTCGTTCCGCAATCACGGCTGAATAGCAGGGGAAGTGTCACCATGCGCTATCGCACCCTCGGTGGAACCGGTATCGAAGTCAGCGCTTACTGCCTCGGGACCATGATGTTCCAGAGCGGCGGCAACTCCGACCACGACGATTGCGTCCGCATCATCCACGCCGCCCTCGGCCAGGGGATCAACTTCGTCGACACCGCCGACATGTACGGACAGGGGGAGTCCGAGGAGATTGTGGGTAAGGCACTCCAGGGGCGCCGGGATGACGTCGTATTGGCCACCAAGGTGCACTTTCAGATGGGCGAGGGCCGCAATCGCAGCGGCAACTCGCGGCGTTGGATCCTCAGGGCGGTCGAGGACAGCCTCAGGCGCCTGAACACCGACTGGATCGACCTGTACCAGATCCACCGGCCCGACGACTCGACCGACATCGAGGAGACGCTTTCGGTGCTCAGCGACCTCGTGCAGCAGGGGAAGATTCGCGCTTTCGGCTGCTCGACGTTCCCCGCTGAGAAGATCGTCGAGGCGCATCACGCCTCCGAGCGTCGTGGCCTCGGACGCTTCCACACCGAGCAGCCGCCGTATTCGATCCTGGCCCGCGGGATCGAGGCCTCGGTCCTGCCCGTCTGCCGGCGCTACGGGATGGGTGTGCTGGTCTGGAGCCCACTGGCTTTCGGGTTCCTCACCGGCAAGTATCGCAAGGACCAGCCCATCGACCTGTCAACCGGCCGTCCCACGATCCGGCCGGAACGGTTCGATCCCACGATCGCGGAGAACGCCGCCAAGCTCGACGTCGTCGAGCAACTAGTCGAACTCGCGGAAGACATCGGCTGGACCCTTCCGCAGCTCGCCATTGCCTTCACCGTGGCCCACCCGGCCGTCACCTCGGCGATCATCGGACCGCGGACCATGCCGCAGCTGGAGGATCTCCTCAAGGGCGCCGCGCTCACCCTGGACGATGCGACCCTCGACCGGATCGACGGAATCGTGCCGCCCGGAACCAACCTGTACAACCCCAATGCTCCCCTGCCCCCGCGTTCACTGACCGACACCGCACTGCGTCGCCGCCCCCTCACCGATCGCGCCGCAGCCTGAGCCAAACTGCCTGTGGTCGGCCAGATCTGAATCGAGGGAGACGCAGGTCTCCTCGTCTCCCTCGCGCCTTGCGGGTCTCTGGTTCGGTGCAGCCGTCAGCCATTCCGGAACCGCGACCACGGCAAGGTCCAGGAAACCTGCGGCGGCGAGGCCGACCGGCACGGCGATGACGAGGCCCGGCCGGCGGTGCGACGGTGATGTCGACGCCGGTCTCGTCGCAGGACGTCTCGATGCCGAGGACGATCGGCATCCTCAGTTGCCGTCGGGGACGCCGACACCGACGCCGGGGTGTTCGGCGCTGGCGGCCAGGATCTGCTTGCGTTGCTTGACGGGGAGCCGGTCGACGTAGGCGAGGCCGTCGAGGTGGTCGACCTCGTGCTGGAAGCAGCGGGCGAGGGTACCGGTGCCCTCGAGGCGGATCGGCTCGCCGTGCAGGTCGACTCCGGTGACGGCGGCGGTGGCGGAGCGGGCCAGGTCGGCCTGTTGTCCCGGGACGGACAGGCATCCCTCGACGTCGGTCACGAGTTCCCGGTGTTCGGGCAGGTGCAGTACCGGGTTGATCACGTGGGCGACGGTGTGGGCGCCGGTGGCGTCGGGGCAGTCGACGACGAAGATCCGGGCGTCGACGCCGATCTGGTTGGCGGCCAGTCCGACGCCGTGGGCGGCATACATGCTGGCGAACATGTCGTCGACGAGCGTGGCGAGCGCGTCGTCGAACACGGTCACCGGGGCGGCCCGGCGGTGCAGCACCGGGTTGCCGTAACGGGTGATCGGCCTCGGCGTGCCGGCATGCCTCTCCATAGTTGCCTATCCTATGCAGTTGCATATGAAGCGCAGTAGGCCTGGGCGGAGTGCGGCGTCGGTGGTGCCTGGCCAAGTGTCAGAGCCGGGCCGGCGCAGTCAGGGCGGTGATCAGGGCCAGGGCGCGTGCTGCCGGGCGCGGTGGGCGCGTACATGGGAGCGGGCGGCGCACCGTTCGGAGCAGAACCGGCGGCATCGGTTGCTGGGGTCAAGGGGGCGTCGGTTCGACTGCTGACGTCAACCAGTCGCCGCACTCGTCGACGAGTAGGCGGTCGAGATACTTCCCGTCTGCTGGCCGGGGGCGGGGAGTGTCCGTCGGGCGGCTCCGGGTGGAGAGCCCACCACGCGCTTGAACGCCCGGGCGAACGCGGCCTCCGAGCGGTAGCCGAAGCGGCTGGCGAGTTCGGCCACGGTGGCACCCTCGTCGCGTAGCGCCGTCGCGGCCAGGTGCATCCGCCAGCGGGTCACGTAGCTCATCGCGGGTTCGCCGACCAGTTCGGTGAAGCGTGCGGCGAAGGCTGAGCGCGACATCGGGATCTTCTCGGCGAGCGAGGCGACGGTCCAGGTCCGGCCGGGTTCGCGGTGGATGAGGGAGATCGCGCGGCCGATCAGTGGGTCTCGCAGGGCCCCGAGCCAGCCGGACCGGGCGGCTGGGTCGTTCTCCAGCCACGCGCGTAGCGCCTGCACGACGAGCACGTCGGAGAGGCGGGTGATCACCGTCTCGCCGCCGGGGCGCAGGCCGTCGGCCTCGACCGCCATCAGTCGCAGGGTGGACTGGAGCCAGTCGAGTCGGGCAGGGTCCGTCGCCGGGTCGAGGACGAGGATCTGTGGCAGCAGGGCCAGCAGTCTTCCTGCCGCCGGGTGGTCGGAGCGTACGGCTCCGCAGACCATGTCGATCCGCTCGCCGCCGCCGCCGTGGCGGAGGATCTCGTAGCGCTCGCCGAGCTGTTCGCGCTCCAGCTCGAAGATGCTCGGTGTCGGCGCGTCGGGTTCGCTGCGCAGCCGGTGGCCCTGGCCGTGCGGGACGAGGGCCAGCTCGCTCCCGGTGAGGCGTCGCGGCTGCGCCCCTGGCGCGTCGAGCCAGCAGCTCCCACGCGTGATGACGTGGAACCAGAGGTGGTCCTTGAGCGGCGGAAGCTCGAGCCCGAACGGGGCGGTGAACTCCGAACGGCAGTAGAACGCACCCCGCAGCTCGAGGAAGTGCAGCGCCTCGCCGAGCGGGTCGGCGGCCGAGGGCCAGGGGGCACGTTCGTCGGGCATGCCGCAAGTGTGCCAGGAGCAACGCACTGACGATCCAGGTCGGCTGGACGAAGGAGCATGTAATGCGGACAGGGAGTCATAGCCAGTCCCTGAAGTCCCGTGGAGGCTGGACGCACAGCAACACGCCGACGAGAGAGGGACTGACATGATCGCCGTGATGGGGGCGACCGGGAACACCGGTCGTAAGGTCACCGAACTGCTGCTCGAAGCCGGCGAGGAGGTCCGGGCGCTCGGCCGCTCGCCGGAGAAGCTCGCCGAGTTGGCCGCGCTGGGGGCCGCGACGGCCGTCGGCGACGCCCGCGACGCCGACCACCTGGCGAGCGCCTTCGCCGGCGCCGAGGCGGTCTACACGCTCACCGCGTTCGACCCGACCCTGCCCGACTACCACGCCGACCAGGACCGACGCGGGGAGGCCATCGTCTCGGCGGTCCGGAAGAGCGGGGTACGCCACGTGGTCGCGCTCAGCTCGATCGGCGCGGAGCTGGCGGGCGGTAACGGATTCATCGCCAGTCTGCACCGGCAGGAGCAGCGACTGCGGACGCTGGCCGGTGTCAACGTGCTGCTCCTGCGTCCCGGTGCCTTCTTCGAGGGCTTCCACTCGGCGGTGGAGACGATCCGCCATGAGGGAGTCGTCGCCGACTCCGTCGCGCCCGACGCGAAGGTGCCGATGATCGCCACGGCCGACGTCGCGGTGGCCGCCGCCGGGGCGCTGCGCGAACGGAACTGGAGCGGCGTGGTGGTCCGCGAGCTGATCGGCCCCCGCGACCTGACGTACGCAGAGGTGGCGACCGCGATCGGTGCGGCGACCGGCCGCCCGGACCTCCGGTACGTCCAGCTGCCCGACGAGGAGATGGCGGCGATCCTCACCGGGACCGCCGGGTTCTCGCCCGACTTCGCCGCCCTGCTCGTCGAGTTCAACCAGGCGCTCAGCGCCGGTCGACTGCGCCCGATCGAAGGCCGCAACGAGGGCAACACGACTCCGACCCGGTTCGAGGAGTTCGCCGCCACGCTGCGGTAGCGGTGGCGGCTGAACGGCGTGCCGCTGCCGGCGCCCTCGGCCGCCCTGCGCTCCCCGCTGCCGCGCCGGCGGGGGCGCGGGCACCGTCGCGGCGGTCACGCCACGCGACGCCGGGTGGTGCGAGGCTTGGGGTGGTCGCCGTCGCCGGAGGTGGCGCCGCAGCGGAGGGTGCGATGGCCGAGCCACCGACCGGGGCCCCGTCGGGCAGCGCGCAGGCGCACGGGCGGCGCGCCAACCGGCGAAGCTACCACGACGGTGTGCAGGTCAACGGGTACGTCGACGACCCGTACCACCGGGTCCGCCGGGCGGTCGCGGCCCGGTTGATGGTCGACGGCATCCCTGGCGGAGAGCCGGTACTCGAGTTGGGCTGTGGCCCGTGCAGCACGGTCGACCCGGCGGAGCTGCCCGTGCCGCTCGTGGTGGCGGACATGGCCGAGGCCGCGCTGGGCGCGGCCCGCCGGGCCGCCGCCGGTCGGGCGCTGCCGGTCTGCCTGGACGCCACCTGCGCTCTGCCGTTCCGCACCGGCAGCTTCTCCGGGCTGCTGACCGGTGAGTTGATCGAGCACGTCTACGACCCGGTGGCGTTGCTGCGGGAGTGTCACCGGGTCCTCGCCCCGGGTGGGCTGCTGGTACTCACCACGCCGAACCTGGCGACCGTCCAGGACCGGCTGGCGTTCCTCGCCGGCCGCGCACCCCGCCAGGTGGATCCGCTGCACCCCTACCTCTGGTTGCACATTCGTCCGTTCACCGCGTCGCTGCTGCGGCGGGTGCTGCGGCGGGCCGGATTCGCGCCGCTGGCGCTGCGGTCCAACCACGTCGGGTGGCGGCTGCCCGGCGGACGCTGGGTCACCTCCCGGCTGCTCGCCCGGCTCGCGCCGGGGCTCGGTGGCTCGCTGATCTGCGCCGCCCGGCGGCTGGACGGACCACCTTCACCGCAGGACGCGGGACTCGGGAGCAGTGCGTGATCAGGCATTGACATAGGGCTATCATGAGGGCTCCGTCGTCGACCGGGAGATGTCATGGCCGGCCTCCTCACCTGGGTCGTCAGGAATCTCGACGCGTTCATCGGGCTGCTCCTGGCACTGACCGTCGCGACCCTCGGGCTCAACAACGGCGTCAGCCAGGACGTGGTGAACAGCGCCATCCTGCTCGTGCTCGGCCTGCTCGCCCAGGCGCTGCTGCGCGACCGGCTGCGCCGGGAGACCGCCGAGCGCGAGGTGCGGCAGGTCATCCGGGACACCCGGGACCGGCTCGCGGAGCTGGTGCCGCAGATGGGCGAGATCACCGGTCCGGAGGGGGCGCTGAACCGGGCCCGGGAGGCGATCGACAGCATCTCCATGGTCCGCGTCCTGCACGGCAGCGAGGTCGGGCAAGCCCTGGCCGAGGCCCGTCGGCACACCGACCGGTGGAACTTCAAGGGCGGCACCGGCACCTACACCCGGGCGGTCACCCTGCCCGACTGCCTGGAGCACGCTCGTCGGCGTAACGCCACCCTGCACTTCGCCATCGAGATCATCGACCCGACCGACGAGGAGGTCTGCGAGCGGTACGCACGGTTCCGGCGCAGCCTCGCCCCCGACGAGCCAGGCGAGCGGTGGACCGTCGACCGCACCCGCAAGGAGTCCTACGCGACCGTGCTGGCCGCCTGTTGGCACCGGCAGCGCTCCGGGCTGCTCACCATCGACGTCCGGGTCTCCGCGCAGATGACCACCTTCCGCTACGACCTCTCCTCGAGCTGCGTCATCGTGACCCAGGAGAATCCGCAGACCCCGGCACTGAGGATCGACCGTGGGGAGCTCTACTACAACCGCTACAACATCGAGTTGCAGTACAGCCGTGAACAGAGCCGGCGGGTGCCGATCGAGGCTGCCGGGCAGGTCAGGCTCGACGACGAGCCCTCCGTGGAGCAGGTTCGCCGCCTGTTCACCGCGCTCGGGCTGCCACTGCCCCGGTCCTTCGGCGACCGCGAGGTCGCCGACATCGTGAGCCGGGCCATCCAGGCGAGGAACCCGTACGCATGATGAGCTACGCCGACCTCGAACGTGAGATCGACCGGGGCACCCGGCCGGAGCTGCTCCGCGACTGGGTGTCGGGCGTCCTCGACGACGTCGCCGAGGGGCAGCGGCCGTTGCTGGCCGTACGGCACCCGCTCGGCTTCACCTGCCTGCCGGTGAGCCGTACCGGCGCCGACGGGATCTGCGTGCACGCCTGGCCGGCCGAGCCGCCGGCCGTCCGACCGACCACGTCCACCGTGCACTCGCACAGCTGGGACCTGCTCAGCCACGTGCTGCACGGCCGGGTCCGCAACGAGCTCATCGAGGTGACCGAGGCGCCCACCGACCCCGCCTGGCGGGTGTACGAGGTGCACAGCCGGGGCGACGTCGACGAGTTGGCGGCCACCGACCGGCTGGTGACGGCGGCGACCGTCACCGTGGAGAACTACGGCGCGGGCAGCTCGTACGCGCTGCGCGCCGGTGGCTTCCACACCTCGGAGGTGGACCCGGGGCAGCCGGCGGTGACCGTGGTGCTCGGCCGGGCCGCGCCCGGCTTCTGCGACCTGAGCCTCGGCGCCGTGGGCGGACACCGCCACCGGATACGCCGGGACCGCTGCGACGCGGCGGAGACCGCTCGGATGGCGCGGCAGATCGCTCGACTGGTGGCACGGGGCTGAGGGGTGGAGGAACCATGGACGTGGAGCCGGGCAGACCCGGGCCGGACCTGCGTGAGGCACACCGGTTCGCGGTGGAGGCCGCGCAGGCCGCCGGGCGGCTGGTGCGCCGGGGCACCCGGGGCGAGTTGCGCGCTCGGGCCAAGGACGCGTCCGGTGACCTGGTCACCGACCTGGACCTGGCCGCCGAACGGCTGATCGTCGGCCGGATCCGGGCCCGCTGGCCGGAGCACGGCGTGATCGCCGAGGAGGGCGGGGAGTACGCCACCAACGACTCCTGGGCGTGGCTGGTGGACCCGCTCGACGGCACCAACAACGTGGCGATCGGGCTACCCACGTACGTGGTCGGGATCGCACTCTGCGACCGGGGCTCGCCGGTGCTCGGGGTGGTGCACGACCCGGTCGCCGGCCGCACCTGGTCGGCCGTTCGTGGTCAGGGTGCCTTCGTGCACGTCGACGGCCCCGCCGGGCAGCCGCTGCGCGCGCGGCACCGGCCGGTGCCGCCGGCGCCGGTGCTGGCCTGGACCCAGGGATACGAGGTACGCCGCGACGACAGCACCGCCCGGGCCCTCAAGGTGGTGCTCGACTCCACCGCGCGGCGGGTGCTGCAACTGTGGGCGCCGCTGCTGTCCTGGGTGATGCTGGCCCGGGGCGACATCGACGGCATCGTCGGCTACCGTCCGGAGGCGGTCGACCTGCCGGCCGGGATGCTGCTGGCCGCCGAGGCCGGCATGGTGGTCCGGGCCCTCGACGGTGGCTGCTTCGACGACCGGTACGGGGGCCCCGCCGAGCGGCGCAGCTTCGTCGCCGGCCCACCGGAGACGATCGACCGGCTGGTCAAGCTGGTGACCGCGGCACAGTGGATCGAGCCGAAGGTCCGCCACCTCACGCCGATCAGTTTGACCACCGTCGGTTGGTGAGGCCGGTCAGCCCGGCGGGGTGACCAGCAGGGCGGCGACGCTGGCGGTGGTGGCCAGCGCGGCGAGGACGGCGCTGGTGGCCACGAACCGCCCCAGCGGGACCGCGACCCCGGCGGCCCGGCAACGCTCATACCAGATCAGCGTGGCCAGCGACGCCCACGGGGTGGCGAGCGGGCCGACGTTGGTGCCCACCAGCAGGGCCAACAGTTGGGTGTGGTGGTGCACGGCGATGACCGCCTCCCCGGCCACGTACGCGGGCAGGTTGTTGACCACGTTGGCGAAGAGGGCGCCGACGGCGCCGGCCCGCAGCGCGCCCTCGGCCCCGGGGTCGTCGCCGATCAGCGCACCCATCACGGTGTCCAGCCCGTGCCGACCGATGGTCTGCACCACCAGGAACAGCCCGGTGACGAAGACCAGCAGCCGCCAGGGGACCAGGTGGAGTCTCAGGCTGCCCCGGGCGCGGACCGCGAATCCGGCGACCAGGATCGCGGCGGCGACCCCGGCGGCGATTCCGATCTCGACCTCGGCGAGGACCCCGGCGACGAACAGCAGGCAGGCCACGAGCGCGGTGCGGTAGAGCACGGGGTCGGACGGCACGTGTGGCGGCGGTGGCACGAACGGGTCGGCGCCGGCCCGCGCCGGCCGCCAGTACCACCACCAGAGCAGCAGCATGGTGATCGCGATGGCGACCAGTTGCGGCCACCACATCCGGGCCGCCCACGGCAGCGGGGCCAGCCCGATCCGGTCGCTGGCCAGGATGTTGGTCAGGTTGGACACGGGCAGCAGCAGGCTCGCCGTGTTGGCCAGCCAGACCGTGGTCATCGCCAGCGGGACCGGCGGCACACCGAGCTTGCGGGCCAGGGCGATCATCACCGGGGTGAGCAGGACAGCGGTGGTGTCCAGGTTCAGCGCGATCGTGGTCACCGAGGCGAACCCGACGCAGAGCCAGAACAGCGCGCGGAAGTCGCCTCGCGCGGTGATCGCCATCCGGGCGGCGAGCGCGTCGAAGACCCCGGCCACCGCGGTCAGCTCGGCCAGCACCACCACGGCGCCGAGGAAGATCAGGATCGGCAGGATCCGGCGTACGGTGGCCTCGGCGTCCGCGCGGGGGAGGAGGCCGGTCAGGACGCAGAGGACGCCGCCTGCGAACAGGCCGATCGCGATCCAGTCCAGTACGTGCAGCCGACCCCAGGAGGATCGGTCCGGGGCGGCCGACGGCGGCTGGCCGGTGGTGTCCACAAGGCACGATCCTCGCACACCGACGCCCGCCGGGACGCGACCGACCCGACCGCGCATGGTGGCGACGGGTTGACCCTGAGTGGTCATAATGGCGGGGTGGCTGTAGGCGCGCAACCGACCCGGTCCGACCGCCCCATCGACTTCTTCGTCAGCTACTCGCCCGCCGACGAGCGCTGGGCGACGTGGCTGGCGTGGGAGTTCGAGGCCGCCGGCTACCGCACGATGCTCCAGGCTTGGGACTTCGTGGCCGGCACCAACTTCATCGACTTCATGGACCGGGGGGTCCGGGAGGCCGCGGTCGTGGTGGCTGTCCTGTCCGAACGCTACCTGCACTCCACCTACGGCAAGCTCGAGTGGCAGGCGGCGCTGCGCGCCGATCCGGACGGCACCGGCAACAAGCTGGTGACCGTCCGGGTGGAGGACTGCCCGATCGACGGCCTGCTCGCCACCATCACGTACGTCGACCTGGTCGGGGTCACCGACCCGGTGCAGGCGCGTTCCCGGGTGCTGGACCGGATCCGGGAGGCGCTCGACGGCCGCGCGAAGCCCGTCCGGCAACCCGCCTTCCCGCACCATCCGGCCGACCCGGCCGGGGTGCTCTCCGCGCCCGTCGCCGGCCCGCCCGCGCCGCGCCGGGCCCGCCGTACGCCGATCAACCCGCCACCGTTCCCCACCGCCCCGGCGACGGTGCCGACCGCGCGGACGGCGCTGACCGTGCTCCAGGTGACCGGCCCGCGGTTCGGTCGGGGCATGATCGAGCCGGGTGCCCCGGTCACCCCCGGAGAGCTCCAGGAACACCTGATGGGTGATCTGACCCTGCTGATGAACGACGAGGTCCCCCGACCCGACCTGTTGGTGGTGGCGGGCAACCTGACCGAGTCCGGCAGCCCCCGGGAGTTCTCCGACGCGCTGAGCTTCCTCACCGGGCTGCGCGTGCTGCTCGGGTTGGAGCCGCACCGCCTGGTCGTGGTGCCCGGCCCGCGCGACGTGACCATGGCCGCGAGCCGCGCGTACTTCGCCACCTGCGAGGCGGACGACGTCGACCCGCAGCCGCCGTACTGGCCGAAGTGGCGGCACTACGCGCGGCTCTTCGACGACCTCTACCAGGGTCTCGAGGACCGGCTCTTCGACAGCGAGCAACCGTGGACGCTGTTCCCGGTGCCGGACCTGCGGGTGGTGGTGGCCGGGTTGAACTCCACCGTCGCCGTCACCCACCGCGAGGAGGACCGCTACGGCTTCCTCGGCGAGGCCCAGTCCACCTGGTTCGCCCAGCGGCTGCGTCACTACCAGCAGTCCGGCTGGCTGCGGCTGGGCGCGATGGCGCACGCTCCCGGCCCGCGCACCCCGTACGCCGACGAGGTCGCGGTCCCGGACGGGGTGACGCTGCGCGACCGGGGATCGTTCAACCGCCTGCTCGGGCCGATGCTCAACCTCCTGCTCTCCGACGCCGTGCCGACCGGTGCCCAGGTCGATCCGGTGGTGCCGCTGGCCACCGCGTCGCGCGACGGCCGGGCGCAGGTGCTCCGGCTCGCCGCCGACGGGATGACCCGCTGGGTGCTCGGCCGCGACGACCGGCGCGAGGTGGGCGAGTCGACGGCCGTGCGCTGGCCGCGCGCGGAGGCGACGTTCGGTGCTGTCGGGCCGGCCCAGATTCCCGACCCGCGGCAGCCCACCTCCGTCGAGAGAGCCGTCGGGGACGCGCCGGCCGCGCTCCCGATGGCGCCGCTGGACCGACTGCTCGACCGGCTGGCCGAGGTCTGCGAGGCGCGCCACGACCGGGTGCTGGTGCGTCGGGTGACGGTCGAGCCGCGGCACCTGTTCGTCACCTACCGCGCCGACGGGGTGGTGCGGCAGCAGCGCGTCGGGGCGTACGTCGGCACCCCGACCGCCACGGACCTCGACCACTTCGCCCGGCGGGTGCACGCCACCGACCCGGACATCGCGTCCGAGTTGGTCTACGACGGCGACCGGGTCCCGCGCGGACTGGCCGAGGAGGCACAGCGGCGCGGCGTACGGGTGCTGCACCTGACCGAGTTCCAGGGCCTGCTCGATCTGCGTGAGTACGTTGCCGCGCAGACCGCCCGGTTGCAGGCCGACCGGCTCTACCCGCCCGGCCAGTACGTGCCGCAGCGCTACCGCCACCTGGTCGGCGCCGACCAGCAGGTCCGCGAGGACGTGGTGGACCAGCTGCTCGAGTTCGCCGCCGCGCCGGACGGCCGGTTCGTGCTGGTGCTCGGCGACTTCGGCCGGGGCAAGACGTTCGCGTTGCGCGAGGTGGCCCGCCGGCTGCCGACGGCCGCCCCCGACCTGATCCCGATCCTGGTGGAGCTGCGTGCGCTGGACAAGGCGCACTCGGTCGACGGGCTGGTCGCCGCGCACCTGGCCAACCACGGCGAGCAGGTGATCGACCTGAAGGCGTTCCGCTACATGCTCCGGCAGGGGCGGATCGTCCTGCTCTTCGACGGCTTCGACGAGTTGGTCGCCCGGGTCACCTACGACCGGGCGGCGGACCACCTGGAGACGCTGCTCCAGGCGGCCGAGAGGAACGCCAAGATCATCGTTAGCAGTCGCACCCAGCACTTCAAGACCAACTCGCAGGTGCTCACCGCCCTCGGTGAGCGGGTGGGCATGCTGCCGCACCGGCGGGTACTGGCCGTCGAGGACTTCACCCCCGCGCAGATCGAGACCTTCCTGCGGCACCGCTACGGTGGGGACGAGCAGGCGGCCCGGGAGCGGATGAACCTGCTCGGCGGGGTGCGGGACCTGCTCGGGCTCTCTCGTAACCCGCGCATGCTCGGCTTCATCGCCAATCTCGACGAGGGACGGCTGAGCGCCGTGGCCGGTGCGGGCGGCACGTTCAGCGCGGCCGCGCTCTACCGGGAGATCCTGGAAGCCTGGCTGGACTTCGAGGAGCGGCGTACCCAGGGCGTGCCGGGTGCGCCGGTCAGCCTGCGCCGTCCCGAGCTGTGGCGCGCGGTGAGCCGGTTGGCCTTCCAGCTCTGGGAGAGCGGGGAGTCGTACCTGCGCCTGGCCGAGCTGGCCGAGGCCGCCGGGCAGTTGGCCGGGCTGGCAGAGTCCCAGCTCTCCGGATCGCAGGCGACGCACGCGGTGGGCGCGGGCAGTCTGCTGGTCCGCACCGACGACGGCCTGTTCGGCTTCATCCACACCTCCGTGATGGAGTGGCTGGTCGCCGCCGGGACCGCCGCCCAGCTCAATGAGGGCGAGGAACCGTCGGCCCTGGCGGCGCGCCCGCTGTCGACGCTGGCCGTGGAGTTCCTCGGCGACCTCGCCGACCCGGCCCGCTGCACCGCCTGGACGTCGCGGGTGCTCGGCGACGAGGCAGCCGGCGAGACGGTTCGGGCCAACGCGTTGCGGCTCAGCGCCCGGCTGCGGCTGCCGGACCGGGCCGACCTACGTGGCGCGGTGCTGCGCGGTGAGGACCTGTCCCACCGGGAGTTGGCCGAGGCGGACCTGGCCGGCGCGGACCTGACCGACACCCGCCTGGTCGCCACCAACCTGACCGGGGCCCGGCTGACCCACGCCCGGCTGCGCGGCGCCCGCCTGGACCAGGCTCGCCTCACCGGGGCCGACCTGAGCGGGGCCGATCTGGCCGGAGCCCGACTGTTCCGGGCCGACCTGCGCGACGTGCGGGTGGCCGGCAGCAGTTGGCACCGGGCCGCGCTGATCGACGTGAGTGCCCACCCGGCGCTGCTGCGCGCGCCGGAGCTGCGCGGCGCCGTGGTCGCCCCGGGCCGTCCGGTGACACCGGGCCTGGCCCCGTCCGCCGTGGGCGTCTCGTACGGCTTCGAGGTGGGCCGGCTGCCGTTACCGGCGGCGTACAGCCCGGACGGCACGGTGCTCGCCGTGGGCAGCGACGACGGCGGGGTGCTGATCTGCGACACCACCACCGGCCTTCCGGTGCGGACCCTGCAGGGCCACCGGGGCCGGGTGTACGCGGTCCGATTCGACGCCGCCTCGCACCACCTGGTCACCGGCTCGGCCGACCTCAGCGTACGACTGTGGGACGCGGACCACGGCGACGTGCGGCACGTGATCGAGGACGTCTTCGCCGGCTGGGTGTGGCCGCTGCTCACCGACGGAGCACGGGGCCGACTGGTGGTGGGCGACGCGGCCGGTGTGGTCCGGCTCTACGACACCCGGACCGCCCGGCTGCTCCAGGAATGGCCCGGGCACGCCGCGCCCATCTGGGGCACCTCGTTCAGCCCCGACGGGCGGCGGGTCGTGGTCGTGGACAGTTCCGGCGCGGTCCGTGGCTGGGACATCGCCTCGGGCGAACTCGCCTTCGAGGTGCGGGAGCCGGAGGTGGTCTACCGGGTGGTGCACAGCCCGGACGGTCGGTCGCTTGTCGCCGTCGGACAGCACGGCCGGGTGTGGATCCGCCGGGCCGCCGACGGGGAGCTGCTGCGCCAGCCGCGCGGCCACGAGGCCGACGTCTACGCCCTCGACGTGCACCCCGACGGCGGGCTGATGGCAACCGGCGACACGCATGGCGCGCTGCGGCTGTGGGAGGTGGAGACCGGCCGCTCGGTCCGGGTCCTGGACCGGCAGCGTGGCGCGATCTACAGCGTCCGGTTCAACGCCGACGGCACCATGCTCGCCACGGCCGCCAGCGACGGCGCGATCCAGCTCTGGAGCACCGCCGACGGCCAGCTCCGGCACGAGCTGAGCCGGCACCGTGGCTCGGTCTGGCCCGTGGTGTGGCGGCCGGACCAGGCCCAGGTGGCGACCAGCAGCAACGACGGCACCACCCGCCTCTGGGACACGCGGACCGGGCAGCTTCAGCACACCCTGCGTGGGCACGGGCGGCGGGTCACCTCGCTGTCCTTCCGCGACGACGGCGAGGTGCTGGCCGCCTGCGGCAACGACGGTGTGGTGCGGCTGTGGGAGCCACGCACCGGGCGGCTGGTCCGGCAGTTCGCCAGCCCGGCCGACCGGCTGCTCTCCGCCGTGTTCTGTCCGGGTGAGCCGCTGGTCGCCGCACCGAGCGGGGACGGTGGCGTGCACCTGTGGAACGCCGACACCGGGGTCGACGAACGCGAGCTGAACGTGGAGACCGACCATGTCTGGGCGGCTGCGTTCAGCCCGGACGGCGACGCGCTGGCCACCGCCAACGACGATGACACGGTCCGTCTGTGGTACCGGCGTACCGGCCGGCACTTCGCCACCCTCGCCCCGCACCGGGGCCGGGTCCGGGCGGTGGCGTTCAGCCCGGACGGCGAGGCCATCGCCACCGGCTGCGACGACCACCTCGTCCGACTCTGGGACGCGGCCACCGCGACCTGTCGACACACGTTGGAGCTGCACACCGACCGCGTGTACGCGGTGTGCTTCAACACCGAGGGGACGCTGCTCGCCAGCGCCAGCAACGACGGCACCGCCGTGGTGTGGGACGCGCTCACCGGCGAACGGCGCGCGGTGCTCACCGAGCACACCGGCCGGCTCTGGTCCTGCGCGTTCAGCCCGAACGGCGCGCTGCTCGCCACCGCCGGGGACGACCTGATCATCCGGCTGTGGGATCCGGGCACCGGTCGGCTGCACGGCACCCTGGCCGCGCACACCCGGCGGGTCTGGTCGGTGGCGTTCAGCCCGGACAGCAGCATGCTCGCCAGCGCCGGTGACGACGGCACCGTCCGGCTCTGGGACGTCGTGGACCCGGAGCACCCTCAGCTGCGCAGTACCCTGATCGGTCTGCCGGACGGCTGGGCTGCGGTCAGCCCGGACGGGCGCTACAAGCTGGACGGTGATCCGGGCGGTCAGTTCTGGCACGTCATCGGCACCTGCCGGTTCGAGGTGGGCGAGCTGGACCCCTACCTGACGCAGGTGCGTCGACTCCCGGTGGACGCCCCGTTCTGACCGGCCGGACCCGTCGATGTGCCCGCTCAGGTCGTCGTCGGCCGGTCGGTGCAGCGTCGACGTCGTCCACCAAGCCCCGCTCGACCGACGCTGCCCTGGTGTCGATCGAGCGGGGCTCGGCGGATGCGATGCCGGTCAGCGCGGCATGAGGTGGCGGGTGAAGAACCGGACCGCGCTGTCCAGTTCATGTTCCGGGAGCCGGTCGCCGTGGCGGCCCGGGTTGGCGTGCAACGTCTTCTCGGCCGAGCCGAACGCGTCGAACAGGGCCAGGCTCTGCTCGCGGGGCACCCGCTCGTCGTCCCACTGGACCAGGAACTCGATAGGCACGGTGATCTGTGCGGCGGCTGCGGCGGAAGCCGGGGCCGCGGCACCGCCCAGGCCCAGCACCGCCGCGCGGACCCGGGGCTCAGCGGCCACGAACGGCACGCCGAGCCCGCATCCCAGCGACACTCCCCAGTAGCCGACGGGTTCCGACCCGAGGTGGTCCAGGACGGCCTGCCACTCCGGTACGGTCTGCTCGGCGACGAGGGCCTGGAATTCGGCGAGCAGCGGGGCCAGCTCGTCGCCGGAGTCGACGCGGGCCTGGATCTCGGTGGCGATGTCCTGGTAACGGTCGTCGGTCGGCCGGTCGCCGTGGTTCGGAACGTCCACGCAGACGGCAGTGAATCCGCTGGTCACGAAGCGGTGGGCGCGGTGCAGGATGGCGGGGGCGGTCTTGTGCTGGCCGCCGCCGTGGCCGAGGAGGATCAGCGGCCGAGGGGCGGTGGTGTCGTCGTCAGGGGTCCACCTGACAGCGGGAACGCCACCGACGGTGAAGAACTCTTCGTGGATGTGCATCGGGAACGCGGGCCTTTCGAGGATGCCTTTGCGGGCGCTCCCTAGACCATGCGGGGCAGGGAGTCCCGACCTGTCACAGCGTTGATCGGACTCACCTCCTCGGTCGGCAACCATGCACGGCAGGGTCGACCGTACACGAGCTGTCGCCGGGCCGCGATGGAGTGCTTCCCCGAAGCGGCATCACCCCCGGTCATCGCCCGAGGCGGCGCCGGCGACGTGCACGCCCGGGGAGTGTCACCGCCGGGCGGACCAGTAGGATTCTCTGCTTATGACCTCTGTTGAATCTGAAGCGCCGACGCGGGCGCCTGTTTCTCGCGTGCAGCTTGTCATCGGCATCGTCCGGCGAGGCGACGAGATCCTGCTGGTGCGGGAGAGCCTCGGCGCGAACGGCGAGATGCTCTGGTCGCTCCCCGGCGGCGGCGTCCAGGACGGCGAGGTCTTCCACGAGGCGCTGCGGCGGGAGATGCAGGAGGAGACCGGCCTGGTGGTCGGCGACCCGGTCGCCACCGCGTTCGTGATGCACATCGACTCCGAGCGGTACCCGTCGGCACTGGCGATCGCGTTCGAGATCAACGACTGGGAGGGCGAGACCCTGCCGGAGGACGACGAGATCGCCGAGGCGGCGTTCTTCCCGCTGCCGGAGGCCCTCAAGCTGATCGGGCAGCTCGAAAGCGACAACCAGCGGGAGCCGATCCTCGGCTACCTGACCGGTGAGGTGCCGGCCGGCACCACCTGGATCTGGCGCAACCGGGACGACCAGGAGGTCCTGCTCGGGCGCTGGTGACCGTCAGTGCGCGCAATCCTCCACGACGTCGGGCCGGTCACGCCGGACGAGCGTGTCCGGGTGGAAGGCGGCCAGGAAGTCTCCGATCGGGCCCGACAGCCGCATCGTCGCGCGTGCAGCGGCGTCGGCGTGGCTGTCGGCCACCGCGACCCCGACCGCCGCACTGGCCAGCAGGCACCGGTCGTTGCGCCCGTCGCCGAACGCGATGACCCGCTTCAGGTCGGCCTCACCGGCCTGCTCGGCCAGCAACGCCGTCACAGCGGCAGTCTTGCAGGTCCCCGCAGGCCGCAGCAGCTTCGCCGCGGTGCCGGCGAACGGGATCGCCTCGACCGCACCGCCCAACAGCCCCTCGGGCAGCGGCACACGGTCCAGCACCAGCACCGAGCCGACCTGCGCCCTCCCGCCGAGCTGCGGGTCGACCTCGATGGACGATCGGGGCAGCCGGTGGGCCATCGCGAACCACGTGGACGCCCGCCGGGACGTCGCGACATAGCGGTGATCCAGCTCCGCGACCAGCTCGGTGAAACCCGCGGCGAGAAGCGTCGGCAGCACCTCGCGGGGCAGCGCGCGGCGGTACGTCGCCCGGGCGGCGGCGCGGTCGTACTCGACGTTGCCGTTGTCGAGCAGCAGGCGCGGCCCGAACAGTTCGAGGAGGTGCTCGGGTAGACCGAGCGCCTCGAACAGCACCGTCGATCGTCCCGTCACCAGCAGGAGCGTCAGACCGCGTTCACGCAGCCGGGCGAGCCCCTCGATCGTGCCGGGCATCGGCACACCGCGCTCGTCGACCAGCGTGCCGTCCAGGTCGAACGCGGCGAAGGCGAGGTCAGGCACGCAGCGTTCCGAGCGCCTCGCGGATGGCGCTGGACAGGTTCACCAGCGTGTTGCGGGTGCCGAGCTCGGCGACCAGGATCGGCAACCGCATGAGTGCCTCGAACGTCCGCCCCGCCATGGTGCCGATCTCGTCGCGGTCGCGGGTGCGGGCATGTAGCCAGTCCTCGACGAACACGTCGTCGTCCGGAGTCATCAGCTGCTCGGTGAGCACCTCGCGCGCCTGGTCCGGATCGACCCGACGCACGCTGAGCACTGCGGAGTCCTTCGTCACGCGGGGCAGCACGATGGCGGCCAGCCGCACCGAGGGGACCAGGGGGGTGCCGGTGCGCGCACGCCACTCGACGGGCAGCAGGTTCAGCTTGGAGTCTCCGCAGAAGCTCTGCCAGTCGCTGGTGACGAAGTCCGGCTGCCGGCGGGCCAGCTGCCAGCTGGTCGCGTCCTTCAGGCCCAGCGCGTGCATGGTGCCGCCGTTGATGCGGATCGGCACCGGCATGCCGCAGGCCGTCACCTGCTCTCCGTCCGCGCGGACCATGACCCGGTCGTTGGCGACGAAGGCGCAGCCGGAGACAGCGGCCAGCGCCAGGGCGGTGGTGGACTTGCCGGCACCGGAGCGGCCGACCACCACCACGTTGCCCTCCGGGGTGGCCGCGCAGGACGCGTGCAGCCCGGCCCAACCGTCGCTCTCGCCGCGCCGGTAGCCGAACTCGCGCAGGTGCCGGGCCATCGCCAGGTGGGCGTAGGGGCGCGCCGTCGTGACGAACACCAGGCCGCGCGGGGACTGCACGACGAGGTTGGTGCCGTCGATCTCGTCGGGCTCCGAGACCACGGCGCAGGTCCCGTCGGCCAGCTCATAGCGGGTCCCGGGCGCGGCCACGTGCAGATGTACGGCTCGTCGCCGGACCGCCTGCGCCGCGTAGTGCTCGACCAGCCGTGCGAAGCACGCGTCGGAGACGGCGAGGTTCACGGCGGCCAGCGAACAGGGCGAGAAGTCGTCGGGTAGGTGCTCCCAGATGTCGTTCGCCGGGGTGAACAGGTCGTGCAGGTAGGTGATGGCTCGCGGGTCGGCGCTGCTCACCGCGATCCGTGTCTGGCCCAGCCGGACGGTCCCGGCGCGTACGCCGAGCCGTGCGGCCAGCGCGTGCGGATTGGCCAGCTCGGCCGGATCGGTGTCGAGGAGGGTCGCTTCGCTCTGGATCATCGGGTCCCCGTCGGTCGCAGGACGGCCCGCCAGACTGAGCGCTGGCCGGGGTCGGCATCGTGGAGGTATTCGAACGGGCCGTCGACGAACTCGAATCCGGCGGTACGGCAGAGCGCGGCGATCCGCTCCGGCGGCAGCAGCGTCATCACCTGTCCGTTGGGGAGCCGGTGCCGGTCGTCGGCGAGCGGGGTGAGCCGGTGGTCCAGATGCGCCGCGCTGAACAGGTTCAGCGACACCACGCCGGCGGTGGCGACGACCCGGCCCAGCTCGCCGATGGCCGCGGAGACCTGTTCCGGCCGGGGCAGGTTGTGCAGGACCCCGTGACACACCACGACCGCGGCCTGCGCGGTGGCCACCGGCAGCGCAGCGACGTCCGCCTGGCAGAAGGCGGCACCGGGGGCGACGCCCTGTGCGCGCAGCACCATCTCGGCGTGCAGGTCGAGTCCGACGACCCGGTAGCCCCGTTCGGCCAGCAGCGGCAGGTTCCGCCCACCACCGCAGCCGACGTCGAGCGCCACCGCGCCGGGGTCGCCCTGCGGCACGATGTCGGCCAGGTATCCCGGCGGCGACGCCGTGGCGAACGCCGTCACCACGTCCGGCCGGTTCCAGTAGTCACCCGTCGCGCGCATGGCGCTTCACCGTGCACTCGTCGATCAGGTAGCCCTGGTCCCACGGCATCGCGCGGAACGTGGTGAGGCCCGCGGCTTCGAAGCCGGCCGCGACGGCGTCGGGCTGCTCGGTGAGAGCGAAGAAGAGCGGCCCGACCGAGGACAGGCTGAGCACGGCGGCCTGTCCCGACTCGAACAGTTGCCGCACCTGCGCCGCGTACTCCAGCAGCCGGGGGTGCGAGAAGGCGCAGTTGCGGATGCTGCCCATCTCGAACCGGTAGTCGAAGACGAGCTGCCCGAGGGTGCGCGGAGTGCCGGTGACCAGGTCGGGCCAGCACTCGTGCAGCAACCGGTAGGCGATCTGCGGCGCGTACCGACGGCCGGTCTCCAGGAACCCGTCGAAGTTCTCCGCCTCGGCGCGAAGACTCTCCGAGGCGTCCCAGCTGCGCAGGTCCGGCGGTACGGCGAGCACGATCGTGTGCCCGGCCGGCGCGGGGGCGGCCAGCAGCGCGACGGCGTTTCCGGAGACCACCTGGATCGCGCCGGGTACCAGACCGGCGGCGGCCGAGCCGCCGATGCACTGGACCGGCATGATCTCGTCGTCGTTGCCGTCGATCTCCTCGCCGTGGTTGTCGACCAGCAGCCGCATCAGCGTCCGGTGGTCCAGCGGCCGACCGCACAGTTCGTTGATCGCCGCCGCCACGGCCGAGAGGACGGCGCTGCTGCTGCCGAGACCGACGTGTGGAGGCAGCGGGTGCGAGCGGATCGTGATCCGCATTCCGCCGGTGAGGCCCAGGACCTGGCGCATCAGCAGCGCGGCGTGGCGCCCCAGGACCGGCCGGGCACTGTCGGCGGTGATCTCGACGCCGTCGCCGGACGCCGTGCCCTGGACCTCGACGCTCGTGAAGAGGTCGGTGACGAAGACCAGTTCACCGGCGGGGTAGGAGCCGGCGCCGGGCAGCACCTTGCTCGGGTCCAGTGCCATCGCGTTGAGCCGGTTCGGGTAGCGCAGGCGCACCCGGCCCTCGATTCCGGCGACGGGTGGCACGGGCGGGACTGCGCCGCGCACCGAACCCACCCGTACGGGGGCGAAGCCCGCCACACTACCGGTCGCGGTCATCGGCGCTTCCTCTCCGCTGTCGGGGCAACGGCAGCGTCACCGCGGCCTTGGACGTGGTGATCTCGATGAGGTGGTCGAGAGCCTCGACGGTGTAGCCGCCGCTGCCCAGCGAGCCTTCGGCCCGGATCGCCATGTTGGCCCGGGCCACCTGGCGGTGGGGGTAGCGGAAGCGCAGGATGCGCTTGAGCAGCGCGGCGTACTCCGCGCGCACCCGGGGCGACTCGAGCAGGCAGCGCAGCAGCGGCGAGTTGCCGCTGCGGTACGCCAGGAGCGTGTCGTCGCACACCGCCCGGTGGGTGGGCGGCAGGTAGAGCACGTTCTCCACGAGGTAGTCGTCGTGCCACGCGCCGAGCTGCCCCGGTTCGCTCGGCGCGAGCAGGAGCACGTCGAGGACGAGCAGTGGCATCTGGGCGCCGCCGGGACCCATGTAGGCCTTCCCGCCGATGTCCATCGTCGGGAAGTAGGGCCGGAGCCGGTTCGAGAAGTAGTCGGGGGTGATCGTCCGCTGGACCGTACGCAGGTTCTTGCGCAGGACCTCGACCCCGTCGTGCACCTGGCCGAGTGCGGCGAGGAGCACGTCGTCGTCGAGGTCGGCGCGGTCGCGGCAGGCGGCCAGGTCGTCGACGGCCAGGTTCAGTGCCTGGGTCGCGGCGACGACCGAGTCGATGAACACGTGCTCTTCGTCGCTGAGCAGGAAGCCGCGGCGGCGGGGGCCGACCGGGTTGCGCGTGGTGTAGCTGTACACGGTGTCGCGGGGGACCTCGTCGGCGACGGCGGCCAGGCGTAGGAGTGTCGGCTCGATGCCGTGCAGGTCGGCGTCCGGATCGTGCCGGACGAGTGAGGCGGCGAGGAAGCCCAGGTCGCGCAGGGCGGCTCGGGCCGTGTGGACGTCAGTCGTATCGAAGTCGGCGCTGAGGTCGGCCAGCGCGTCGACCATCCACGCCGTGTCGGCGCGCTCGTTGGCGGCGGGCAGTTCGGCGAGGACGTCGTCGGCGCGCAGCGGGTCCATCGCGGCCACGGCGAGGTCGTCGGCGTTCTGGTCGGCGCCGATGAAGGAAGTGGTCATGCCGCGACCCCGACCGCGGTGGCCAGGACCGTGCCGGTTCCGCCGTCCGTGCTCCGTACCGCCGCGTGCGCCCGGATCAGGTCGGCGCCGTGATCGGCGACGGCGACGACGTCGTCGACCCGTAGCCGTTCCGGTTCGGAGACGTCGAAGACGGGCAGGAGGCGGGCCATGCGCTGGCCCACGCCGGTGTCGACCGCCATCCGGGTACGCCGTCCGGCAGGCAGCGACGCGGTGGTCACGACAAGCTCGCCGGCGCTCCCGGACACGTCGGGTACGCAGCGGCCGACCAGGCCCGACCGGGCGACCAGCGCGTCCGCCGTCGACGCGGCGACCAGGTCGGACAACCGCCAGGCGTCCTGCGACCGGGCGCCCACCACGACCGTGCACTCGATGTCGAAGAAGCGGTTCGGGAACCGCTGGTACTCCTGCCGTAGCAGGTGTGTCCGCCGGGGCAGCAGCGGATCGCCGCTGACCCGGAGCATGTCCAACCGGGCCGGGCGGTCGTCGTCGGCGAGTTCGACGGTGCACTCGAACGACGTGTCGATGGAGAAGGAGTACTCGTCGCTGTGGGCGCGCCGCCGGAAGCCACGCGCGCTCTTACCGAGCTTCACCACGACGCGGTCCCGGAAACACTGGATCTCGTCGGTGAACTCGCCCTCGCCGAACTTGTACTCCAGCGACCGGAACTCGCCCGTGCTCTCCAGGTTCATCAGCACCCGCTCGCCGGGTTCACCGGTGCCGACGCAGAAGTGCACGCCCCCGACCAGGGACAGCTTCTGCTGCGACCGGTCGAGCACTTCGACGTAGTAGTCGGCGGTCCGTACGCCGAACAGCTCGTTGCCGAACGGGTCGGCGAGATCCGGGGCGTAGACGTGCGCCTGGCGACCCGTCGCGGTCTCGCCCCAGTCACGCACCTGGAGGGGTTCGCCGGTGGCGGAGCGGTGCAGGAAGGTGTGGAACGAGTACCCGGGCTCGTCCGGATCGCGGCGGCCCGGCGGGTGCACGATGTAGTGCCGGAAGCAGTCGGTGTCGGCGGCGATGTCACGCAACTGCTCCGGCACACCGGCGTCGGCCTTCCCGCGCCCGGGCCTGGCACGCGCGGCCCTGGCCTGCGCGACCGCCTCGGACAAGCCGGTGGCGAATCGGGCGATCTGCTCGTCGGTGAGACTGTGTCCGGCGTAGAAGTGGTGGTAGCTGCGGCGTCCGCCCTGCGG
This sequence comes from Micromonospora sp. NPDC048868, assembly GCF_043198195.1. Lineage (NCBI taxonomy): Bacteria > Bacillati > Actinomycetota > Actinomycetes > Micromonosporales > Micromonosporaceae > Micromonospora > Micromonospora sp. NPDC048868. The sequence goes on from NZ_JBICUN010000019.1 coordinate 27,455, forward strand.
CGCGGGCGCGCTTACCGCGAGGAGCCGGTAGCGCTCGGTGAATTCCTTCGGCAGCAGCCCGTCCGGTGTGGAGAAGCCGGCCACGACGACAGGTGAGGCGGGTGCCGGCCGGATCTCCGCCTCCGGGTCGGCGGCCCGGATCGCGTCGGCGATCAGGTCCCGGCGACGCAGGCACTCCTGGATCGCCGCGGTGAAACCGGAGTGGCCGAGGCCGAAGATGGTGGCCCACAGGGCGGCGGCCGCGGCGCCGGGGCGGGACCCGGTCAGGGTCGAGTCGACGATTCCGGTGACCGGGCTCGCCTCGGTGACGTGTCCCAGCAGGCCCTTGCGTACGAGCAGCACCCCGCACGAGTACGGCAGCAGCCCCGACTTGTGCGGGTCCAGGGCCATCGCGTGCACGCCGACGTTGCGGAAGTCGAAGGCCAGCGCGGGATCGCTGAACGGGAAGATGAAGCCGCCGTGGGCCGCGTCGACGTAGCAGAAGAACCGCACCTGATCGGCGAGCTGCACCGCGCGGCGCCGCAGCAGCGCGGCCAGCTGGTCGACCGGGTCGCACAGGCCGCTGTTGTAGTAGCCGGCCGTCAGCGCCACGATGATGCCGGTCGCGCCGGCGGCGATCGCCGCCTCGACGGCCTGCGCCAGCTGTTCCGGCTCGATGACCCAGCTCGGGCCGGGTGCGATCGTGCGCAGGTCGAGGCCGAGGACCTCGGCGGCCTTGGTGACGGAGTGGTGGGCGTACTCGCTGGTGATGAGGGTGACCCGCGACGACGCGTCGGCCCGGACGGCGTTGCGTCCGATCCGCAGTCCCTGGAGCACCGCCTCGGTCGCGCCCGAGGTGATGTAGCCGTCGGCCGAGTCGGCGTGCAGCAGGCCGGCGAGGCCCAGCAGAGCTTCGCGTTCGAGCCGCCGGGTGCCGGCGCGCCCGGCGCCGAAGGGGGTGTGCACTCCGACGTTGTTGCTGTTGAGGGCCAGGAACCGGGTCCAGGCGGAGAGGGCCACCTCGTGCGGAGCCGACATGGCGAAGCCGAGCCGGGTCACCGTGGGATCGTCCCAACCGGTCGTCTCCGCGTACGCGCGGTCGAGGCCGGCGGTCAGCTCGCCCGGGCTCAGCCCGGCGGCCGGGAACGTGTCGCTGATCGTCCAGCCGTTCTCCAGGTCACCCACCGGTACCGTCCTTGCCGTGCCGGGCGGCCGGCGTTCGGCCGAGCCGGACCTGCAGTCGCTGGGGTGTCAGCGGGTGCCGCGGCTGTTCGCCCGCCAGCACGCGCAGGATGTCGTCGGCGACGATGTCGGCGACCGCGATGTTGGCGTCCCTGGTTCGCCCCGCGATGTGCGGCAGGTGGACCACGTTGTGCCTGCCGATCAGGGGATCGCCCTCCGGCAGCGGTTCGACGTCGTACACGTCCGCGGCCCAGGCCAGTTCGTCGGCGAGTACCCGCTCCCGCAGTGCCGCGGCATCGATCGCGGCGGCTCGGGTGATGGTCACGACGAGCGCGCCCTGCCGCAGGGCGAAGACGTGGTCGCGGTCGACCACGCCGGTGACGCTGGGGGTGTCCGGTGCCGCGACGACGAGGATCTCGGAGTCCCGCACCAGCCGGTCGAGGTCCACCGACTCCGCCGAGACCTCGGCGAAGCGCTGCGGGGAGCGGTACGGGTCGTACGCCAGCACGGTCGCGCCGAGCATGGCGCACCAGCTGGCGATGCGACCGCCGATCTCGCCGACCCCGATGATGCCGACGGTCTTGCCCGCCACGGTGCCGTTGGCGAAGCGCGGGTCGTCGCAGAACTGCACGTACGGGTAGTCCCAGGGCCGGAAGCCGGTGATGACCTCGTGGTGCCACTGCGGGATGCGACGCAACCCGCACAGGATCAGGCTCAGCCCGCACTCGGCGACCGACTGACCCCAGCCGGGAGTTCCCTCGACGAACGGGATGCCCGCGTCCCACAACGCGTCCATGGCCTCGATCCCGCAGGTGTCGGTTTCGCTGGCCACCACCTTCAGCCGGGTCGCGGCGGCGATCATGTCATGGGTGAGCTCGCCCCCGAACAGGGCGACCGCGTCGACGTCGGCCCAGTCGACGGCGGCGAGGTCGCTTTCGCGTACGTCGACGTAGCGGATGTCGCAGGTCGGGGACAGGCGTTCTTCCAGCCGCTCGCGCAGGAACGCCCAGAATTCCGAGAGCAGACCGTCGTCGGTCAGCAGCACGACGGGTCGGCGGGAGGTGAGGTCGTTCATGCCCTGGCTCAAGATTCCTCGCTGTCACGTGTGCCGCGATGGCCCTGCTCGATGGTCCGGAACCACAGGCTGCTGCCGGGGGCGACGATCGCGTCGACCGCCTGACGGGCCTGTGCGTCGACGGTGGTCGCTGTCGCCTTGAGCGCGAGCGTGAGTTGGTCGAGGGTCCGGGGACCGATGATGGTGCTGGTCACGTCGCTGCTGCCGGACAGCCACGAGTGGGCGAACTCGGGCAGCGACTGCCCGTGCTCGGCGGCGAGGTCCAGCAGCGCGGCCAGGGCACGCTGCACCGGCTCCCAGACCGTGCCGCGCGGTGACCACCATTCGGTGAAGCGGGCGTCGGCGGGCGGCTCCCCGAGGAACCGTTCGCTGAGGTAACCCATCGCCAGCGGGCTGTAGGCGACGAAGCCGACGCCGTACTCGCGGCAGATGGGGAGGATGTCCCGCTCCACCTCGCGTTCGAGCAGGTTGTAGGGCGACTGCTCGGCGATCGGGCCGGGCGTGCCGAGCGAGCCGCGTGCCAGCACGGCCATCTCGACCAGACGCCAGGTCGGCACCACGCCGAGGCCGGGCTGCTCGGCCATCTCCTCCGGGCTCGGCATCGTGGACGTGCCGATGTAGCGGACCTTCCCCTCCCGCACGAGGTCCGCCAGGGCGCCGAGGGTCTCCTCGACGGGCGTCCGTAGGTCGTGCCGGTGCAGGTGGAAGATGTCGATGTGGTTGACGCCCAGGCGGCGCAGGGACCGCTCACACTCGCGCTTGACGGCGTACGCGGAGTTGCCCCAGTCGTTGGGGCCCGGGCCGACCTCGTTGTAGCACTTGGTGGCGATCAGGACGTCGTCGCGGCGGTGACGGATCGCCTTGCCGAGGATCTGCTCGCTGCGGCCGTCCTGGTAGGCGTTGGCGGTGTCGACGAGGTTGACGCCGGCGTCGAGAGCCGTGTGGATGATCTCCTCTGCCGCGGCCTCGTCGGTCGGACCGCCGAAGTTGAAGGTACCCAGAGTAACCGTGGACACACGCAAGCCGCTGCGGCCCAGTTGATGGAACTCCATCCACGCCCCCTGCTGTCTCCACCGAACCCAGCGGCCCTTGTGCCGCTGACGGTTATAGTGATCAAGATCGGAGCGAGAGTCCACTAATCAGCTGAACGATCGCCGGGCAGCAGTTGAGCGCTGGTCAACCCTCCTGCCGGCCCGGGCCCCACGCCAGCGCCCCACCCAGCGGCGGAACGCGTCCCGTCGGCGGCGACGCCCTTGCACGCGGCCGGCCGACAGGCAGGTGAAACGCTTCCCGGGGACCGTTAAGCTTTGCCGCCCGCCCAGGGTGAGCTTCACGCAGAGTTATCTCGTGGCCACTGCGGACGGATGTCGAGTCAAGCGCCGTGCCATGCCGGGGCACCGTCGAGAAGGAGGCCGAATGGCCGGGTTGTCAGCCGAATCGGAGTTGTTGCTCCTGCTCAGCAGGCAGCATGTGACGGATACGCAGATGGCTCGTGTGCGCACGATCATCGGTCAGGACGCGCCGCGCCTGGACTGGGGGCACTTCGCCGTCCAGGCCGCCAGGCACCGCGTCGCCCCCCTCGTGGGCTGGCATCTCTGGCGCCTGTTGACCACCGAGAGGGTCGCGGGCATCGATTCTCCCGTCGTGCTGCTCCTGTACTCCGCCTACCGGGACACGCACCGTGCCAACGAGCTCATGCTGGCTGAGGTCCGGGCGATCAGCGACGCCGCGGCGGACCAGGGCATCACGGTGCTCATGCGCAAGGGCGGCCATCTGGCCTTCGCGGTCTACCAGGAGCCGGGGACGCGGCCGATGGGTGACCTGGACGTCCTCGTCACCAGGGAGGAGGCGACGACCCTGGTCAAGGTGCTCGAGGGACTCGGTTATGTGGAAGGCAACCCGACGCGGGTCGACATCGTCCCGCTGAGCAAGCGGGAGCGGGCCTTCTGGCGGCTGTACGGCAGTGACCTGCCCAAGATGAACAAGTTCGGCGAGTTCCACCGGCCGATCGTCAGCATCGACATCAACGTCTCGTTGGCGCTGCCCGGCAAGGGCTACGACGTTCCGGTAGGTGCCGTCCTGGCGCACGCCGGCCGGCACCGGTACGGGGACGCCTCGTTCCTCGTGCCGTCCCCGGAGGACGCGGTCATCGACCTCGCCGCCCACATCTACAAGACGTCGACGACCCTGCGGTTCATGAACCGCGGCAAGCACCGGCAGTTGCTCAAGTACGTCGACATCGCCGAGGTCGTGCGCCGTGCCGGCGGAGACCTCTCGTGGGACCTGTTGCTCGAGCGGGTGGACGAGTACGCGGTGGCCGGACCCGTCTTCTACGGGCTCGCGCACCTGCGGATGCTCTACCCGGACGTCGTCCCCGCGGACGCCCTGGCCGCCCTGCGGCAACGGTGCCCGGAGCCGGAGCGCCTGCTCAACGAGTACGGCCAGTGGGACCTGCCGGAGCCGCGCGCCTGGCAGCAGGACTTCCTCACCCGGTTCTTCGACCCGGACGCCGACCGCGACCTGCCGGCCTCGAAGTCACTCGTGTGACGACAGGAGGCGCTTGGGCGATGCCGCCCAGGCGCCTCCTGCCTCGCGAGCGACGCGAGGACCGGCCTACCGTTCGGTCTTCCCGGACAGCACCGGCGTGCCCACCCGCCAGGAGCGGAGCATGCGCAGGAACATCAGCCACGGGCCGGTGGCGCTGACGAAGGGCGCGGCGACGAACGTCGCCACGAGCGTCAGCCGCGGACGTATCCCGGTCAACCAGCTGACGGAGCGGTCCTGGCGGTCGATTCCGCCCAGTCGCGGCAGCAGCGCCAGCAGCAGGACGGCGGTGACGGGATACGCCACCACACCGGCGCCGACGGCGAGCACGGTCCACCAGCCGCCCCCCATCGCCGTGATCACCAGCCCGGCGGGGATGAGCAGCACTCCGGCGAACCAGATGGCGATGTCGAACAGCTCCTTCGCCACCAGCAGCCACTTGCCCGGCCGGCTGACCGGTGACGGGTAGGGGCGTACGTGGTCCAGTTCCCGGGCGACCCCCAGGCTGCCGTAGCAGACGTTGGCCCACCCGTTCATCATCGACCTGGTCTGGTAGTAGGGCTCGGTCAGGTTGAAGCTCGGCACCAACGCCTGTTCGACGCCGAGCAGCGAGGCACGGTGCCCGACCGGCTCCTGCATCTCCGGGAACGGGCCGAGCTCGCGCCACGCGCCGAGATGGACGAACGTCCCCGAGCCGATCGCGTAGATCATCGGGCGGAACGGCGCGGCGAGCAGTCGCACCAGGCGCGGGCTGCGGCGCAACAGGTCGTTCTGGAGTATCCGCCCGACCTCGACGCCCAGGCCACGCCGCAGCCAGTACAGCACCTGTCCGCGCATCAGGGCGCCGTCGGCACCGGGGGCGAAGGGAGCCCGGAACCGCAGCGGCAGCTGCACCTGGTGCAGCAGCGCCGGCGGGCGGCGGCCCGCGGCGACCGCCGCACGCACCAGGTCTCCCACCGCCACGAACGTCTCCCCGTGGGCCACCGCGTCGAAGTCGTAGACGGCCAGGTAGACGCTGTCCGGGTCGACGCCCGGCAACAGCTCGGGTAGCAGCTCCACCGCGTAGTTGAGCTGGGAACCCTTGCGCCCGTCGGTGTGGGGGAAGTGGACGTGGCACGAGCGGTGCGTACCGGGCCTGCCGTTCAACTCGGCGGTGATCTGCCGGCACAGCTCCTCGGTGGTGGGCGTCGCGTCGAAGGCGCGGCGCAGCACGCCGGGCCACTCGTCCGGTGACGTCCGCTCCAGCTCGTCGAGGGTGGCGGCGATCACCGACGGCGCGAGCACCTTCTCCAGCGCCCGCTCCCGGCTGCCACGCCTGGCCAGACCGTGTAGTTCGGTGACCACGGCGGGCAGGGCCGCCTCCTGGGCGGCACGTTCGGCCGTCTCGCGTTCGCTCGTGATGGCGACCGATATCAACGTCCCGGGATATCGCGCGGTGGCGAACGATTCCAGCGTCTCGCGCACCAGTCGCTGCTCGCGCAGGGCCGGCAGCATGACCACGATGACGGGAAGGTCCGCGGGGGCCTTGGCCGGCGCCGCAGGGCGGTCGCGGACCGCCCGTGCCGCCACGATGATCCAAACGAGTACCCAGACCGCGTGCGCGGCGAACAGGATCGCCACGACGCGGCCCAGCACGGTGATCGTCTGCAAGATGGTGCCTACTCTTTGTCGTCGGTGGTCGGACCGGTGGACCCGAGCGGGCGCCGATCGCGGAAGTAGGGCACGATCCGGTTCTCGAACATCGCCAGCGCGGAACCGATCGCCATGTGCATGTCCAGGTACTGGTAGGTGCCGAGCCGCCCGCCGAAGAGCACGTTGCGCTCGGCGGTCTCCTGCCGGGCCAACATCCGGTACGTCCGCAGCGCGTCCCGGTCGCCGGCCGTGTTGATCGGGTAGTACGGCTCGTCCTGGTCGCCGGCGGAGCGCGAGTACTCCCGGACCAGCACCGTACGGTCGCTGCGGTACGACCGTTCCGGGTGCATGTGGCGGTACTCGACGTTGCGGGTGAACGGCACCGACTCCTCGGCGTAGCTGATCGTCGTGGTGCCCTGGTAGTCGCGGACCGGCGCCACCTCCCGCTCGAAGTCGAGCGTGCGCCAGCCGAGCCGACCCCCGCTGTAGCGGAAGTAGCGGTCCAGCGGCCCGGTGTAGACGACCGGCGTCCCGTCCGGAATGGCGTCGGCCAGCTCGAAGAAGTCCGTGTTCAGGCGCAGGTCGATGCGCGGGTCGGCCGCCATCCGCGACAGCCATGCGGTGTACCCGTCGACCGGGAGGCCTTCGTACGTGTCGTTGAAGTACCGGTTGTTGAAGTCGAACCGGACCGGCAGCCGGGCGATGACCGACCCGGGAAGTTCCTTCGGGTCTGTCTGCCACTGCTTGGCCGTGTATCCCCGGAAGAACGCGTCGTAGAGGGGCCGTCCGACCAGTGAGATGCCTTTTTCCTCATGGCTCGGATCAGGGGGGAGTTGGCCGATCTCGGCCGCCTGTTCGGCAATCAGTGCCCGTGCCTCGTCGGGGGTGAGGTAGCGGCCGAAGAATTGGCAGATCGTCGCGAGGTTGACCGGCAGGGGATACACCTGCCCCTGATAGAGGGTGAAAGCCTTGTGCCGGTATCCGGTGAACGCGGTGAAACGGTTGACGTACGCCCAGATTCGCTCGTTGGAGGTGTGGAAGATATGGGGGCCATATCTGTGCACCTCGATTCCGGTGTCCGGGTCGACCTCCGAGTAGGCGTTGCCACCGTGATGGTCGCGCCGTTCCAGGACCAGCACCCGCTTGTCCAACTCGGCGGCGGTCCGCTCGGCGATCGTCAATCCGAACAGGCCGGATCCGACGATCACCAGGTCGTAGCCTTCGAATGTCATGTCACTGCCTCTCCGAGTAGCCGGGCCGCCGACCGGCGCTCGTCGCTGAGGCGCTGCTTCCATTCGGCCACTGCCTGCGGCTCCTTCTCGGCGAAGAGGGCGACGTAGGAAAGAGCCGTGATGATTTTGTGCAGGTGCAGTCCGGCTTCGACGTCACGTGGCGGGGTCGGGTGGGTCCGGTGCGCCGCATAGGCGGTGTGGAACGCCGCCCGTTCGGTGTCGTCCGCGAAGCACCACCAGTCGAGCTTCACGAGGTCCTCCACCGGGTCACCGGGCCGGGCGAAGTCCATGTCCAGCAGCCATACGTCGCCGGCCGCGTCGACAAGCACGTTGGGTAGGTGCACATCGAGGTGGGTCAGCCGCGGAGACATCGGCGGCAGCACCTCGGTGACCAGTTCCAGCAGTTTGGCGACGAGCCGATCAAGATCGCTGGGGGTGAATATCTCCAATCTGGCTGCCCGGGCGGCGTAGCGGCGGATCTTGACCGCAACCGTGTCGTGGATGCTGGTCGGCCCCTGCGCGGTGTAGGGGATGTCGTGCAGCCGGGCCAGCACCGCGCCCAGCCGTTCGAGTACCCGCCGCCGCTCCCGCCCGTCCCGGGCGGCGAAGTGGTCCTCGGCGTCCGTGCCGTCGATCCACTCCTGGACGAGGAAGGCGTGCCCGTCGCCGTCCGATCCCGAACCCAGCAGGCGCGGCACCGGCACGCCGTGGGCCAGCGCGATCTCGGTGGCCCCGCGGGCTCCCAGGAAGTCGTCCGCCGCCCGGGAGTCTTCGTTGATCTTGACCAGGTAGTCGCCGTCGGTGGTGTGTACCCGCCATCCGGTGCTGAAGATGCCCTTCGTGACCGGTGTCGCCCCCAGTGGGGTCGCCTGCGGTACCACCGAGGTCAGGATGTCGATGGGCGCGTCAGCTTGCATCGGAGCCTCCGGGGGAGTGGACGCCGTCGTACAGGTCGGTCAGCTCGGTCAGGCAGCGGTGCGCCAGCGCCGCCGAGGCGGCCCCCGGCCTGCTGCTCGCGCTCATCAGGCGGCTGAACAGGTGCAGCCGCAGGTAGAGGTCGACGGTGGGCGACCGTGGGTCGAGGCCGACCCACTCCGCCCACCGCGCCGGCGGCAGGCGCCACTCCCAGGCCAGCCTGACCAGATCCAGTTCGGGGTCGCCGAACGTCGCCAGCTCCCAGTCGAGCAGAACCGGGCCGTGCGCGGTCAGGATGACGTTGCCGGGGTTCGGGTCGCTGTGCAGCAGGTGGGGGCGGGTGTCTTCGAGCACGTCGAGCGCGTGGTGCAGGGTCCGGCACTGCCGCGCCTGCGCGGTGAGACCCAACGTCGTCAGTGTCTCGGCGTACGAGTCGAGCCGGCCCGCCAGGAACCCGGCCCAGCTCGGTTGGTCGGGCGCGTGCAGCCGACCGAAGGCGGGTCCGGTGATCGTGTGCGCGGCCCGCAACGCGGCGACCGATGCCCGCACGTCGAGGGCGCTGGCGGGGTTCGGTGCGTTGCCCCGCACGTACCGGATGAGGGCCGCGCTGTGCCGTCCGAACGTCGCGCTGCCGATGACCGCGGGTACCGGCGCGCGTCCGCGCAGCGACTCGAGCGCCGTCACCTCGGTGTCGCGGCGCCAGGCAGCGGTGTAGAGCTTGAGCACGGCGAGGGGGCGCACCACCAGCACCCGGTTGGTCTCCCGCTCGGTCACGACCGCCGCTCCGGTCTGGTGCCCGGTGTCGGGCGTACCGTCGTCGCGGACCCGGCGCCGGTGCCTGTCCCCGTGCCGCGGTCGGCACATCGACTGTCAGGCGGGCTCAGGCGCGTCCGTGCCCGCGCCGTACGGCTCACCACGCAGCCCGTATCGCGGGGCCGGCGGGAGTCCGCCCCCGGAGCCGGTGTCCTGGCAGGACGCCTCCTCCGGCGGCCGGTGCCCCACATCCTGGCGACCCTGCCGTCGACCGGGCGGGGTGGCGGTGCGCGGCGACAGTGGCCGGCAGCTTCAATTTCCGTGGCATTGCCCCGCCCGTACTAATTGGTTTGCTGGTGTCTCTGAAGTGGTTTGTCGAGCAAGGACGGACGGCATTTCTCGAACGTCGCGCCTGCCTTCGACCGGACACTGGCCAACGGTCTCGGGGCCTGCATAGTACCGACCGTGATGGTGATCCACAAGCATGCTCGTATCCCATTTGCGTCAGAGGGTCGCCACCCTCCGTGTTGCTCGGTCGCAATTCGACATGGACTGCGGCGGTTTCTGCGCCGGACAATTACCGACCGTCCGCGGGGCGTTTACGCGCTGATGCCGCCGAGGTGTCCCGGCCCTGCTTGAGGTCGAACTGTCGGTACGTTCGCCGTTACCGTTCGAATTGCTGTCGGCGGTGTCTGGAAGGCGCCTGCCTGCGGTTGTAGCATGACGGTCACGGGTATTTCGTGACGGACGGGTAATGGTGGCGGGCGGCTAAATCGTCGGGTAAGTGCGACTGTGCGTTGTCGCAGGCGCACGGGCGATCAGCGTCGGCGCAACCATTCTGACTGTGGCGACTTGGCGCGAGGGACGAATGAAGAGACGACCGGATAGCGACTCCACCGCGCAGCCCGCTCAGGCGGGGGAGGCAGCGGCTCCGGAGGTCGACGTGGCCGACGTGCGCTCGTTGCGGGTCGGCTTCTCGCCGAGACTGGACGGGATCAGCGCGAGACACGTCACGACGCTCGTCGAGCTGACCGTCGAGCTGCCACCGATCGTCGTCCAGCGGTCCTCGTTGCGGGTGGTGGACGGCATGCACCGGCTGCGGGCCGCGCGTGTGCGGGGTGACCGCCACGTGCCGGTCGTGTACTTCGACGGCTCCGACGCGGACGCCTTCGTGGCCGCGGTGCAGTTGAACCTCGAGGACGGCCTGCCGCTGAGCGCCCGGGATCGGCTGGCCGCTGCCAAGCGGATCCTCGCCTCGCACCCCCAGTGGTCCGACCGCCGGATAGCGGCGGTGTGTGGCGTCGCCGCCAAGACCGTCGCCGGCCTGCGGCGGCGATCCCTGGACACGGGCCACCACCAGGACGTCCGGATCGGCCGGGACGGGCGCCGGCACCCGGTCTCGACGGAAGAGGGCCGGCGGTTGGCCGAGGCGATCGTGCGTCGCGAGCCGGATGCCAGCCTGCGCGAGGTGGCGCGCCGGTCAGGCATCTCGGTCGGGACGGCTTTCGACGTCCGCCGCAAGGCGCTCGGAGGCGGCGCCTGCGTCCCGGCCGGGCAGAAGGCCCCGGCGCCGCCGCTCGCCGAGTTGGCAGCCGTCTCGTCCCCCGACGGGCTGCCGGTGACGGATCAGGATCTCGCCGCCAGCATCCGGCTACAGCTGGAGCGGCTCCGCCAGGATCCCGCGCTGCGCTACACGGACCACGGCAAGGCCCTGCTCCGGCTGCTCACCGGGACGCTCGCCTTCATCTCGCAGTCGTCGAACACCGCTGGCAACGTTCCCGCGCACTGCCACGAGTCGCTTCGGGCTGTCGCCCAGGCCTGCGCGGGGGGCTGGTACCAATTCAGCCAGATGCTGCCCGAGGAGCGCAGACGCCACCGGACGGTCGGGCGTTGAGCCCCACCGCCAGGGGCAGCTCAGCCCGGTCCTGACATGCGGATCCACACCCTGCTGGACACCGCCGCGCGTCGGCATCCCCAGCGCACCGCGGTCGTCGACCGGAGTCACCGGTGGAGCTACCAGGAACTCCGGCAGCGAAGCGTCAACCTGGCCGGTCGGTTCCGCGCACTGGGCCTGCTGCCGGGGGACCGGATCGCCGTGCGGTCCGGCGGCGCAGGCTTCGCCGCGATCCTGTTCGCGGCGTCGTACGCGGACCTGACGCTGGCGCCGCTGTCGGCCACGATGCGGCCGTTCCAGCTTCGGGCGGTACTCGCCGACATCGAACCAGCCCTCGCGGTGGGGATCGGGTCCGCAGTGGTCGAGGCGCCCGCCCGCGCCTGGTCGTCGGCACAGTTCGGGGAGATCCTGGAGACGCTCGACGCGCCGGTCGGGGACGCGGGCCAGCCCGATGCCAGCCGCGCCGACGGTGACCTGGAGACGCCCGCCCTCCTGATGTACACGTCGGGCAGCAGCGCGCAGCCCAAGGGGGTGGTCTGTCCGCACGACAGCGTCCTCTTCGCGACCCGGGCGATCGGACAGGTCCTCGGCTACCGGCCGGACGACGTCGTGCTCTCCTGCGTGCCGCCCTCGTTCGACTACGGGCTCTACCAGCTCCTGCTCGCCACGGCTGCGGGCGCGCGGTGGGAGGCGCTCGAGGCAGGCGAGGGGATCGCCCTCCTCGAACGGATGACCAGCGCGCGGGCCACCGTCGTGCCCGTCGTGCCGGAGATCGCCACCGCGCTGCTCCGGCTGGCGGCCAGGACGGCGCTCCCGGTGCCGCAGTCGGTCCGGATGTTCACGAACACCGGCGCCCGGATGTCGCCACGGCTCGCAGACGGGCTGCGGGACGCGTTCCCGGGCGCGGCCGTGGTGCAGATGTACGGACTGACCGAATGCAAGCGGGCCACGATCCTGGAGCCGGACGGCGACCTGGAACGCCCAGGGTCCGTCGGGCGCGCGATCCCTGGCACCGTCGTACGCGTCGTCGACCGGCAGGGCCGGCCGCTACCCGCCGGCGAGGTCGGCGAGGTCGTCGTCGAGGGCGCGAACGTCATGGCCGGATACTGGCGCGACCGGCAGCTGAGCGCCGCCACCTTCCGGGCGACCGCGGCTGGCCGGCGGCTGCACACGGGCGATCGCGGCCACCTCGACGTCGACGGCCACCTGTACCTGCACGGTCGCGGCGACGACGTCTTCAAGCACCGGGGCGTACGGTCGAGCACCGCCGAGATCGAAGCGGCGGCCATGGACATCGACGGCGTCGACGGGGCCGCCGCCCTCGCGCCGGACGAGGCGAACCCGCTCACCGTCGTGGTGGCCACTCTCCTGCCGGTGAACGACGTGCTGGCGGAGCTGGCGCGCCGCCTCGAACCGGCCAAGATGCCGGAGCGTTGCGTCGCGGTTCACGCGCTGCCGCTCACCCCGCACGGGAAGGTGGACCGTCAACAGATCCGGGCGATCGCGCGTCCGCACCCACCGCCGACTCCCGTTCAAGTGCGGATTCCTTGACGGTGTCCGGGGAGTTGCTAATCTGCCGATCTTGAATCTGGCCTCCGGTAGGTGACCACTGCTGCTGGGATGAGGACCGTATGTCGTCGCGACCCACCCGCCCTGAGGCGGTCGATCTCGACACCGCTGTCCATCCCCTGCTGCCGGGCCAGCTCGCGCACCACCGCGCCCTGTCGGGGACGGCGGAGCAGGGCGCGGCGGCCTGGATGTCCTACCAGGTCACCGGCCCGCTGGACGTCGCCGCATTCGTCGGCGCGGTGCGCTCGACGGTCGCCCGGCACGCGGCGCTGCGGATCGGTGTCACGACGCTCGACGGTGAACCTGTCCAGTGGGTCCGGCCGATGCCCGACGATCGCCGGCTCGTGGCGATGACCCAGGTCACGGCGAACGACACCGAGCAGTTCGCCCGGTACGTGCGCTCCGTCCTGGCGGCGGACCTCCGGCGCCCCTTCGACCTCGCGGTCGAGTACCCGTTCGTGCTGCGGTTGCTGCGGTTCACTCCGACTCTGCACGCCGTGCTCGGGGTGTTCTCCGACTACGCCGTCGACGCCACCGCCCGGATGATCGTCGTACGCGACCTGTGGGGCGCCTACTTCGGCGGCGGGACCGACGCCGACCCCGTGGACGCCGACTACCTCGCCGCGGTGACCGGCCAGGCCGCCGCCGCCGACTCGGCGCGCGCCCAGGCGGTGTCCGCGTACTGGCGGCGGCGTGGCCCGTGGCTGCCGCCCCGGTGCCAGTTCCTTCCGGGGCTCGGCGGGCCGTCCGCGACCGTCGCCCACACCGAGCTGCTGACCCTGCTCGAGGACGAGTGGAAGGACGTGCGCGAGCGCTGGCAAACCGCCGGCTTCAGCACCGTCCAGTGGCTCCTCACGTTGTTCGCGGCCGCCGTGTTCCAGCTGACGCCGCAGGACCGCATCGTCGTCTCGATGAAGCTGAACGGCCGGCGTCACGCCGACCAGGGCGTCGTCGGCATGTTCGACGTCGTCGTGCCGGTCGTGCTGGACCGGCCGGACCGGCCCGCCGACCTGCTGGTGCAGGTGCGGCGGGAGCTGTTGTCGGCGACCTCGCGCCGCACCGTCACGCGGCAGGCGTTGGACGACATGTGGGCGACAGCGGTCCGACGCCTGGGTCGTCCGGTCCACGACACCCTGTCGATGACGTACCTGGAGGACACCGCCGACCGCGACGACGCCGACGGCGGCGCGGTCGCCATCGAGCGCGGCGCGTACACCCCGACGTGGGCCAGGACCGCCGACGGCCTGCGGATCGCCGCGAACGAGCGGCCCAACGGGCTGGGCGTCCGGCTGACCGTCGACGGCGAGACCATGTCGCAGGCCACCTTCACCAGGTTCGTCGCCGCCTTCCGCGCACTGCTGGCCGGAGACGACCCGGCCAGCGCCGCGCCGGCGAGGGAGAGCGGCCCCGGGCTCACGCCACTTCGCGCACCCGACGGTGCGGTCGTGCTGGTCGTCGACCTGGCCGAGGTGACCTCGGTCCTCGACTCGCACCCCGCGGTCGCCTCCGCCAGGGTCTCGGTGGAGGTCGCCGAGGACGGCGGATCGCGACTCGCCGCCGAGGTGACGACCGCCGACGCCGTGGTCACGGCGGACGATCTCGCCAGCCACGTCCGTTCGCACGTCGCCGGCCGGCCGTTCCTGGCGGTCCCGGTGCGCATCGCGGTGGTGTCCGACACCGCCGCCGACGAACGGTCCGAGGAGCTATTCATGGATGGAGTTGGTTGAGCGTGGAGAGTGTCCACGTCGACACGGTGATCGACGAGGAAACCCTTGACGCGGTGGCGAAGCGGGTGCTCACCGTGCCGCCGGTCGGCGACGCGCCGCGCTACACGGGCGCGATGCAGCTGGCCGAGCTGGAGATCGACAGCCTCGTCGTCGCGGAACTCATCGTCGAGTTCGAGCAGGAGCTGGGTGTACTGCTGGACGTCGTCGCCGTCGACCGGATGGAGACGCTCGCGGACCTCTGCCGGGCGCTGCAGCCGGCAGCAGGCTGAGCCATGCCCGTGACTACCCATGCCGATCCGCTGGCGCAACGGATCGTCCGGCTGCGAGAGGCGGTCGCGGCGACCGGCCTGCGCCACCTCGCGGTCGAGGTGGCCTCCGGGCCGGATCTCGTGGCCGCACTGCGTGCGCTCCGCCCGCTCGACGCGTCAGTGGTCGTGGTGGGTCCGACCGTCACCGCGTCGGCGCTGGCGGAGCTGCGCCCACAGGCCGTGCTGAACGTCGCCAGCGGGCGGATCCGGCCCACCGGGGAAGGCGCCCGGCCCACCGGCGCAGCGCAGGGCGGGCTGTGGATCTTCTCGTCGGGCACCACGGGTACCCCGACCCCGACCTACTGGCCCTGGCCGGAGCTGACCCGCGGCGCCGACTGGGAGACCGCGCACCGTGACGAGAGGTGGGGGATCGGCTACGCACCCTTCACCTACGCCGGGGTGGAGGCCGTGAGCCAGGCGCTGGGCAGGGCGGCCAGCATCGACTTCCTCACGCCGACCGACCTGGCCGCCGGGACGGGCGCGCGCTACGACGTCGTCGCCGGCACCCCGTCGTTCTGGCGGATGGCGGCGCTGCACCGGGGGACCGACGAGGCTCGACCGCGGGTGCACACCGTCTCGATGGGCGGCGAGCCGGTGGACGCCCAGCTGCTACGCCTGATCGAGTCGGCGTTCGCGCCGCAACGCGTCCTGCAGTTCTACGCCAGCACCGAGCTGGGCCGGATCGCCACCGTCTCCGACGGACTGCCGGGCCTGCCGCTCTCCGTCCTCGACGGGTACGGGCCCACCGGGAAGGCGCTGGCGGTACGTGACGGCGAGCTGCTCCTGTCCCCGGCGCCCGGCGCACCGTACCTGCCGACCGGGGACGAAGCGGCGATCCACGGTGGGCGCCTGCACATCCTCGGGCGACGCGGCGAGGTCATCAACGTGGGTGGCGTGAAGGTCGTGCCCGGCCACGTGGCCCGGCTGCTGCAGGAACATCCGGACGTCGTCGCGGTCCGCGTCTACCCGGTGCGCAGCAGCGTGCTCGGCGCCGTCGTCGGCGCCGACGTCGTCACGCCGCCGGGCTCCGACCGTGACCTGGTCGTGCAGCGGGTCAAGGCCCATGCCCGCCGCGTACTGGCCCCGGCGGAACAACCGCGTCGCGTCACCGTCGTCGACCAGCTTCCGATGGCACCGTCCGGAAAGGCGGCCCGCGGTGAGTGAGGCGCTCGGGACGGTCTTCGTCACCGGCGGTACCCGGGGCATCGGGCTGGCTGTCACCCGGCAGCTGCTGACCGTCGGTTACCGGGTGGTCGCCGTGGCACGGACCGCTCCCCGCGAGTTCGCGGCCCTGCGGGAGTCCGTCGGTGACCCGCTGACGTTCGTCGCCGCCGACCTCACCAGCGGCGACGATCGGCTCGCGGTGGCCAACCGGCTACGGGAGTGCGCCGATCTCCACGGTCTGGTCAACAACGCGGGGGTGGCGAGCGCGGCTCTGCACGTGGCCGCCGCACGGTCGGACATGACCCGGATGTGGCAGCTGAACGTCGAGGTCCCGATGTCCCTGTCCCAGGCGGCGGTCAAGGCGATGTACCGCCGTGGCGGGCGCATCGTCAACATCACCTCGATCGCGGCCCATCGGACCTTCCGCGGGCTCGGCGCGTACACCGCGACCAAGTGCGCTCTGGAAGGGTTCTCGAGGGTGCTCGCCGCCGAGGTCGGCAGCCGGGGCATCACGGTCAACTGCGTCGCTCCGGGCTTCATCGACACCGCCATGACCGCATCGATCGAGGACGGCCTCCGTGCCGCGATCAACCGACGGAACATGCTCAACCGGG
Organism: Micromonospora sp. NPDC048868; assembly: GCF_043198195.1. Classification (NCBI taxonomy): domain Bacteria; kingdom Bacillati; phylum Actinomycetota; class Actinomycetes; order Micromonosporales; family Micromonosporaceae; genus Micromonospora; species Micromonospora sp. NPDC048868. The sequence goes on from NZ_JBICUN010000019.1 coordinate 44,043, forward strand.
CCGCCACCGTCGCCGACGTGGCGCGGTCGGTGGAGTTCCTGCTCTCGCCCGCCGCGGAGGCCATCACCGCGCAGGTGCTCCGGGTCGACTCGGGCAGCGGCGGATGAGCACGCTGGACAAGACCGGGCAGGCGGAACAGGCCCCCCGGCCGCCGGAGGCGACGAGCCTACCGACGGAGTTCACCGACCGACGGCAGCGCTTCCGGCGCGAGGCGTTGCGTCACCACGGCGTCAACCGGGACGCCGGCGACGCGGTGGAGCTCGGCTGGCGGGCGCTACCCGGCCTGGCCGCGTTGCGTGGCCTGCGGTGGCGCAACGTGCGGGCCGCGCTGCGGGTCTCGCGCACCCGGGTTCCGGTCGTGCTCCAGTCGCAGATGAGCGAGTGTGGGGCCGCCGCGCTGGCGATGGTCCTCGCCTACTTCGGTCAACCGGTCCCCCTCGACGAGCTGCGCACCGAGACCAACACGGGCCGGGACGGAGTCGCGGCCCGCGCGATGCTCGCTGCCGCGCGGCGGCGCGGCCTGGTCGCGCGCGGGGTCCGGGTCTCCATCGAAGGGCTGCGCAACCTCCCCCCGGCGACCATCCTCTTCTGGAACTTCATCCACTTCGTCGTGTTGGAGCGGGTGACCGACACCCACCTGTACATCGTCGATCCGGCCTTCGGTCGCCGTAAGGTCAGCCTGGCCGAGGCCGGCAAGGCGTTCACCGGTGTGGCGCTGGAGTTCCATCCACCGGTCGGCGCCACGACGTCGCGGCGAGGGGCCAACGCCCGGAACCTCGGCGCGAGCCGCCTGCCGTACCTGTCGAAGTTCTTCCCGCGTACGGCCGCCTGGGTTCCGCTCGCGCTGACCTCGGTCGCGCTGACCCTGTGCGGCCTGGCGGTGCCGGCCGCCTCCACCTACGTCGTGCACCGGGCGAGCCAGCCCGGCGAACCGGTCAGCGCCTGGCTGCTGTTCGGGGCGGCGGTCGTGCTGTTCGGGATGTACTTCTGGATGCAGACCGTCCGTCGGCTGGCCCTGCTGTCCGTGCAGACCCTCGCCGACAAGTCGGTGACCCTCGGAGCGGTCCACCACCTCGTCGCCCTGCCGTTCGACTACTTCGCCCAGCGCCACACCGGCGACCTCTCCATGCGGGTCCGCACCAGCAACGCGGTCCGTCAGATCCTGACGGGATCCGCGCTGTCGGCCGTGCTCGACGGGGTGCTGGTGCTCGTGTACGGCGGGCTCATCGTCGTCGCGGACCGGCGCCTCGGTGCCCTGGTGCTCACCCTCGCCGTCGCCCAGCTCGCCCTGCTCGCGTTCAGCTGGCGCAAGCAGGAATACCTGACCGCGGCGTTGTTGGAGGCGCAGGCGAAGAGCCACACCGAGCTGTTCCAGCTGCTGGACAGCGTGCCGACGCTCAAGGCCTCCGGGCTGGAGGGCGCCGCGGCGGAGACCTGGAGCCACACGTTCGTCGCCGAGGTGAACGCCAGGACCCGCAGCCGGCGGTTCCTCGGCGTGTGCGAGGCCGCCAGCACCGCGATCCAGTTCCTCGCTCCGCTCGCCGTGCTCGCCGCCGGTCTGGTCCTGCTCGGTCGCGGCGAGATCTCCCTGTCCCGGGTGGTGGGCTTCTCCGCTCTGGCCATGGGAATGTTCGTACCGCTGGCGAGTCTGGTGCAGACCGGGCTGGAGGTCGCCGGTCTGAGGGCCACGTTGACCCGGCTCGCCGACATCCTGGACGCGCGCCCGGAAGCCGGCCCGGACGCGGTGGCGCCGTCCCGCGTCACCGGCGCCATCACGCTCGACGACGTGCGGTTCGCCTATCCGGGCGCGCGGACGCCGGCGCTCGTGGACGTCAACGCACAGATCGAGCCCGGGCAGTTCACTCTCATCCTCGGTGAGTCCGGCTCCGGCAAGTCGACGCTCGCCATGCTGCTGGCGGGGCTCTACCTGCCCAGCGCCGGCACGGTGTCCCTCGACGGCACGCCGACCGATCAGCTGGACCGGCCGGCCGCGCGGCGGTCGATGGCGTACGTCCGGCAGGACGCCCGGCTGTTCGGCGGGACCATCCGGGAGAACATCGCGCTCGGCCGGCCGGAGTGCTCCCTGGAGGACGTCATCGCCGCCGCCCGGCTGGCCGAGGTCCACGACGACATCGACGCGATGCCGATGCGGTACGAGACGCTGCTCGGCAGCTCCGGGGCGGGCCTGTCCGGTGGGCAGATCCAACGCATCTCCCTGGCGCGGGCCCTGCTGCGGAACTCCGAGCTGCTGATCCTCGACGAGGCGACCAGCGCCCTCGACCGGCTCACGGAGGACCGCATCATGGCCAACCTGCGCCGGACCGGGCGCTCGCTGGTGGTCGTCGCCCACCGGCTCTCCCATCCCGAGGCCGCCGACCAGATCCTCGTCATGAGCGATGGCAGGCTCGTCCAGCGTGGCCGTCACGAGGACCTGATGGCCGAGGACGGTCTGTACCGGCGCCTCGTGGGAGGTGCCTCGTGACAGCCGAGCGCTGGCTCGACCGGCAGGCGCTCGACGCCCTGCTGCCGCTGATCCTGCAGGTGCCGCACTCGCACCGGCGCTTCGAGATGGACGCCGCCACGGCCGCCGCCGAGTACCAGATCGACGGGCCGGGCCTCGACGTCCTCGTCGCCGCCGGTCTGCCCTCGGCGGCCGGCGCGGACGGCCTCCTGTTCGACGCCACCGACCTGCGCAACGTCTCGGTGCACCTGGACCCGCGCTCGCGCGGGCGCAAGGTCCTCTCCTGGTGGATCCGCGAGCTGGGGCGCCCCACCGCCCACGCCCGCTACCGGATGGACTACGTGGCGCAGTGCCCGGAGCCGGGGCACGACGAGCCGTGCCGGTGGCGCCTCGCGGTGCCGGACGACGCCTGGCACGAGACGACGTCGGCACAGGACCGGGGCGGCGTGCTGCACTCGGTGACGTTCGACCGGCCGCGGACCTGGCCGGAACTGCCGACCGCGGTGCTCGACCTGCTGGCGGAGACCCGGCACATCCGGTTCCTCTGGCTGCCGGAGACGTTGCGCGCCGACAGCGCCTTCGTCCGTGACACCGGGATCGGCGACTGCGTCGGCGTGGCCCACCTGCTGGTCGAGGAGGCCCGCAGGCGGGGACTGACCGCCCGGTTCTCCTTCGGCAGGTCGCTGACCCCACCGATCTCCGCATCGCACTCGTGGGCGGAGTTCCAGGTCGACGGGGTCTGGGTCCCGGTCGACCCGGTGCTCCTGGACGCCCTGGGGCAGTGGGGCATGGCCGGGCCGGAGTGGCAGCGCGACCGCTCGCTCGGTGCCATTCTCGGCCGCGTCGGACCCAGCTGGCGCGACCTGGTGACGCATGCCGGTCAGCCGGTTTTCGCGAGATTCCCAACCTACCGCGACACGGGAGGGTGACATGGTGGATTGGCCACCCGCCTTTGAACCGCTCATTCGGGAGCGCAGCCGGCTGCTCAGTGCCGACTCGCCCCTGGAGCCTGACCAGAGCCTGACCGAGCTCGGTGTCGACTCGCTGGAAGTGGTCGAGTTGATCGTCAACCTGGAGACCGAGTTCGACATCGAGATCCCACCCGAGCTGTTGCAGCCGGAGGTCTTCGCGACTCCGGGCACCATCTGGAACGCGGTCAGGAGCCTGATGTGACCGGCCCCGTCGAGGAGAGACACGCGGACATGCACCAGTCGTGGGAGCGGCTCACCACGGTCGCCGCCAGGTTGAGCGACCAGGCGCGGGACCAGCGCTACCACGTCTTCGACATCTTCGACTGGCCGGCGGAACTGCCGACGGACCAGTTCTGGATGAGCCCGGAGCTGACGACGTGCCACGGCACCGCGGTGTGGGACCGCCTGTCGGATGCCGAACGGGTGCGCCTGACCCAGGCCGAGGCGGTGAACTTCTTCAGTCTCAACGTCCACCTCATCCGTGAGCTGATCGGCGAGGTGGCCGGGCGGATCTACGACACGCGGTACCCGGGCCTGTCGGAGTTCTTCCACGACTTCATCCACGAAGAGAACGAACACATGTGGTTCTTCGCCCAGTTCTGCCAGCGGTACGGGGGGAAGGTCTACAAGACCAAGCGCGTCGCCGGCAGCGCGATCGACGGTGGCCCCGCCATCCGTGACCTCGTCATCTTCGGTCGCATCCTCATCGCGGAGGAGCTGTGCGACTACTACAACGCGAAGATGGCGACCGACGGCCGGCTGCCGCAGATCGCGCAGCAGATCAACGCCGTCCACCACCAGGACGAGTCGCGACACATCGCGTTCGGCCGGCAGATGATGCGGGCGCTGTACGAGGAGGCGAAGCAGAGCGCGACGCCGGAGGAGTTGGCGGGAGCCGGGACGTACCTGGCCCGCTACGTCAGCTCGTGCCTGCGGGCGTTCTACCACCCCGAGGTGTACGCGGACGCCGCCCTTCCCGAGGCCCGGCGGATCCGCGCCGAGGTGCTCGGCGACCAGTACCGTCAGGAGTTCCACCGGACCGTGATGCACAAGACCACCCGCTTCTTCGACCGGTTGGGGCTCTTCACGGAAGACACGGTGGCCTGGTGACCGGTCAGCTGCCACGACGTCTGCTGCACGAGTGGTTCATCGCCGGCCTGGCGATGGCGCCGGACCGGGTCGCGCTGCGGATCGGTCGCCAGGAGTGGACGTACACGGAGCTGGACCAGGTGGCCCGGCGCTGGGCTGGCGGGCTGGTCGCGTGCGGGGCGCGGAGCGTCGGCATCCTCGCGGTGCGCAGCATCGAGTCGTACGCCGGGCTCCTCGCCACGCTCTACGCCGGCGCGACGGCGGTGCCGCTCAGCCCGGGCTTCCCCGCCGCGCGTACCTGCCGGATGGCGGCGCAGGCCGGCGTCGACACGGTGATCGTCGACCGGTCGGGGGCGGCGGCGCTTGCGCACCTCACGGCGGCCCTGCCCGGCCTCACCGTGGCGGCGCAGGCCGCGACGCCGCTGGCCGCCCTGCCCCGGGCCGGCTACGACGACGTGGCGTACGTGCTGTTCACCTCGGGCTCCACCGGCCGGCCCAAGGGCGCGGCGATCACGCACGCCAACATGGACAGTTTCCTGCGGTACAACCTCGACCGCTACGACCTCGGCCCCGGCGACGTGTGCTCGCAGACCTTCGACCAGACCTTCGACCTGGCGATGTTCGACCTCTTCGTGGCCTGGGGCGCGGGTGCCACCGTGGTGTCCACACCGCCGCAGGTGTTCACCGCGCTGCCGGAGTTCCTGGCCGCCGAGCGGGTGACGTTCTGGTTCTCCGTGCCCAGCGCCATCGCTCTGGTGCGGCGCCGGGGCGGGCTGACCCCCGGCTCGATGCCGACGCTGCGGTGGAGCCTCTTCTGCGGCGAGGCGCTGCGCATGACGGATGCCGAGGACTGGCAGCGGGCGGCGGCCGGATCGGTGGTGGAGAACCTGTACGGCCCGACCGAGCTGACAATCGCCTGCTCCGCGCACCGGCTGTCCGGGGACTCCGCCGACCTCGCCGTGCACGGCGTCGTCCCCATCGGCGCGCCGTACCCGCATCTCAGGTACCGCATCGTCGAGGACGGCGTGGACGGCACCGAGGGTGAGCTGTGCGTGACCGGGGAGCAGATGTTCCCCGGGTATCTCGATCCGGCCGACGACGAGGGTCGCTTCCACGACGGCGACTCGGTGCGCTGGTACCGCACCGGCGACCGGGTCCGGGAGTGCGCCGGCGGTGAACTCGTCTATCTCGGTCGGGTCGACCGGCAGGTGAAGGTCCGCGGCTACCGGGTCGAGCTGGACGAGCTGGAGTGGCACGTCGGGCAGTTGCCGGGGGTGGAACGGGCCGTGGCGGTGGCGTTCGAGGCGGCCGGGCGGACGGAGCTGGCGGTGTTCTACGTCGGCACCCCGGGCGTGGACATCCGTCGCCCGATGTCCTCGATCCTGCCGGGATACATGGTGCCGCTGCTGTGCCGCGACATCGACGCGTTCCCGCACACGGCGAACGGCAAGATCGACCGTGGGGTGCTCGCCGCGCGGGCCCGGGACCTGGTGGCCGGCGGACAGGTCACCCATGCGTGAGAGCCGGCTGCGCCCGCTGGCCGACTCCACCCTCGGGGCGATGCTGTCCATCCGACGCTTCGAGTACGCGGTCCTCGACCTGCTCGGCCGGGGACTGATCCCGGGCACCAGCCACACCTGCCTCGGCCAGGAGCACGTCCCGGTCGTGGTCGAGTCCCTGCTGCGCCACGACGACGAGGTGTTCAGCAACCACCGGGGACACGGCCACTACCTGGCGCGCTACGACGATCCGGCGGGCCTGCTCGCCGAGCTCGCCGGCCGTGAGGGCGCGGTGTGCGGCGGAATGGGCGGTTCGCAGCACATCCGCCGCCCGGGCTTCATGTCCACCGGCATCCAGGGGCAACTGGTCCCGGTCGCGGTGGGCACCGCCTTCGACATGCGGCGCACCGGAGCGAACTCGATCTCCGTGGCGTACGTCGGGGACGGCACCTGGGGCGAGGGGGTGGTGTACGAGGCGCTCAACCTCGCCGCGCTCTGGCGGGTGCCGATGGTCGTCGTCGTCGAACACAACGGGATCGCCCAGTCCACCCCGACCTCGGCGCAGATGGCCGGTAGCGTCGCCGACCGCTGTGCCGCCTTCGGCATCCGTCACGTCAGGGTGACCGGCATCGACGTCGACGCCATCCGGGCCAGTCTGGCGCCGCTCGTCGCCGCCGTACGTGACGACGGGTCTCCGTTGGTGGTCGAGTTCGACACGGTGCGGCTCGGCCCGCACAGCAAGGGCGACGACACCCGCACGTCGGCGGAGCTCGAGGCCGTCGCCGGGCGTGACTGGTACCCGCACTACCGTGCGGCGTTCCCGGAGCAGGTCGACCGCCTGGACGCGGCGGCGACCGGGAAGATCCGCGACGTGGTCGAGTCGGTACTCGCCCGACCGCTGATCGGTGCCGGTCATGGCTGAGCCGGGGGCCGAGCGGGTCGGGGAGGGCCTCAACCGTGCCCTGGCGACCCTGCTCGCGGAGAGGCCGGATCTCCATCTGATCGGCGAGGACATGGCCGACCCGTACGGCGGCGCCTTCGGCGTCACCCGCGGGCTGTCCACCGGGTATCCCGAACGGGTGCTCAGCACTCCGATCAGCGAGCAGGCGATCGTGGGCTTCGCGGTCGGCCTGGCCCTGCGGGGCCGGGAGGCGGTGGTCGAGGTGATGTTCTCCGACTTCGCCACCCTGTGCTTCGACCAGATCGTCAACCTGGCCAGCAAGGCCGTCACGATGTACGGCGAACCGGTGCGGATGCCGCTGGTGATCCGGTGCCCGACGGGGGGCAACCGCGGATACGGGCCCACCCACAGCCAGAGCCTGCAGAAGCACTTCGTGGGCGTCCCCAACCTCGCCGTGCACGAGCTGAGCCCGGTGCACGACGCGCACGCCACACTGGCCCGGATCCTCGACTCGGGGGCCCCCGCGATGTACTTCGAGGACAAGGTGCTCTACGGCCGTCGGCGGTTCGGCGCGGCGGCCGGAGACGAGCTGTTCCACTGCGAGCGGATCGGTGGCGCCTGCGACTTCGCCGTGCTGGGCGTACGCGGGGTCGACCGGGCCGACGTCGTGGTCATCGCACCGGGCGGCCTCACCGACCGGGTGCTCGGCGGAATGCGGGGTGCCTATCTGAGTGACGAGATCGCGGTGCGTGCGGTGGTGCCGTCGCGGCTCTACCCGTTCGACCCCGCGCCGCTGGCTGCTCTGGTCGCCGGGGCCGGACGGGTGGTGGTCGTCGAGGACGCGACGGCCGGCGGCACGTGGGGGGCCGAGGTGGCTCACACCATCCACCAGCAGATGTGGGACCTGCTGTCCCAGCCCGTCCGGCTGCTCCACGCGCCGTCGAGCACCATCCCCGCCGCACCCCACCTCGAGCGTGCGGTACTGGTCCAGGCGGACGACATCCGCGCCGTGGTGACGGCGGTCGCCGGTGGGTGACATCCGGCTGCCGCGGCTCAACGCGACCGACGAGGAGTACACGCTGATCGAGTGGCTGGTCGGCGACGGGGCGCCGGTCGAGGCGGGCACCGCGGTAGCTCTCGTGGAGACCTCCAAGGCGGCGCACGAACTGGTCGCGGACGACGCCGGCATCCTGTGGCAGCGGACGTCCGCACCGTCGACCTGCCGCCCGGGGGAGGTGGTGGCGACCGTCGGCGGGGACGACCGCCCGCCGCCGGCACAGCGGACCGCCGATCCGGATTCGATCACCATCACCGAGCCGGCCCGGCGGCTGATGGCCGAACACGGTGTGGCGGAGGCGGCCGTACGGTCGATCGGCAAGCCGGTCATCGCGCGGTCGGACATCGAACAGCTGGTTGCTGGGCAGGCGCCGCCGGCCACGGCCGAGCGGGTGACCGTGTCCGCGGCCCAGCGACGGGTCGCCCGTACGGTGTCCACCTCACACCGCGAGATCCCCGCCGCGTACGCCGTCGTCAAGGTGGTCGCCGATCGACTGAAACAACGCCTGCGTGCCGAGGCGGCGACCATCGGATTCGTCGGCATCCCGGAGCTGGTGGTCGAGGCGATCGCGGCGCGGCGGGCGGAGTTCCCGCTGTGCTTCGCGCGAGCGGAGGGCGATCAGGCGGCGACGGTTCGGCCGGGAGCGCACGTCGGTGTCACCATCGACGTCGGGAGGGGCCTCTACCTGCCGGTCGTCGCCGACGCCGACACCCGGCCGCTGCGGGACGTCGCCGCCGACCTGTTGCGGTTCCGTCGCGCGGCCGTGCGCGGGGAATTCGCCGAGGCGGATCTGGCCGGGTCGAACATCGCGCTCACGATACATACGGACGCGGACGTCGTGCATGCGCAGCCGCTCATCTTCCCGGAACACACATGCGCGGTCTCTCTCGCCTCGATGCAGCGCGAGTTGGTGCTCCACAATGATGGTTCGGTCACCACCAGTGACTATTTCCATCTGGGTTTGGCATACGACCATCGTTTTGTCAACGGTCGGTCCGCGGTGGCGTTCCTGCGCGCGGTCAAGGCGGATCTGGAGGCGGGTTGATAGCCCTCCGGCAGTTGTCAGTTGAACGCGACCAACGCGACATCACCCGTGGACATGACGGAGGTATCCTATGGCCCCCAGCCCGCTATGGAAGGGCTGTCGATCCGTGTGGAACCTGTGGACTTGAGTCCGCCGCCACGGCTTGCGGATCGAACCCGTCGGGTGGAGAAGGACCGATGATGCGGAAAGGGGGTGAATACAATGATGGAGGTTGAGTTCGAGGCTGTCGACATCCGCGAGATGGCCGACGAGGAGCTGGACGACGTCGTGGGCGCCGCCCGTTGCATGTGATTCGTCCGACCATCTGGTCGGGTGGAGTGTGACCGATGATGCGGGGAGGGGGTGAACCAACATGACCGAGGTGACTTTCGAGGCTGTCGACATCCGTGAGATGGCCGACGACGAGCTGAACGATGTCGTTGGCGGCCCGATGGCCTGCCAGTAAGGCGGCAGGAGGCGCTTGGGCACCTCGCTCAAGCGCCTCCGTCCGCCTTGTCGGTGACGTGGGCGGCGGGTCCCGTGTCGCACCTGCCGGCATTGGCGGGGATCAGACGGTCACGGTCCGGAACCGGCCGTGACCGATGGTTACGGTTATGGAACGAGCCGCAGTGCCCGTCCCTTTCCCAGGCGTGCCTCCTGGGCGTTTTGTTCGAGAAAAGGGGTCACCCCGTACCGGCGTTTTTTTGGGTCAGAGGCATGATCACCGGCCAGCATTTGTCGTGATAGTTTCCCCCCATGGATGCTGATGTTTCTGGGGCTGTGGACACGTTCCAGCGGGCCTTTTACAAGAGCAAGGTGTGGCGTCGCCGGACATGGCTCGGCGTGGCGTGTCACCAGAATCCGATGGACATGTGGATGATCCAGGAGATCATTCACGAAACGCGACCTGATCTGATCATCGAGACCGGGACCCGACACGGTGGGTCCGCACTCTATTACGCGACCATGCTCGGACTCGTCGGTAACGGCCGGGTCGCCACGGTCGACGTCAAGCCCGAACATCTCACCGGACCGAGCGGCTGGATCGACGGCGAAGGAATGGCGGTCGACTCGCCGTACTTCGACCGGGTCGACACCATGACCGGGTCGTCCGTCGACCCTGCCGTCGTCGCCCAGATGCGGGAAAAGGCGCAGGCCGTCGAGCGGGTCATGGTGATCCTCGACAGCGACCACAGCAAGCAGCACGTCCTCGCGGAACTCGCGGCGTACGCCGACCTGGTGACGCCGGGCTGCTACCTGATCGTGCAGGACACCAACCTCAGCGGGCACCCGGTCCAGGCGGGGCCGTGGGAACCGGGCGACGGCCCCTGGGAGGCGCTCGAGGAATTCCTGCCCGATCAGCGCTTCGAAGTCGACAGGTCGAAGGAGGAACTGATGTTCACCTGGTTCCCTGGCGGCTATCTGCGGCGAGTGTGAGGATGCCCGACGCGCAGTCGTCATCTCACCAGCCACCAACTTGATTCCTGACTCCCGGGGCCCCGCGGGGATCGCGACCGGGCACGGAAACAGCCCTTGGTCGATGGTCTTCTTCTCCAGAGAAGGGCATCGGTAACCAAGGGCTGTTCTGGTGGCCGCGTGAACGGTGGTGCCGACGACGGCCGGCAATTCCTCGTCGACGGGGTGCACGCCCACCTGTCCGGCTTCGCCGCCAGGTCCGGCGGGTAGCGGCCCTCTTGCCGAGATCCATTCACGAGCGTAGGAAGTACACGACGCTCCACCCACCATCGTCGGCCGCTGCCTCGGACCACGGTCCGGTGCCGAAGGAGATGCGCGTGACCACACCCAGACGGCTCCGTCTCGCCGTGTCCGTGCTGGTGACCGCAGGCGCGGTTCTGCTGGGCGCGGCCGCCGCCGCGGCGCCGGCCGCGACTCCCGCACCGGCCGGGCACCAGGGCTGCGACCCGATCGACCCGACGGCCTGCCTGCTGCCGTTCCCGAACGACTACTTCACCGTGCCGGACCGCAGCAGCCCGACCGGCAAGCGGGTGCGGTTCCCGGCCTCCGCGATGCCCGCCAACGTGCAGGGCACCCCCATCGACCCGACGGAATGGAACCGGCAGGACGGGTTCAGTCCCGGCTCGCCGATCCTGGTGCGGGTGCCCGGCCTCGACGCGGCGGCGACCGGGATCGCGCCGGTCACCGACATCGGCCGCTCGTTGGCGCCGGACGCGCCGGTCGTGCTGCTCGACGCCCGGACGGGTAGGCGCACGCCGTACTGGGCCGAGCTGGACGCGCACGCGGCCGGCCAGCCGGAGCGGCAGGTGCTGATCATCCGGCCGGCGGTGGCGTTGACCGAGGGCACCCGCTACGTCGTCGGCCTGCGCGGCATGCGCGACGGCACCGGGGCGCTGATCCCGGCGCCGAAGGCGTTCACGGCGTACGTGACCGGCGCCGGCCTCGGCCATCGGGACCGTCGCGTCCCACAGATGAAGCGGATCCTCGCCGACCTGACCAGGGCCGGCGTCAAGCCCACAGCCTCCACCTGGCCTGGGACTTCACCGTGGCCAGCCGGCACGGTCTGACCGGGCGGATGCTGGCGGTCCGCGACGGCGCGTTCGCCTCCCTCCGCCGGGCCGCACCGTCGTTCACCGTGACCCAGGTGACCGACTACCCGCCGGAGCAGGACCCGCTGATCGCCCGGCAGGTGACCGGCACCATCGGCGTACCGTCGTATCTGACCGGCGACGGCGGGCCCGGCTCCCGGCTGCACTACGGGCCGGCCGGCGGCGGCGGAGCGCCACCGACGCCGGACGCCCTGCCCACACCGTCCGGCGCGACGGTGGCGGCCGACTTCGTCTGCAACATCCCGCGCAGCGCCTCCGCCGCGAAGCCGGCACACCTCTCGCTCTACGGCCACGGCCTGCTCGGCAAGCCGACCGAGATCAACGCCGGCAACGTCAAGACGATGTCGCACACGTACGACTTCACCTTCTGCGCGACCAGCTGGATCGGCATGGCCGCCGCCGACGTCCCCTACGTGGCCGGCGCCTTCACCGACCTCAGCGGCTTCCCCGCGGTGGCCGACCGGTTGCAGCAGAGCTACCTGAACTTCCTCTTCCTGGGCCGGGCGATGATCCACCCGGGCGGGTTCGCCGCCCACCCGGCGTTCCGGGACGCCACCGCACGGCCGTTGATCGACGTGGCCGGCGGGCTGCACTACGACGGCAACAGCCAGGGCGGCATCAACGGCGGCGCGCTCACCGCCATCGCCCAGGACTGGACCCGGTCGGTGCTCGGCGTGCCGGCGATGAACTACTCCACGCTGCTGCAACGCAGCGTGGCCTTCACCCCGTTCCAGACGATCATGGACGGCTACTACCCGGACAAGGTCGACCAGCAGCTGATCCTCGCGCTGCTGCAGATGTTGTGGGACCGCTCCGAGGCCAACGGGTACGCCCAGCACATGACCGACCGCCCGCTGCCGGGCACCCCGGCACACCAGGTGCTGATGCACGTGGCCTTCGGCGACCAGCAGGTTTCCCCCGCCGCGGCGGAGGTCCAGGCGCGCACCATCGGCGCCCGCCTGCACACCCCCGCGCTGGCCGACGGCTGGTCGCCGGACGTGCGGCCGTACTGGGGCATCGCGCCGATCCGCAGGTACCCGTACACCGGCTCGGCGATGGTGGTCTGGAACAGCGGCGCGGCGTACGCGCCACCGCCGACGAACCTCGCCCCGGCCGGGCCGGAGTACGGCGAGGACTCGCACGAGTTCCCGCGCGCCCAGGCCGCGGCCCAGAGACAGAAGGCGGTGTTCCTGCTCACCGGCAAGGTGATCGACGTCTGCGGGCGGAAGCCCTGCGCGTGACGCGGTGACCCGTCGGGCGGGCGGCGACCCGTCACCCCGGGCGCCGGCCCGGCCCGGCGGGTCCACGACACGGCCCGTGACATGATGGCGCCCATGGGGAAACAGCAGGACGTCGGCGGACCCGACCGTCACAGTGGGTCAGGTGCTGCGGACGACGCGACGGGTGGCGGCGTCGACGCGCGGCTCGCCGTCGCGCAGGACCCCACCACGCCACAGATGACCCTCATCGACCTGGCGTCCGACCCGTCGGCCGTGGTCCGTAAGGCCGTCGCGACCCGTACCGACGCGCCCGCGCAGGCACTGCGCCCGCTGACCCGGGACCGTGATCGCGACGTCCGGGAGGCCGTGGCGAGAAACCCCTCGACCTCGATCGGCAACCTCCTCGTACTCGTCAAGGACGCCGACCGGTGGGTCCGCTGGGCGGTCGCCGGTAACCCGGCCTGCAACGAGTCGGTCCGCCGGGTGATGGCGGAGGCTCCCGACAAGGAGCTTCGCGGCCTCCTGGCGGAGACGCGCGAACTGGAGCCCGAGCTGGCCGCGCGGCTGGTCGACGACGTCTCGCCCGAGGTGCGGGAACGGCTCGCCACCCACACCCACGACCCCGACGTGATCACCGCCCTGATGGCCGACCGCACCGCGCGCGTACGTAAGGGGCTCGCCCGCAACCCGCGGACCACCGCCGCCCAGCGCAGCGCACTCGCCCAGGACCCTGTGGTGGACGTCCGCGTCGCGCTCGTGCTCGCGGTCGAGCTGGACGACGCGGACCTGCGCCGCCTGGTCGACGACCGCTCGGTGCAGGTCCGGATGGCGTTGGCGACGTCGGAGGTGGTGCCGCCGCACATCCGGCAGGCGCTCGCCGGCGATCCCGACGAGATGGTCGCCGCCGCGGCGCGGGACTTCCGCCCGGGGGCGGGCAACACCGCGGTGGTACGGGCTCCGCGCATCGGCCACCGGGCCTCGGGAACCGGCCGGGGTCGGCCCGGCGGCGCCCGCCGCTGAGGCTGGCGGAACCGCCGTCAACCGCCCCGCGCGCCTCGCGGCAGTCGCCCGTACCCGATTCCAGGACGCCGTCGGGTCCGGGCCGCCACGTGGCAGCACGAGGAACACCGGCGCGGACACCGGATCGTCGAGGGCGTCATTCGCAGCGGTCCTCGCTGCCCCGCCCGTACGGCTCGCAGCAGTCCGGCCGGTGCCGGAACACGACCAGGGTGTGACCGTGGCGCTCCTCGCGGTCGCCGGTCCGCTCGTACAGGCAGGCACCCCACACCACTGTCTCGCCTCGGCCGTCGACCACCTGCCCGTCGCCAGGGCCGTGCCGCAGCAACACCCTCACACCGGCGACGCTACCCCCGCTCGCCGCTGCGCCGAAGGACTTCCGAAGCGAGACCGGGCGTTCCGGGTGGCTGCGTGGGCAAGGCAGCCCTGCGGATCCGCCCTCCCTGCCCTTACCCGCGACCACCGTAGGAGCATCGAAATGGCAAGATCAGTGCCTTCGGGCGGCTTCTCGTCGCGTGGCGGTATCCGGGTCGTCCCCAAGGTCGGGGGCGGTGTCCGCGCCGACTCCGGCTGGCCGATGGCGAGGCTACGGGCGGATCAGCACGCCATCACGCTGCGGGAGATCTGGGCCGGAACCCTCGTGATCACCGCCGACAATCTGATCGCGATCCGGCGATGGCGAAACACGGGGCTGGAGTTCGACGTCGATGATCGCGACGAGCTGTGGATGTTCCGGACACTCGACGTCGAACGACTGGTCAGCCGCCTGTCGGCGCTCGGATGGAGCGCCGAACGGTGACGCGTCAGATCGGGTGAGGTTCGTAGTTGCGGGGGCGCGCCGAAGCAGCAATCGCGGCGGACCCTCCTGGGTGTCGCAGGCCCCTGGTGATCCTTGCCCGCCCGGGTCCGTCAGTGTCTGCCGCCGTCGCCGGCCGAATGCGACGACCGGTTCGGTGGTTTCCGCAACCACAGCCACACCCCGGTCAGGAGGCACGCCGCGCCCAGGAACGCGATCGCCGACTCGGCCAGCTCGGGGAGGTCGTCGAGGAACGGGAACGTGTGCGAGGCGGCCAGCGCCCCAAGCGCGATCAAGAACAGAAGGACGGCAAGGACCCGCTGTCGAACCATGGTTGATTGGATCACAGCGGTCTTCGGCGGGGACCTCCCGCCCGGGAGGCCCCCGCCGGTGGCTCAGGCGGCGTAGATGTACTTGTTGTTCCTCACCGCCAGCACGGCCGCAGTGGAGCCGCGGACCCCGCTGTTCAGATTGCGCCAGCCGGTGTTGCTGGCCGTCTCGTGCACGTAGCCGCCGGTGACGCTGTAGACCAGCTTCGTCCCGTTGAAGTGCAACGCGGCGAGGGCGGTGCCCTGTGCGCCGGAGACGCCGGTCCACAGGTTGCGCCAGCCCGCGTTGCTGGCCGCCTCGAAGATCCGGCCGCCGTCGAGGGTGTAGACGATCTTCGTGGTGCTCACCCCGATCGTGGCCACCGCCGAGCCGGTGACCGCGCCCGCGCTGCCGGAGATCGGTAGGGCCTGCCAGCCGTTGAAGCTGGGCGCCTCGAACACCTGACGCGACTGCTGGCCCGGATTCTGCGCGATGTAGACCAGCGGGCTGATCCTCGTGCCCGACGGGTCGATCATGTGCCAGTGCAGGTGCGGGCCCGTCGAGCTGCCCGAGCCGGGGGCTCCGGCGGCACCGCCGGAGCGGCCCACCACCGTGCCCGCGCCGACGCTGGCGCCGTCGGGGAGCGAGAACTGCGACAGGTGCATGTACTGGCTGCGGTAGCCGTCGCCGTGGTGGATCGTGACGGTGTGTCCACCCGTACCGTTGTAGGGGATGTTCTGGACGGTGCCGGCGCCGCAGGCGGGCAGTGCCGTGCCCACCCCCATGCCGTAGTCGATGCCGCCGAGCGAGCCCCGGCGAAGGTGGCCCTCCCAGGTGTCGGTGACCGGGTACGCGGTGAACGGGTTGTAGATCGTGGGTGCGGCGTGCGCGGTTCCGGGAATCAGCACCCGCCCACGGTCATGGCGCCCGCGCCCCACGCCGCGGCGCGCAGCACGCCACGGCGGCTGATGCCGGGTACGCCCTCGTCGCCGCCCCCGCAGCAGCCGGATCCGTCATGCTGATTCATTCGATCGATCATAGTCAGTGTCATCCCGCGGGTTGACAGCGTGGCGGTCATCGATCCGACAGCCCGGCCCACGAGTGGCCGCTACGGTGGCGGATGCCGGCCGTCACCGCAGCCCACCGGAGCCCTCGATGACCGATCCTCAGCTCAGACGACGTATCCGGGCAGCCGTCGGCGTGGCCGCCGCGCTCCTCCTGCTGCCGGTCGCGCCCGCTCCCGCCAGCGCCGCGGCGGCCACCGGCAGCGTGACGACGACGGTGCAGGACGCCGGCACCGGGGAGCCGGCCCGCGCCTGCGTGAGCCTCGTACCGCTGGACCGCGAACGACTCGCCCGGGTGTCCATCGGCGAGAGCCAGCTCGGCAGCGTCGGTGGCTGCACCGACGACCGGGGCGGGATCGAAGTGACCGGGGTGGAGCCGGGACGCTACCGGCTCTTCGCCCAGCCCTACGAGGCGGCACGGTACGGGCGCCAATGGGTCGGTGGGCAGGGCGGCACCGGCGAGCGCCACCGCGCGTGGGTGGTCACTGTCGGCGCCGGTGCCACGACCGCCGCCCCACCGGTCCGGCTCGACCCGCCCGGCCGGATCTCGGGCGTAGTCACCGACGCGGCGAGCGGGCGTCCGGTTCCGGGTGTCCACGTCGCCGTGGTGCCGTTCGTGCCCCACCCGAAGTACAGCCCCGACACGCCGATCACCGACGACACCGGCCGCTACAGCATCACCGGGCTCGGGCCGTACGACTGGGCCCTGCGGTTCTCCGGCACGGGGATCGCCACCCAGTGGTCCGGTGGTGTCGGCGCCGCCCTGCTGGCCCGGACGGTCCGGGTGCGCCCCGGCGGCACCGCGACGCTTCACCAGGCCCTGCGGTCTCCGACCACCGTGGGCGGCGCGATCCGCGCCGACGAGTTGGCGGCCTACAGCACGGTCGTCGCCTTCGACGCCCTCACCGGGGACGTCGTCGGCGCGGTGGACGTCGGCACGTCGTACGGACTTCCGATGCTCCCCGGGCAACTGGTCAAACTGCGGTGCGACTGCTCCTACGGGCCGGGCCGCTGGTACCCGGCCGGCGACAGGTTCACCGACGGCAACCTCGTGTGGGTGGGGCGGGCGCCGGTCGTCGCCGACTTCGACCTGACCGCCGGCACCGGCGGTTGACGCCCGGCACCGCCCGCCGGTCGACGGATCGAGGCCGTGCCCGCGTTTGGCGGAGGCGCCACCGGCACCCTGCCGTCAGGTGTTTGCTGTCCACATGAGCTTCCCGTCCCACCGTCGCCCCTCTCGATGCCTGGTGGCGCGACTGGACGCGGAGCACTACATGCTGCTGATGCTGATCGGGTTCGGCGGCGCGGTCCTCGGCACCCGCGCATTCCTGGCGCTGACCGGCTATCCGCAGGTCGGCGGCGGCACGTTGCACATCTCGCACGCCCTGTGGGGTGGCCTGTCGTTGTTCGTCGCCGCGCTCGTCCCGCTGCTTGTCGTCAACCGGGCCGCGCTGCTCGGGGCGGCGCTGCTGGCCGGGATCGGCACCGGCCTCTTCATCGACGAGGTCGGCAAGTTCATCACCGCCGACAACGACTACTTCTTCCCGGCCGCCGCGCCCATCGCCTACGCGGCCTTCCTCATCGGCGTGTGGCTGTACGTGCGCGCCCGCGGCACGCGGGTCGAGGGCACCCGGGCGCAACTGCACGCCGCGCTGGAACTGCTCGGCGAGGCCGTCGACGGGAGGCTCAGCGAACGGGACCGGGCGCAGCTGCGGCGACGACTCGGCGCCGCCGCCGCGAGTCCGGACGACGACCGGTTGCAGCCGCTGGCCGCGGCGCTGCTGGAGCTGACGGGGCCCGGTGTGCTGCCGCCGTACGAGCACCGGTCCGGACGGATCGCCCGGTTCGCGGTCGCCGTGCGGGCGTGGCTGGCGCGGTCGTTGACCCGGGGTCGGCTGCGCGTCGGGCTGGTCCTGGCGCTGGGGCTGCTCGGCTTCGCCACCCTCAGCGACCTCACCACGATCGTCGCCGTCGCCGTCGACCTGCGTGACGGAACCAGCGAGGGGGTGCTCGCCACCGCCAACGAGTTCGCCCGCGTCGACATCCAGGACCACCGTGGGGTGCTGCTCCTGCTCGTCCGGGCGCTGCTGGACGCCGGCGTGGGCACCGCGCTCATCGTGGCGGCCGGGCTGCTGCTGCGCGGGATGGCGCGCCGCGCCGTCGAGCTCGCCCAGGCCGGCCTGGTCACCTCACTGAGCGTGGTGAACCTGCTGGTGTTCTACCTCGACCAGTTCGCCGCCGCCGTCAGCGCGCTCGGTCAGTTGGCGGTCCTGCTCGCGGTGCAGCGCTACCAGCGGCTGTTCGACCAGCCGGCCGACGCCGGGCGCACCGGCGGCGCTGACGGTGACTGAACGCCTCGGGTTGTCGGGCCAGCCCACGACCCGTGCGCGAACCGCGAACGCGCGCCGGACGCGATGTCGCCCCAGGCCCCTGCCGACGGCGGGCGTCCTCAGCGGACCGCGTCGCCCATGCGGATGACGGCCTCGGTGAGGATCGCCGGCGAGGTGGCGAAGTTGAGCCGCACGAAGCCCGTCCCGCCGGTGCCGAAGACGTGCCCGGAGCTGAGGGCGACCCGCGCGTGGTCGAGGAACAATTTCGCCGGCCCGGCGACGTCGCTGACCACCCCGGTGTCGTCGGCCGGCTGCTCCGTGTCGACGCCCAGCTCCGTGCAGTCCAGCCAGGCGAGGTAAGTGCCCTCGGGGCGGTGGTACGGGACGGACGGGAGGTGCTTCGCCAGCAGCGTCGCGAGCAGCGCGCGGTTGGCGTCGAGACCGTCGAGGAGGAGGTCGAGCCAGGGCCCGCCCTCGCGGAACGCGACGGTGTGCGCGATGACACCGAGGTGGCTGGGCCCGTGGCTGACCTCTTCCGGCATGCGGCGGAGGTCGGCCACGGCCTGCGGTCCGGCGACCGCGAGCGCCGCCTTGAGACCCGCCAGGTTCCACGCCTTCGAGGCGGAGACCAGGGCGAACGCGTTCTCGGCGCCGGCCACCGTGAGGTACGGGGTGAACTGCGCCCCCGGCAGCACCAGGGGAGCGTGGATCTCGTCGGAGACCACCCGCACGCCGTGCCGGTCGGCCAGCGCCGCGACGGTCTCGAGCTCCTCGCGCCGGTGGACGACCCCGGTCGGGTTGTGCGGATTGCACAGCAGGAACGCCGGCCGGCGGCCGTGGGCCCGCGCGCGGCGGAAGGCCTCGTCGAGGGCGGCGGGATCCATGCGCCGGTCGGGCCCGAGCGGGGCCTCGACGACCCGCCGGTCGGCGTGGGTGACGAAGGCGTAGAAGGGCGGGTAGACGGGGGAGCAGACCACGACCGCGTCACCGGGGTCGGTGACGAGCCGGAGCAGCTCGACGGCGCCCATCATCACGTCGGGCACGACCGAGGTGTGCGCGACGCGGAAGTCCCGCCAGCCCCAACGCCGTGCGGCGAAGTCGCCGATCGCCTCCGCGTACGCCGTCCCGTAGGAGTAGCCGGTGTCGCCGAGGTCGACCGCGCGGCGGAGCGCGTCGGCCACGGGGGGAGCGAGGGGCACGTCCATCTCCGCCACCCAGAGCGGGAGCACGTCGGGCGGGAACATGCGCCACTTCACGCTGGTGCGCTGCCGGAGTGCGTCGAGCGTGAGCAGGGTGAGCGGATTCCGGGCCGCCGAGCCGTCGGCGGAGGGGCCAGGGCTTGCCATACCGCCCACCATAGGGCCAGGTGCCGCACCCGGCCCGCCCGGCGCCCACGTCCGGCCCCGGGGCCGCTACCAGCGGTTGCGTGCCTCCTCGGCCCAGCCGACCAGCCCGTCCAGGTCGACGCGCTCGCCGTCGTCGGCCGCCGCCCAGCCGGTGAAGTGCCCGAAGCACTGGTGCGTCTCGTTGGCGAGCACACCGAGGTTCGTCCTGGCGATCTTCTCGTGGAAGGGGTGGAACTCCACGGCCACCCGCGCACCGCTGATCCGCCACGGCCGCGACCAGTCGGCGCGGTCGTACTCCCAGCGCAGCTCGTCGCCGATCTTGTGCAGCCGGCCGTCGAGGAAGAGGCCGTTCTCGGTCGAGCCGGTGCCGTCGGTCCAGCGACCGCCGAGCTGGATCGCCCGACCTGGGCCGCTGCCGGCGGCCCAGTTCCACCGGATCGCGTACGGCCATTTGCCGCGACCGTGGTCGAGCACGGCGAAGGAATCGGCCTCGGCGACCGGATGGGCCACCCCGTCGACCCGCAGGGTGCCGCGCACCGGGCGGCCGAGGTCCTTGACGGTGTACTGGAACCGGCGGGTGTCCCAGGGCACCACCACGCCGAGCGACTCGTGACCCGCCGGCAGCGGCACCACGAGGTCGACCTCCAGACCGGGGGCGGCGGCGCGGATGGTGGTGCCCGACGGCGCCTGGTCGATGTCGATCGAGAGCCCGCCGCCGCGCGCCCGAACGGCGCCCGCCCCGCTGACCGGCGGGAAGAGGGCGCCCCGGGCGAAGGGGACCACCGCGTTCCTGTCGATCTCGGCCTTCGTCGCGCGGTCGAGCACGTAGAGGCTGTGCACCCCCGCGTAGTCCAGCGACGAGGCGACCAGGCCGACGATGTGGGTCGGCGTGACGACCCCCCAGTACTCCCAGCGCTTGTTGCGGCCCCAGCCGCGCAGGTTCGCCCGGTGCAGCGGGCGGCGGCTCCAGCCCACGGCGGCGGGATTGAGCCGCCCACCCGCGAGGCACAGGTCGACCGGCTCGGTGATCTCGTTCTCGTGGGTCACGACGGCGAGGGTAGCTGGCCCGCCGCCTCTGTTGCCGGGATCAGCACTGCGAGGTCAGGTCGCCGAGGAAGGCCCTGGTGCCCGGGCCGGGTCAGTCGCCCCAGGCGTTGGAGTCCAGGAGCATGTCCCAGGTCAGGTAGGGCAGTTCGGGGTGGCGCTGGTGCAGGATCTCGCCGGGAAGGGTGGCGGCCGGGGCCTTGCGGGGATTGGCGAGTGCCTGCGCCACGATCGCGTCGGTGACGGCCCGGGCGCCGCCGAGGCGGGGATGACGTCGGTGGACGCGGTCGGCGTACTCGGGTGGCACCGGGCTGTTGATGCCCATGAGGTCGATGCTGATTCCCGTCTGGGCGATGCCGATCTCCGGCGGCCGGCGACGCTGGAAGACGGGTGAGTCGCGGAAGCTGCGCGTGGTGTGCATGGCGATCGCGTCCCACACGGTGTCGACCCGGCGGTCGGTGACGCCCCGCTCCTCGAGGAACCGGGCGGCGAAGTCGGCGCCGTCCATCTCGAACCGCTGGTCGGAGTTGGCGCGTGCGGTCAGGCCCATGTCGTGCAGGGCGCAGATCAGGAACACGACCTCCTCGTCGTAGTCGCGTCCGGGCCGCCGACCGGCCTGCGCGGCGGCCTCGCGGGCGAACAGGAAACTACGCAGGCTGTGGTTGCGCAGGTAGGCCTCCTGCGCCTCGCCGATCAGTCGGGCAGCCTCCCGGGCCAGCCGGGTCGAGGGGAAGGACAGGTCGGCGTCCGGCGCGGGGTGGGAGGCGGCCGGGGCGGCGGGCACCAGCCCGGTGAGCATGCCGGCGCCGGCGGCCAGGCCGGTGCCGAGGGCGGTTCGCCGCGAGAAGGAAGGCGTCACGGGTACCTCATCTTTCGGGTGTCGGGTGTGTGGACCGGAAGCGTTGGCGGTACTCGGCCGGGGTGATGCCGATGCCGCGCAGGAACGCGCGGCGCATGCTGTCGTCCGAGCCGAAGCCGCAGGCGCGGGCGATGCGAGCCACCCCGTCGTGGGTGGCTTCGAGTAGGGTCTTCGCGGCCTCGACCCGGACCTGCTCGACGTACCGGATGGGGGTCGTCCCGACCGTCCGGCGGAACAGGCGGGAGAGGTGCCGTTCGCTTACCGACGCGTGCGCCGCCATCGTGGCGAGCGTGTGCGGGGCGGCCGGGTCGGCGGCGACGGCGTCCAGGACCCGGCGCAGCGCGCTGCCGGGGGCGGCCGTGGTGTTGCCGCGGACGGTGAACTGGGACTGACCGCCGGGGCGGTGCAGGAAGACCACGAGGTACTTGGCGGTGGTGCGGGCGCGCTCCGGCCCGTGGTCGTCCTCGACCAGCGTCAACGTCAGGTCGATGCCCGCGGTCACGCCGGCCGAGGTGAACAGCGGCCCGTCCCGCACGTAGAGGGCGTCGGGCCGGACGCGGACCGCCGGGAACCGCGACGCGAGGTCGGCGCAGGCCGCCCAGTGGGTGGTGGCCCGGCGGCCGTCGAGCAGGCGCGCCGCCGCGAGCAGGAACGCGCCGGTGCAGATGGCCGCCGTGCGGCGGGCGAGCCCGCTGACGCGGGGGAGTTCGGCGACGAGCGCCGGCGGAGGCTGCGCCGTGGCGAGGGAGAGGCCGGGCACCAGCAGCGTGTCGAACCGGTGCCGCACCTGGTGCAGGGCCAACTCGACGTCGAGCGGCACGCCCACGTCCGTGCGTACCGGGCGGCCGTCCACCGAGGCCAGCCGGACCCGGTAGCCGCCGCTGCCGTGCAACACCTGGACGGGCCCCGCCACGTCGAGCAGCACGACGCCGTCGTGCACCACCACGACCACCTCGCGGATCCGGGCGATCTCCACACGAGCAGTCTGGTCATCCTCTGTGGAGGGCCACAAGGACGGCCAGGCCGCAGATCCGGACATGGCGGAGCCGTCCCCGGTCGGGGCGCCATCCGCGGCTCGCGACGCGGCAGCACCGGAGCGGGGGGAAACGCGGCGGGCAACGCGGCGGGCAACCTTCCGGTCAGGGGGTAACCGTCACCGCGCGCCGCGCAGCCTGAGGACGTACGCCGCAGTGAGCGCGACGGCGCGGTCCTCGTCCTGTGACAGCTCCGCGAGGGCACGCGACGTCGTGATCCCCGGGACGTCCGCGAGCGCCTGCGTCAGCCGCCGACGTGCCGACGAGCCGACCGCTGCGTGGGCGAGGCGGTCGACGAGCCCGGTGGCGATCTGGTCGGCCGACGCGGGATCGGTCGCCAGCGCGCCCAGCGCTTCGGCGGCATCGGCGTCGCTGGTCTCCTCGACGATCATGTCGATAAGCGTCGGGACCGCGTCTGCTGCCCCACGCGCCCCGAGCGCCAGAGCGGCACACCTGCGGACCGCGAGGTCCGGGTGCGTGAGGGCGTCCCGCAGCAGCGCCGTCGCCGCACCGCCCGGGATCTCGGCGACGGACCGGACGGCACGTTCGCGCACCTCGGCCACCGGTGAGTCGAGGCCCTCCGCCAGCAGTGCCAGGCCCCCGTCGCCCGACCGTGCCAGCGCCCACCGGAGGGCACCGGCGACGTTCGGGTCCGTCTCGCTCAACGCTGCCTCGACCAGCGCTTCCACCGGCACCGGAGCCTCTTCGGCCGAGGACAGGGCCGCGCGTTGGCGCTTGCCGGCGCTCTCCGATCCCAGTGCCTGCAGGAGCGCGACGATCCGGAGGACGCCGTCCCAGCCGGCGGGTTCCGTGGCGTCGATCTGACGGAGTCGGGTGAGCAGTTCCGTCTCCGCCGCGATGCGTTCCCGCGTCCGGCGGATGAGATCGTCGACGAGCCCCGAGGGCGTGAAGCCGGGATCGTCCAGCGCGCGCCCGACCTCGCGTAGCGACAGCCCCAACGACCGCAGGCTCTCGATGTGGAGGATCCGCCGGATGTCCTCGCCCGAGTACTCCCGATAGCCGGCCCGGGTACGACCCGTCGGCCGCACCAGGCCGAGCGAGTCGTAGTGCCTGAGCATGCGGGCGCTGACGCCGGAGCGCCGTGCCACCTCACCGATCAACAACGCCTGTCAACCCTCCTGGCCGGTCGTGCCGAGGGCCACGATGCGCGTCGCCTCGTCGAGCGCGAACTCGAACCCGGCGTCCGGGTCGCGCGACAGCCGTTCCGTGGCGCTGGCGTGCTGGCGTACGCGGGGGTCGGGGTCCGTCGTCGCGGCGCGCAGGATCGGCACGATCACCTCGCCGAGTGCGATCAGCGCCCGGCTCAGGCTCAACCGCGTCGCGCGCCCGCCGCGCCCGAGCTGCGTCGCCAACACCGCGGCCAACGCGGGCTCGTCACCTTCGGGTACGAGTGCCACCGCTGCCCGCCAGGCGCTCCGCGCCACCTCGTCGTCGGCGTCGGTCAGCAGCGCCCGGGTGATCGCCGGCCACGCCTGCCGGTCCCCGATCTTGGACAGCGTGTGCAACGCCTGGCTTCGGGCCTGCGCGCACTCCGAGCGGAGTTCGTCGACCAGCTTCGGGAGCGTCGTCGGTGCCGGGTGGCGGATGAGCGCCCAGGTCAGCATCTCGCGCACGTGGAAGTCGGACTCGATCGCGCACCGCTCGACGAGCCTGTCGACGAACCGCAGGTCCGGGGTCGTGCCGAGCGCCAGCGCTGCCTGCAATCGCACCGACGGGTTGCTGTCCTCCAGCCGCAGGAGAACTCGCATCGTGCCCGTGTCTCGTTCCGGCATGGTCATCGGAACCACCTCCTCGGCCACAGTGAAGAGCTTGTCACCGTGACAAGGTCAAGCGCCCCGCGCGACGCGCCGGCCAGGCGGTCGATCCCCTTCACGCTGCCGCAGGTTCGGCGGGGCCGGCCTGAGGCGCGCCTCCTGCTGCCGGGCGTCAGCCGGCCGTCGGTGGGGCGGAGGTGGCGGGCGGGGCGGAGATGACCGGCGGGGCGGACGTGACCGGCGGGGCCGACGTGACGGGCGGGGTGGTCGCGGTCTCGGCGAGCGCGGTGCGCAGGACGTCGTGCAGCGGCCCGTCGGGGTGGTCGATCCAGTGCTGGATGGCGACGCGCAGGGAGGCCAGGAAGGTCGCCGCCACGACCCGGGACCGCAGCGCCCGGTCGGGGCCGGTCAACCGCCGGGCGACGTCGTCGGCGAGATCGCGCTCGATGGCGGTGTAGGCCGCGATCTGGTGCGCGACGAGGCCCGGGTGCCCGCGTAGCTGACGGCGGTGCAGCAGCCAGGAGGGCGGTGCGTTGCCGTACGCCTCGACGGCGAGGCGTTCGGCGGCGGCGCTCAGCACGGCCCACGGCGGCGCGTCGGCCGGCTGCCGGCGGACCAGTTCCAACAGCCGGCGCAGCCGTACGGCGTCGCCGTGGAAGACCGCCTCCTCCTTGCTGGAGAAGTAGTTGGAGAACGTCCGGCGGGAGACGTTCGCGGCGTCGGCGATGGCCTCCACGGTGACCCGGTCGAGCCCGTGTTCCGTGGCGAGGCGCAGGGCCGCCTCGTGCAGGGCGAGGCGGGTGGCCGCCTTCTTGCGCTCCCGCAGCCCGGTGGTCTCCGCCATGGGCGACAGCCTACGGGGCGGTGACTCAGTTCTCATCGCGCAAACTTGCACTGTGAGCAAGATCGGCAGATGCTTGTGTGCGGCAACCATCTGCGACAGGGGAGGCGGCGTGGAAACTGCTGGCCGCGAGCTCGGAGCGAGGCTCTCCGAGCTGATCCGGAGCGTACGGCTGATCAAACGGCACCGGGCCGACGTCCGGCCGACGGTGCCGGTCGGCCTCGCCGGCCTCCTCATGCAGATCGAGAAGCTGCCCGCCGACTGCCACGCCCGGGAGCTGGCTGCCCGCAGCGGGCTCGACCCGTCGACCGTCAGTCGCGCCGTCGCCTCGCTCGTCAGCCACGGCCTGGTCGAGCGGCGCGCCGACCCCGCCGACAAGCGGGCCAGCCTGCTGACCGTCACCCCGGCCGGGCGGGCCGCCCTGACCGACACCTACGACTGGTACGGCCGGATCCTCGACACCGCGCTCGCCGACTGGACCCCCGCGGAGGTGGCGGCGTTCGCCACCGCGCTCGGCCGGTTCACCCGCGACATCGAGACCGTCCTCGGACACCACGACAACCTGGAGGCCGCGCGATGAGCGCACCCACCACCACGGCCGGCGACGCGCCGATGACACACCGGCAGACGCTGGAGGCCCTCAGCGGCCTGCTGCTGGTGCTGTTCGTCGCCATGCTCAGCGGCACCGTCGTCTCGACGGCGCTGCCGAACATCATCGGCGCGTTGAACGGGTCGCAGACCCAGTACACCTGGGTGGTCACCGCCACCCTGCTCACCGCGACCGCGACCACCCCGATCTGGGGCAAGCTCGCCGACCTGTTCAACAAGAAGCTCCTGGTCCAGGTCGCCATCGTCGTCTTCCTGGTCGGCTCCGTGATCGCCGGCTTCGCCCAGACGGCCGGCCAGCTCATCGCCGCCCGCGCGTTCCAGGGCATCGGCGTCGGCGGCCTCCAGGCCCTCGTCCAGGTCGCCATCGCCGCGATGATCCCGCCCCGGGAGCGCGGCCGGTACAACGGCTACCTCGGTGGCGTGATGGCGGTGGCGACGGTCGGCGGCCCGCTGCTGGGCGGGCTCATCGTCGACACGTCCTGGCTCGGCTGGCGCTGGTGCTTCTTCGTCGGGGTCCCCGTCGCCGCCATCGCGCTGGTCCTCCTCCAGTTCACCCTGCGCCTGCCGACGGTCCGCCGCGAGAACGTCAAGATCGACTACCTGGGCGCGGCCCTGATCGCCGCCGGCGTCAGCGTGCTGCTCATCTGGATCTCCTTCGTCGACGACTCGTTCGCCTGGGCCTCCTGGCAGACCGCCGCCATGGTGGGCGGTGCGGTCGCGCTGCTCGCCCTGGCCGTCTGGGTGGAGTCCCGGGTGGACGAGCCGGTCGTTCCGCTCGATCTCGTCCGCCAGCGGACCACCGCCCTGGCCATCCTGGGCAGCCTGGCGGTCGGCATGGCGATGTTCGGCGGCGCCGTCTTCCTCGGCCAGTACTTCCAGATCGGCCGCGGCTACAGCCCGACCGAGGCCGGGCTGCTCACCATCCCGATGATGGCCGGCGTCCTCGGATCGTCGATCATCGCCGGCCGGCTGATCACGAAGACCGGGAAGATCAAGCCGTACATCGTGTTCGGCGCGATCGTGCTCGTCATCGGGTTCGCCCTGCTCGGCACCATCGACCACGAGACCTCGCTGGTGCTGGTCGGCGTGGCCATGTTCATCGTCGGCGTCGGGGTCGGCATGACGATGCAGAACCTCGTCCTCGCCGTGCAGAACACCGTCTCGCTCCGGGACATCGGCGCGGCCAGCTCGACCGTCGCGTTCTTCCGCTCGCTCGGCGGCACGATCGGCGTGTCGGTGCTCGGCGCGGTCCTCGCCCGACGGGTGACCGACCAGATCACCGCCGACCTCTCCGCCGCCGGCATCCCCGCCTCCGGCAGCGCGGGAGCGGGCAGCCTGAACCTCGACGCCATGCCCGGCGCGGTCCAGCAGATCGTCCGCGCGGCGTACGGGGACGCCACCGGCCACATCTTCCTCATCTCCGCCGCGATCGCCGTCGTCGGCATCATCGCCGCGGTCCTGTTGAAGCCGGTCGGCCTGCGCAGCAGCCTGGACCTGCCCGATCCCGCCAGGTCGACGGCCGTGGCCGCCGACGCCGTCGACGGTGCTCCGGCCTTCGACCAGGTCGCGGTGGACGCCGCCGGTCGGGAGGCGCCGGCGCGCCGCTGACGCGGAACCCACGACGGCGGGGCCGCCACCATCCTCGATGGTGGCGGCCCCGCCGTCGTCGGGCACCCAGAGGGCCGGTGCCATCGGCCCGATCCCACCGGCGCCCGGCGGACCGGGCGCGGCCGGATCGCAGGTGGACGTCGAGCCGCAGGCGCTGCGGGAGGCCGCCGCGACCTACCCCGCCTGGGCTTCTCCACCACGGTCGATCGGCGTGATGGTCCAGGTCACGGTCGCCGCCCGCACGGGTGGCCCTGCGCAGAGACGACGGTGGGGAGGGACGGTGATCCGTCCCTCCCCACCGTCGACCGTGCCGCTCAGGACAGGAACTTGTCCAGGGCGGCCTCGATGCTGCCGGAGTCCGGCGCCGCGTGCGACTTCATGGTGGTCTTGTTGTACGAGATGAAGCTCGGGCAGCGCGCCGCCGGGGCGCTGATGGTGCCGCCGTCGCCGATCTTCTCGCCGGTCTTCGCGGCGTAGAAGGTCAGGGTGTAGCGCGACGAGATGTAGTCGATGGTGACCTGCTTGCCGGCGCTGTCCTTGTACTGGCACTTCTTCGGCGCGCCCTCGCTGCCCTCGACGAACTTGAGGCAGCCGACCACGGACACCGTCTGGAAGTCGGCGCTCTTGGCGTAGTACGGCTTGTTCGAGGCGACCGACTTCGACGACCAGAAGTTCGGCCGGTCGGGGTTGTTCGAGAACGTGTACGCCTTGGCGCCGGACGGGCCGTTGTAGGTGGCCGCGTTCAGGATCTGGCCGCCGTCGCAGACGTTGGACAGGTCGCTGGAGTAGCGGGCGGTGACCGCGTTGTTGTTCGGCTCCTGCGTCTCCTGCTGCCCGGGGGTGGGGGAGGCGTCCGTGCCCGGCGTGCTGCTGGTGCCGGCGTCGGGGCTGGGGCCGCCGGTCGCGACGATTGTGGGCTCGTCGTCGTCACCGTTGACGAGGACGAGGCCGATGCCTGCGCCGCAGATGGCGAGCACGAGGACCACCGCGCCGGCGACCAGTCCGATGATCAGGCCCTTGTTCGACTTCTTCGGCGGCGGGAAGGGAGCGCCGAACTGCGGCGCCTGCGCTGGCTGCCCGTAACCCGGGTACCCGCCCTGCTGCGGCGCCGGCGGCCCGCTCCAGGGGGTGACGTTCGGGTCCGGCTGCTGCCCTCCGTACGGAGGGTAACTGTCGCTCATGTGAAGCCCTTATCGCTGTCGACGTGTGCCCAGGCACGGGATCAGGGATCAGGGTAGTGAGCGCCGCAAACCGTGACGATGGGCGGCTGAATTCGATCGAGGCACAGTTCGGTACCGACGGCGTCACGCGTGACGCTGCGTGCGAGTTACGGCTCAGTACGTGGCGAGATGCCCGAACGTCCGGGGGTTGCGGGCGGCGTCAATCCGGGCCGCCGGAAGGGAATTCCGTTGTGCGGCCCCGGGCGCGGGCCGGTGGGCGGGCCCGAGGCGGTACTGTGATCAGGATCACTCATTTGTGCACCGAGATCTAGCCGACATTCGGCTAGGAAGGACGCGGCTGCCGGCCCGGAAGCCTGTTCAGGCGTCCGGGCCGACCGCGCCGGCGCGACGTGTTGATGTGGCGGTTGTCAGGCGGGCGCGCAGGTCACCGTCGTCGTGGCGGCGCCCCCGGTGGTGCTGCCGAGGAAGCCGAAGGTGGCCTGCGCGCCGGGGGAGAGGGCGCCGTTCCAGTCGACGTGGCGGGCGGTCACCTCGGCCCCGTCCTGCGTCAGCCGGGCGTTCCAGGACTGGCTGATCCGCTGGCCGTCGGTGAACGCGAAGCGGACGGTCCATCCGGAGATGGGCGCGGCGCCGGAGTTGCGTACCGTCACCTCGCCCTGGAAGCCGCCCTGCCACTGGCCCACCACGCGATAGCTCGCGGCGCAGCCGCCGGCCGGGCCGGTGGGCGTCGGCGTGGGGCTGACGGTAGGAGTCGGCGTCGGGCTGACGGTATGCGTCGGGCTGGCGGTGGGTGTGGGAGTGACGCCGTCCAGCGCGGCGGCCAGGGCCGGGTACCAACGGTCGGCCATCTTCTGGTCGCCGGCCGCGTTCGGGTGTACGCCGTCGTAGGTGTCGGTGGCCGTGCTGAACCCGGTCCACTGGTCGACCACCACCACCGGCGAGGCCGGGGTGCCGGTCGCCGCCGCCCAGCCGTCGATCGCGCCGTTGAGGGCCGTCACCCGCTGGCCGCACTCCGGGCACGTGGGCGGCGCCATGGGGATGATCTTCGCGACGAGGACCCGCATCGCCGGGTTGCTGGCCCGCATCTGGTCCACCAGCCTGCCGTACGCGGCGAGGATCGTGGCGGGCGGGATGTTGCTCCACACGTCGTTGGTGCCGAAGTGCATCAGGACGATGTCGGGCCGGGTGGCGGCGAGCCAGCCCGGCAGCAGATTCTGGTTGGCCACGTTGGTCACCAGGTAGCCGCCGTGCCCCTCGTTGTCGCCGTCGTGGGGCTGGCCGCAGCCCTGCGGGCCGAGCGTCCCGACGAAGTCGACGTCGGTGTGGCCGGTGGCCTGGAGGCGGTTCCAGAGCACGGAGCGCCAGCAGCCGGGGGACCCGGTGATCGAGTCGCCCAGCGGCATCACCCGTACGGGCGCGGCGACCGCCGGCAGCGCGGGGGAGGGGGCGGTGAGCCCGGCGGCGAGGGTGAGGGGGACCGCCGCCAGCGCGGCGAGCAGGGCGTGGAGCAGGGGCCTTCGGAGCATGGTGGAGGAACTCCTGTCACAGGTCGAGGTGCGGTGTGTGACGGCCCGGTGCTCCCCCGACAGTCAACCAGCAAAGTCGACGTATCTCAATGGAATCCCGTTTCACGCAAGGCATTCACGACCAATTCTCTTCAACATCTTCCTCATATCGTGAACATCAACAAAATTTACGATCATGAATGTGGCGGCTAAGGTTTGCTCATCGTCCAGACCGCCTGTCGGGTGTGCCACGAGCCACCCGGGGGCCACCACAGTAGGAGGACCGGGAGATGTCACTCCCTCGCACTCATCGGCGGACCCTCGCCGCTGCGGCCAGCGTGTTCGCCAGCGCCGCCATGGTCACCACCATGATCGGCGCGCCGGCGGCGGCCTCGGCCACCGGCGAGATCCTCAGCGCCGGTGGCGCGACCGCCGTGGCCGACAGCTACATCGTGGTACTCAAGGACACCAGCGTCGGCGGTCGCGCCGGCACCCGGCAGGGCGAGGTGAAGAGCACGGCGGGCTCCCTCGCCGCCCGCTTCGGCGGCAGCGTCGGGCACGTCTACGGTGACGCGCTCAACGGCTTCGAGGCGAAGCTCTCCGAGCGGGCCGCCAAGCGCCTCGCCGCGCACCCCGACGTCGCCTACGTCGAGCAGAACCACACCGTGGAGATGACGGCCACCCAGAACAACCCGCCGTGGGGCCTGGACCGCATCGACCAGCGGAACCTTCCGCTGAGCCGCACCTACACCTACAACAGCAGCGGCACCGGCGTGACGGCGTACATCATCGACACCGGCATCCGGACCACCCACGTCGACTTCGCCGGTCAGGCCGTCGACGGCTACGACGCGATCGACAACGCGCTGCCGGCCGCCGACTGCAACGGCCACGGCACCCACGTCGCGGGCACCGTCGGCGGCAACACCTACGGCGTGGCGAAGGACGTCCGGCTGGTGGCCGTCCGCGTGCTGAACTGCCAGGGCAGCGGCACCTGGGCGCAGGTCATCGCCGGCATCAACTGGGTGACCTCGAACCACCAGGCGGGCCAGCCGGCGGTGGCGAACATGAGCCTCGGCGGTTCGACCAACGCCTCCCTGAACACCGCCGTGGCGAACTCGATCGCCGACGGCATCACCTACGCCGTGGCCTCCGGCAACTCGAACGCCAACGCCTGCAACTTCTCGCCGGCCTCCGTCCCGACGGCGCTGACCGTCAACGCGTCGCAGAGCAACGACGCTCGGGCGTCGTTCTCCAACTGGGGCACCTGCACCGACCTGTTCGCCCCCGGCGTGGGCGTGCTGTCGGCCTGGTCCACCAGCGACACCGCCACCTCGTCCATCAGCGGCACCTCGATGGCCTCGCCGCACGTCGCGGGGGCGGCCGCCCGGGTGCTCAGCGTCAACCCGAGCTGGACGCCCGCCCAGGTCCACTCGTACATCGTCAGCCAGGCCACCCCGAACGTGATCACCAGCCCCGGCACCGGTTCGCCGAACCGCCTGCTCTACCTGGCTCCCACCTTCTGACCGACACCGTCGGCACACCGGCCCCGGGGCGTCCGCGCCCCGGGGCCGGCGCGTGTGCGGAAGAGGTCGACGGGTGTCCATGTTGCGGGGAGCCCGGGGCGCGCCTAAGCTGCCGTCAGTGGGAGCGCTCCCGGGCCCGTGGGCGGGGATCTGACGCGAGGCTCCCGGCCCGACGACCCGCCCGCGGGCCGTCGGCGTACGAACTGCCGTAGCCGTCGGGCGGACGTGGCGTCCCGCCGCCCTGCGCTGCCGGCACCCCCACCACCGATCGGAAGCGAAGGCACCCCGCATGAAGCTCCTACCGCGCCTGTCCCGGCGCACCCTGGTCATGGCCGGCGCGGTCGGCGCGCTGACCGTCGCGGCGTCGGCCGCCGTCCCGGTCGCCAGTGCCCAGGCCGCCACCGGCTGCGCCGTCACCTACACCACCAGCAGCTGGTCCGGCGGCTTCACCGCCAACATCACGATCAAGAACCTGGGCGACGCGGTCGACGGCTGGACGCTCGGCTTCGCCTTCCCCGACGCCGGCCAACGGGTCGGCCAGGGCTGGTCGGCGACCTGGAGCCAGGCCGGCGCCGCCGTCACCGCGCGCAACGTGAGCTGGAACGGCGCGCTGGCGACCGGTGCGTCGACCAGCATCGGGTTCAACGGCACGTGGAGCGCCGCCAACCCCGTGCCGACGGCGTTCACCCTCAACGGCGTCGCGTGCACCGGCACGACCACGCCGACCACCCCGCCGCCCCCCTCGACTCCGCCGCCCTCGACGCCGCCTCCCACGACGCCGCCGCCCACGACGCCGCCGCCCGGCGGGGTGACGCCGGTCGCGATCAACGGCCAGCTACGGGTGTGCGGGGCCAACCTGTGCAACCAGTACGGCAAGCCGATCCAGTTGCGCGGCATGAGCACCCACGGCATCCAGTGGTTCGCCAACTGCCTCAACGACGCCTCGCTCGACGCGCTCGCCGACGACTGGCGGGCCGACCTGCTGCGGATCGCCATGTACGTCCAGGAGGACGGCTACGAGACCGACCCGGCCGGGTTCACCAACCGGGTCAACAACCTCGTTGACGAGGCCGAGCAGCGCGGCATGTACGCGCTGATCGACTTCCACACCCTGACGCCGGGCGACCCGATGCACAACCTGGAGCGGGCCAAGACCTTCTTCGCCGCCGTCTCCGCCCGCAACGCCGCCAAGAAGAACGTCATCTACGAGATCGCCAACGAGCCCAACGGGGTCAGCTGGGCGACCATCAAGAGCTACGCCGAGCAGGTCATCCCGGTCATCCGCGCCAACGACCCGGACGCGGTGGTCGTGGTCGGCACCCGTGGCTGGTCGTCGCTGGGTGTCTCCGACGGCTCCAACGCCAACGAGATCATCAACAACCCGGTGAACGCGACAAACGTGATGTACACGTTCCACTTCTACGCCGCGTCCCACCGGGACAACTACCGGGCCGAGGTGGAGCGGGCCGCCGCCCGGTTGCCGCTGTTCGTCACCGAGTTCGGCACGGTGGACTACACCGGTGACGGCGGGGTCGACGCCGCCAGCAGCAACGCCTGGCTCGACCTGCTGGACCGCCTCAAGATCAGCTACGCGAACTGGACCTACTCGGACAAGGCCGAGGGCAGCGCCGCGCTGCGGCCGGGCACCTGTGCCGGGAGCACCTACACCGGCCCGGGCGTGCTCACCGAGTCGGGCGCCCTGATCCGGGACCGCATCCGTACGCCGGACAACTTCCCCACCGCCTGATCCCGTCCCGCGCGAGGCCCCGCCGCACCCGGCGGGGCCTCGCCGCGTCGTCGGCCGGGGTCCCGGGCCGTTCTGCTCAGGCGGGTACGGCGTGGTCCGCCTCGAACCGCTCCCGGGTCAGGAACGCCAGCTGGGCCCGCTTGTCGGGCATGTCGATCTCGTCGGCGAAGGTGAAGCCCTCCCGCCGCAGCCGGTCGAGCGCGCGCTCGTTGCGGACGTCGGGCTCGACGACGATCCGGAGCCGGGTGGGGTCGGCGAACAGGTAGCGGGCGAGGGCGGGGCCGATGGCGGTGGTGAGGCCCTTCGGCGGGCGCCTCCCGGGAGCGAGCAGCAGGTGCATGCCGACGTCGCCGGGCCGCACGGTGTAGCGCTCGCCGACCGGGTCCGCCTCCGGCTGGTAGGTCTGGAACAGGCCGATCGGCGCGTCGTCGAGCATGATCAGGTACGCGTGGTGGGTGTCGAGGCCGTCGACGAACTCGTAGATCTCCCGCACCTCGTCGACCGAGTGCGAACCCATGCCCCAGAACGCCGCCCAGGGCTCGGTCACCCAGCCGTGCACCAGCTCCGCGTGGGCCTCCGGGGCCAGCGCGACGAGCGACAGCTCGCCGAAGCCGGGGATGTTCTCCTGATATGTCACGGTGTCGCGTCTCCTGGTTCTGGGGTGAGTTCTCGCCAGTCGGTGACCACCGGAACCAGCTCGCCGCCGGCCCACAGTGGCAGTTGGTCGTCGAAGTGCGGGTCACCGGGGCGCCCGGACGCGCCGAAGGGGACGATCCAGCGGCTCTCGGCGCGGTCGGTCAGGTCCCACACGTAGCGGGCCACCGGGCCCCGCCAGCACGCGTCGGACACGCCGGGCACGCTCGACGTGGCCAGCACGCAGTCGGCGTCGCCGGCCAGCGCGACCCGCTCCCGCATGCCCCGTACCGCCTCGTCGGTGGCCGCCGCCACGCCGAGGTGGACGGGGTGCAGCACGTGCCGCCGGCCCCACGGCTCCGGCGGGTCGCCCGCCGCGACGTCCTCGAGCGCCCCGGCCGCCACGGGACCGATCTCGCCGCCGAGGCGGTGCAGCCCGGTGGCCACCCCGTCGAGGGCGTGGCCGATGCGGGACAGCGGGTCGGTCCACGGCGCGAACAGGCCGTCGAACGCGCTCGGGGCGTCGCGCAGCGGGCGCAGGCACGGGTGGTCGTACAGCCGGCGGGCCAGGGCCGCGCGCCAGGCGGCCCAGGCGCCGGCGTCGGCGCTGTCGGCCCGCATGTCCCCGTCCCACGTGGTCAGCCGGTCCCGCAGCCGCCGGGCCGGCCCGCTGAGCCCGCCGGGGTCGACCCGGTCGAGCAGGCCGCGCAGGGCCCCGGCCGCCAGCCGGGTGTCCATGTGTACGGCCTCCGCCCGGGCGCCCTCGGCGAGCAGGGTGCGGATGCGGCGGGCCCGGTGCGGCGGGGCGAAGCCGGTGCCGAGGTCCGCCACGTCGGGGCGGCGGTCGTTGGCGCAGACCGCGAACCCGTCGACGGCGGTGCGGCGCGGCTCGGCGTAGCCGCCGTGCCACCGGTACCGGGGATCGTCGCCGGGCACCGGCTCCCGGCGGCACCGGTCGTCGCGGAGCGGGACGAGGCCGGCGACCAGCTGGTGGACCGTTCCGCGCCGGTCGGCGACCAGGACGCTGTTGACCGGCTCGACCCAGTCGCGCAGCGCGTCGGCGACGTCGTCGGCGCTGCGGGCGCGCAGCAGTGGCAGCAGCGCGTCGAAGCCCAGGCGCTGCTCGACCCGGCTGGGGGTACGCAGGCTGATCGCCTCGCCGGTGCTCCGGTCGTGGTCGACGACCGGTCCGCGCGGCGTCTCGATCACCTCTACGGACTCCGCTTCGCCGCCGCGGACCTCGATCCGCTCGACGTGCCGGTGCGCCGGCACCCAGCCGTTCGCCTCGCGGACCAGCACCCGGTCGCCGTCGCGGCGCAGCTGTTCGCGGTAGAGGTCCTGGTAGTCGGCCATCGCGTTGGTGACGGCCCACGCGACCTCGCCGGCGTGTCCGAAGTGGGGGAGGCCGGGCACGCCGGGGAACGCGAAGCCGAACACGTCGAACTCGGGGCAGGCGAGGCGCACCTGGTGGTAGATGCCGGGCAGTTCGAGGATGCGGTGCGGGTCGCCGGCGATGACGGGCGCCCGTCCGGTGCCGGGGTCCCCGGGCACGGCCCAGGCGTTGCTGCCCGACCCGTCGGGGCCCTCGACGGCGAACAGGTCGGTCGCGGACGGGCCGAGGGTGGCGGCGACGTGGGCGTGCCACAGCTTGTTGGGGAAGGTGGAGAAGAGCACGTGCTGGACGAGGAAGACCCCCAGCGGCGACCACGGCCGCCACCGGCCCGGGGCGCAGCCGACCGCCGCGAACTCGGGTGCCGCGGCGGCGCCCTCGGCGAGTCCCTCGTTGACCCCGTCGACGTAGGCGCCGACCCACCGCCGGGTGGCGGGGGCAAGCCCCTCGAAGCAGCGCCGGGCGGTGTCGTCGAGGCGGGCCCGGCGGGCGAAGCGGTCCCAGCCCAGCTCGGCGGGGCCGACGTGCTCGGCGAGCAGGCCCTCCGAGCGCCACCGTTCCACTTCGATCTGCCAGGCCCGGTCGACGGCGGCGACCCGCCCCTGCAACCGGGCGAGGCCGTCGACGCTGTCGGCGCTCAGGTGCGGCACACCCCACCGGTCGCGATGGGCGCCGGTCATCGTCGCGCCGGGCGGATGGGCGGTCGTCCCGCCTGCCACAGGAATGTCAACTTAGGCTACCCTCCCCTAACTGAGGCAGACCTTACCTGGAGGGGTGCGTGAAGCGAAACTGGGAAGCCCTGGTGCTCAAGGCGATGGGCGGTCGCGAATTCCGGCTGACCGTGCTCGGCACCGAGGCCGTCGGCGAGCGCTACCGTCGACTGCGCATGGACGGCGGCGGGCTGCTGGAGGCGTGCGGCGTGCACCCCACCATGTGGGTGCGGCTGTGGTTCGACAACGACGGCAAGCCGCACCAGCGCGCGTACACCCTCGTCGACCCCGACCCGGAGACCGGCCGCTTCGACCTGGAGTTCGCCATCCACGACGGCTGCGCCGCCCGGTGGGCCGCCGCCGCCCAGGTCGGCGACACCATCGAGGCCACCGTGCAGGGCACCGCCTTCAACCTGCCGGACCCCGCCCCGCAGCACCTGTACCTGGTGGGCGACGCCGCCTCGCTCCCGGCGGTGAACAGCCTGCTCGCCGCGGCCCCCGACACCCCGGCGACGGTCTGGCTGGAGTACGCCCACGAGGGCGAGAAGGAACTGGGGCCGCGCGCCCACGCCAGGCACCAGGTCACCTGGGTGCCGCGCCGCGACGAGGGCCAGCACCTGGTCGAGACGGTCTGCGCGGCCCTGCCCGCCGCCGAGGACGCCCACTACTGGGTGGCCTGCGAGGCGGCCAGCACGCGCGGCATCACCAAGCACGTGCGCCGGAACCTGGGCGTCGGCAAGCACCAGCTCACCTCGCTGGCCTACTGGAGCGCCAGGTGAGAGGTCGGCTCGGCACGCTGACCGCGCTCTACGTCACGCAGTACCTCGGCATCGGCTTCATCACCGTCGGGCTGACCGCCATCCTGCGCGACGGCGGCACCTCCCTCGACACGCTGGCGCTGTTGCAGTTCGTCGGCCTGGTCTGGCCGATCAAGTTCCTCTGGGCGCCCGTCCTCGACCGGTACGGCTCCCGCAACCGTGGTCACTACCGGTCCTGGCTGCTGGTGCTCCAGGGCGGCCTGGTGCTGGCCCTGCTGGCGCTGCTGCCGTTCGACCGCCCGGCCGCGCAGCTCGGCCCGGTCGTCGCGATCTGCGTCGCGTACGTGTTCCTCTCCGCGACGCAGGACATCGCCGTCGACGCCGTCGCCGTCCGGCTGCTCTCCGAGCGCTCGCGGGGCACCGGCAACGGCATCCAGGTCGCCGCGAGCTACGTCGGCAACCTGCTCGGCGGCGGCGCCTGCGTGGTCGTCTACGACCGCTTCGGCTGGGCGCCCGCGATCCTGCTGCTCGCCGCCCTGACCGCCGTCGGCCTGCTGGTGGTGTGGCGGTTCCGCGAGCCGGACCGCACCGACCGCGTCGCCAGCGCCGGTGCGGCGTACCGGGCGCTGCTGTCGGTGCTGGGTCAGCCCGGCTGCCGCCGGTGGACCTTCGGCGTGGTGCCGCTGGTCTACATCGGCGCGGGCGCGACGTACGCCCTGGTGACGCCGGCCCTGGTGGACGCGGACTGGTCCCTGGCGCGCATCGGCGTGGTGACCGGCGTGGTGACCAGCCTGCCGGCCATCGTGGCCGGTCTGGTCTCCGGGGCCGCGATCGGCCGGTTCGGGCGGGCTCGCGTGCTCGTCGCCGGGGGAGTGGCGCTCGCGCTGTCCACGGCGATGCTGCTGCCGTTGCTGAACGGCCGGGCCCCGCTCGCCGGGACGGTCGCCGCGCTCTGCTGCTTCATGGCCGCCTACACGATCGCCAACGTCGTGCTCTACACGGTCAACATGGACTACTCCCGGCCCGGCACCGGCGGTACGGACTTCACGGTGCTGTCGTCGTTCGGGCTGGTCTGCTCGTTCGTGGCGGCCTCCGTCGCGCTGGCCGCGGCCGAGGTGTTCGGCTATCCCGCGGTCGCGGTGGCCTCCGTCGTCCTGGTGGCGCTCGGCGTCGCGCTGGGCCTCGGGCACCAGCGGCGGTTCCCGCCCCGATCCGTTGCGGCGCCGGGGGAACGCGAGTTGTCGAAGGTGCCCGGCTGAGTGATATCGCTCAATGTGGGCGACGATGTTGACACATCCTTAGGTTAGGGTAACCTAAGCTCGCTCGATCACCGACTGCGGGCGGATGGTGACGTCCCGCCATCTCGCCGTACCGTCCATTCCCGACCGTTGAGGACCCGCATGAGCCTGCCCGGACCCACCGTCCAGGTGCCTACGACCGGGGTGACCCCCGCCTCCCACGGCGCCCGCGCCCACCTCTTCACCGCCGGCACGGTGGAGGACTACCGGCGCGTGCTGGCCGAGGGGATCGGCCGGGTCGCGACCCGGATGGCCGAGGTGGACCGGCCGTTCACCGGCGTGACACCGGACGAGCTGGTGCCGCGGGTCGCCGGCATCGACCTGGACCGGCCGCTGGGCGACAGCGGCGCCGCGCTCGACGAGCTGCACGACGTCTACCTGCGCGACGCCGTCTACTTCCACCACCCCCGCTACCTCGCGCACCTCAACTGCCCGGTGGTGATCCCGGCGCTGCTCGGCGAGGCGGTGCTCACCGCCGTCAACTCCTCGCTGGACACCTGGGACCAGAGCGCCGGCGGCACTCTGATCGAGCGCCGGCTCATCGACTGGACGGCCGATCGGATCGGCCTGGGGCCGGCGGCCGACGGCATCTTCACCAGCGGCGGCACCCAGTCCAACCTTCAGGCGATGCTGCTGGCCCGCGAGGAGACCTGCGCGAACCTCGTCGGCCGGACGACCGAGCGGCAGTCCCGCCCGGAGCTGCTGTCCCGACTGCGCATCATCACCTCGGCGGCCGGCCACTTCAGCGTGCAGAAGGCGGCCAAGCTGCTCGGCCTCGGCGCCGACGCGGTGGTCACCGTCCCCACCGACGCCGACCGGCGGATGCGCACCGCCGACCTGGCCCGGGAGATCGCCCGGTGCCGGGAGGAGGGGCTGACGGTGATGGCCGTCGTCGCCACCGCCGGCACCACCGACTTCGGCACCATCGACCCGCTGCCGCAGATCGCCGACATCTGCGCCGCCGCCGGCGTCTGGCTACATGTCGACGCCGCGTACGGCTGCGGGCTGCTGGTGTCGCCGACCCGGCGGCACCTGCTCGACGGCATCGAGCGGGCCGACTCGGTCACCGTCGACTACCACAAGTCGTTCTTCCAGCCGGTCAGCTCCAGCGCGCTGCTGGTGCGCGACCGGCGCGTGCTGCGGCACGCCACCTGGCACGCCGACTACCTCAACCCGGCGCGGATGGTCGAGCAGCGCATCCCCAACCAGGTCGACAAGAGCATCCAGACCACCCGCCGCTTCGACGCCCTC
Source organism: Micromonospora sp. NPDC048868 (assembly GCF_043198195.1). Classification (NCBI taxonomy): domain Bacteria; kingdom Bacillati; phylum Actinomycetota; class Actinomycetes; order Micromonosporales; family Micromonosporaceae; genus Micromonospora; species Micromonospora sp. NPDC048868. Next base: position 83,481 of record NZ_JBICUN010000019.1, read on the forward strand.
AAGCTCTGGCTGACCCTGCGGATCATGGGGCCGGACGCCATCGGCGAGCTCTTCGACGAGGTGGTCGACCGGGCCGCCGCCGCGTGGCAGCTGCTCAGCGGGGACCCCCGCTTCGAGGTGGTGACCCGCTCGCAGCTGAGCACCGTGGTCTTCCGCTACCTGCCGGCCGCCGCCGGCCGGGAGGTCGTCGACGACGCCAACCTGTACGCCCGCGAGGCGCTGGCCGCCTCCGGCGCCGGGCTCGTCGCCGGGACCAAGGTCGACGGCGCGCACTACCTGAAGCTCACCCTGCTCAACCCCGAGACCACGATGGACGACATCGCCCACGTCCTCGACCTCCTCGCCGAACACGCCGGCTGGTACGCCCAGACCAGGGCCACCGCCGAGCTGTCCTGCCCCGTCGGCTGACGATCCGCCCCCCGCTCTGGAGAACCGCATGTCGACGCACGACTTCATCGCCGTCGGGCTGGGCCCGTACAACCTGGGCCTGGCCTGCCTGACCGAGCCGATCGACGAGCTCGACGGAATCTTCCTGGAGGCGCGGGACGCCTTCAGCTGGCATCCCGGGATGCTGCTGGAGTCGACCCGGCTCCAGACGCCGTTCATCGCCGACCTGGTCACGCTCGCCGACCCGACCTCGCCGTACTCGTTCCTGAGCTACCTCAAGGAGTCCGGGCGGCTGTATCCGTTCTACATCCGGGAGAGCTTCTTCCCCCTGCGCAGCGAGTACGACGACTACTGCCGCTGGGCCGCCGGCAAGCTGGGCAGCGTCCGGTTCGGGCAGCAGGTCACGGCGGTCGACTTCGACCCGGGCGACGAGCACTACACCGTCACGGCCACGGTGGCGGCCACGGGGGAGCCGGTCACCTACCGGGCCCGGCACCTGGTGCTCGGCACCGGCACCCCGCCGTACGTGCCGGAGGCCTGCGCGGACCTCGGCGGCGACGCGATCCACAACTCGCGGTACCTGGAGCACCGGGCGGCGCTGCGCGCGAAGCGGAGCATCACCGTCGTCGGCAGCGGGCAGAGCGCGGCCGAGATCTACCACGACCTGCTCGGCGACATCGACACGTACGGCTACCAGCTCAACTGGGTGACCCGCTCGCCCCGGTTCTTCCCCCTCGAATACACCAAGCTCACCCTCGAGATGACCTCGCCGGACTACGTGGACTACTTCCACGCCCTGCCGGAGCCCACCCGCTACCGGCTGGAGTCCGAGCAGAAGGGGCTGTTCAAGGGCATCAACGCCGACCTGATCAACGAGATCTACGACCTGCTGTACGCCAAGAGCATCCCCGGCCCGGTCCGCACCCGGCTGCTGACCAACACCGCGCTGACCACCGCCACCCACGACGAGGCGAGCGGGACGTACACGCTGGGGCTGCGCAACGTCGAGCAGGAGCGCGACTTCACGCTGGACACCGAGGGGCTGGTGCTGGCGACCGGCTACCACTACCGGGTGCCGGAGTTCCTGGAGCCGGTGCGCGACCGGATCCGCTGGGACGCGCACGGGCGCTTCGACGTGGCCCGCAACTACAGCATCGACCACACCGGCCGGGGCATCTTCCTGCAGAACGCCGGCACCCACACGCACAGCGTCACCTCGCCCGACCTGGGCATGGGCCCGTACCGCAACTCGTGGATCATCCGTGAGCTGCTGGGCCGCGAGCACTACCCGATCGAGAAGGGCATCGCCTTCCAGGAGTTCGGCGTGCCGGCCGGGGCCGCGTCGTGACCGACGTCGTCCACCGCCGCGTCGACGGCCGGCTCGGCGAGTTCGCCCTGCGTACGCTCGACCCGGACGCCGACGCGCCGCTGCTGCACCGCTGGGTGACCCACCCGAAGGCGGCGTTCTGGCTCATGCAGGACGCCGACGTGGCCCGGGTCGCCGAGGAGTACCGGCGGATCGCCGGGCACCCGCACCACGACGCGTTCCTCGGCCTGCACGAGGGCCGACCGGCCTTCCTCGCCGAGCGGTACGACCCCGCCCACGTCGAACTCGTCGGCCTGTACGACGCGGTCGACGGCGACGTCGGCATGCACTTCCTCTGCGCGCCCGCCGACGCCCCCGTGCACGGCTTCACCCGGGCGGTGATCACCACGGTGATGGCGTGGCTCTTCGCCGACCCGGCCACCCGCCGGGTCGTCGTGGAGCCCGACGTGCGCAACACGGCGGTGCACGCGCTCAACGCGGCCGTCGGCTTCACCGTGGTCGGCCCGATCCGCAAGCCCGAGAAGGACGCGCTGCTCAGCGTCTGCACCCGTGACCAGTTCCACGCCGCAACCCGAGGAGACGTGCCCGCGTGAACCCGCTCGCATCCGTGGCCCACCTGACGCCCGCCAACTGGGCGCACGCCAACCGGCTGCTGGTCCGCAAGGCGCTGGCCGAGTTCGCCCACGAGCGCCTGCTCGCGCCCGAGCCCGTCCCCGCCGACCAGGCCGGCGAGCCCGCTTCCGCCGGCTCCGCGGCGGGCCAGCGGCGGTACCAGGTGCGCGGCGACGACGGCGAGGTCGTCTACCGGTTCACCGCGAGCCTGCTGGCCCTGGACCACTGGCGCATCGACGCCGACAGCATCACCCGCCACCGCGGCGACGCCGAGCTGCCGCTGGACGCCCTGGAGTTCTGCCTCGACCTGCGCGGGGCGCTCGGGCTGAGCGATGAGATCCTCCCCGTCTACCTGGAGGAGATCAGCTCCACGCTGGCCAGCACCGCGTACAAGCTCGACAAGCCGGCGGTCAGCGCCGCCGAGCTCGCCGACGCGGACTTCCAGGCCATCGAGACCCAGATGACCGAGGGCCACCCGGGCTTCGTCGCCAACAACGGCCGCATCGGCTTCGGCGTCGACGAATACCGGGCGTACGCCCCGGAGGCCGGCCAGCCGCTGCGGCTGCTCTGGGTGGCGGGGCACCGGGACCGGACGAGCTTCAGCTGCGCCGCCGACCTCGACTACGATACCCTGATCCGCGCCGAACTCGACGAGGAGACCCGCGCCGGGTTCGCCGAGACCCTGACCGGGCTCGGTCTCGACCCGGCCGACTACCTGCTCATCCCGGTGCACCCGTGGCAGTGGTGGAACCGGATCTCCGTCACGTTCGCCGCCGAGGTGGCGCAGCGCCGGCTGGTGTGCCTCGGCCCCGGCCCCGACGAATACCTGGCCCAGCAGTCCATCCGCACCTTCTTCAACGTCACCGACCCGTCCCGGCACTACGTCAAGACCGCGCTGTCCGTGCTGAACATGGGCTTCATGCGGGGGCTGTCGGCCGCGTACATGGCGGCCACCCCGGCCATCAACGAGTGGCTCGCCGACCTGATCGACGGCGACGAGGTCCTCAAGCGCACCGGGCTGACGATCATCCGCGAGCGGGCCGCCGTCGGGTACCGGCACCTGGAGTACGAGGCGGCCACCGACCGGTACTCCCCGTACCGCAAGATGCTGGCGGCCCTGTGGCGGGAGAGCCCGGTGCCCGCGCTGGAGCCGGGCCGGCGACTGGCCACGATGGCGTCCCTGCTGCACACCGACCGAGAGGGCCGCTCGTTCGCCGCCGCGCTCATCGCCCGGTCGGGGCTGGCGCCGCAGGTGTGGCTGCGGCGTTACCTCGACGCCTACCTCACTCCGCTGCTGCACAGCTTCTACGCCCACGACCTGGCGTTCATGCCGCACGGCGAGAACGTCATCCTCGTTCTGGACGGCGGGACGGTCGAGCGGGCGATCTTCAAGGACATCGCCGAGGAGATCGTGGTGATGGACCCGGACGCCGACCTGCCCCCGCTGGTCGAACGGATCAGGGCCGACGTGCCGGAGGACATGAAGCTGCTGTCCATCTTCACCGACGTCTTCGACGGCTTCCTGCGCTACCTCAGCGCCATCCTCGTCACCGAGGGCGTCCTCGACGAGGAGACCTTCTGGCGGACGGTCGCCGGGTGCGCCGCCGACTACGCCGACAGCGTTCCGCACCTGGCCGAGCGGCTGCGGCGCTACGACCTGTTCGCCCCGGAGTTCGCGCTGTCCTGCCTGAACCGGCTCCAGCTGCGCAACAACCAGCAGATGGTCGACCTCGCCGATCCGTCGGCCGCGCTGCAACTCGTCGGCACCCTGACCAACCCCATCGCCCGCTTCGCCCCGGCCGCCCGATGACGACGACGCTCGCGCCCCCCGCCGGGGCGCCGGCCGGCGGCGCGGACGGTCGGGTGCGGGGCCGGTGGCTGATCCTCGCCGTGCTCTGCCTCGCGCAGGTCACCGTGGTGCTCGACAACACGGTGCTGACCGTGGCGATCCCCGTGCTCACGACCGAGCTGGCCGCCAGCACCGCCGACGTGCAGTGGATGATCAACGCGTACGCGCTGGTCCAGTGCGGTCTGCTGCTCACCGCGGGCAGCGCCGCCGACCGGTACGGCCGCCGTCGGATGCTGCTGGCCGGCCTCGTGCTGTTCGGGCTCGGGTCGCTGGCCGCCGGGCTGTCCCAGTCCAGCGGCCAGCTCATCGCGGCCCGCGCCGGCATGGGGATCGGCGGCGCGCTGCTGGTCACCGCCACCCTGGCGGTGGCGATGCAGGTCTTCGACGACGCCGAGCGGTCCCGGGCGATCGGCCTCTGGGCGGCGGCGAGCGCGCTGGGCTTCGCGGCCGGGCCGCCCTTCGGTGGGCTCGTCCTCGCCCACCTGCCGTGGGGGGCGATCTTCCTGGTCAACGTCCCTATCGTGCTGGTCTGCCTGGTGGCGGCCTGGGCGCTGGTGCCCGAGTCGCGCCAGCCGGCCAAGGGCCGACTGGACCTGGGCGGGGTGCTGCTCTCCACGGCCGGCCTGACCGCGGTCGTCTACGCGATCATCGCCGGGCCGGAACACGGCTGGACCGCCGCCCCGGTGCTCGGCGCGGCGGTTGCCGGGGTGCTCCTGCTCGCCGCCTTCGTGGCCTGGGAACGGCGGGTCGCCGACCCCATGCTGGACATGCACTTCTTCCGCAACCCGCGCTTCGTGGGCGCGGTCTCCGGCGTCGTCCTGATCACCTTCGGCGCCACCGGCGCGCTGTTCCTGCTCACCCAGCACCTCCAGTTCGTCCGCGGCTACCCGGCCTGGGAGGCGGGGCTGCGGATGATGCCGTTCGCGCTCTCCATCGTCCTGCTGAACGTGGGCGGCGTCGCCGCGCGGGTGATCCACCGGCTCGGGCTGGCGTACTCGATCGCCCTCGGCATGACGCTGCTCGCCGCCGGTCTCGCCCTGATCACCCACGCCCCGTCGGACGGCTACGGGGTGCTGCTGCCGGGCCTGCTGGTGATGGGCGCCGGCTGCGCCGTGGCCAACCCGGCCATCGTCGAGGCCGTGATGAGCGCCATCCCGCCGGAGAAGGCCGGGGCGGGCGCGGGCGTGGACGGCACCATGACGGAGGTCGGCAGCAGCCTCGGCGTCGCCGTGCTGGGCGCGATCCTCAACGCCCGCTTCGCCGCGCTGCTGCCCGCCGCCGTGGCCGGCGCCGGATCGTTCCCCGCCGCGCTGGCCGCCGCGCGCAGCGAGCCGGAGCGCGCGCTCGTCTCCGACGCGTTCCGCTCGGCCCTGGAGACCGGGCAGACGGTCGGCGCCGTGGCCGTCTTCGCGGGCGGCTGCGTGGCCGCCGCGCTGCTGCGCCGCGCCGAGCGGGCCGGCTGAGCGCCGACCCGACCCGGCCCGTTCCGCTCCGGCGAGCCGACGCCGCCCGCCGCGGCGTCGGCGTCCGGCCCGACCGCGTCGACGTCCGGGCCGGACGGTGCCGGGGTCAGGGCCGGACTGTGCCGGCGTCGGCCCGAAGCCGGCTTCAGGGCCGGCGGAGCGTCCGGAGCGCGCCGGCCCAGGCGACCACCTCGTCGAGCATGGTGTTGAGGGCCTGCTCCTGGTGCGCCGCCGGCCGGAAGTCGCGGAAGTTGACGAAGTCCGTCGTCAGGGAGAGCGCGACCTGGGACCGGACGTCGGCCACGCCGAGCTGCCCGAGCACCAGCCGCAGGTGCTCCGCGGCCCGCGTGCCGCCGTGCACGCCGTAGCTGACCAGGCCGGCGGAGGCGTGCTGCCACTCCTTGAACAGGAAGTCGACGGCGTCCTTCAGCGCGCCCGGGATCGAGTGGTTGTACTCCGGGGTGACGAAGACGAAGCCGTCGAACCCGGCGACGGTCGACGCCCAGCGGCGTACGGCGGGGCGCCTCGACGGCGCCATCGACGGCGGCAGCACCTCGTCGAAGTGCGGCAGGTCGTGGTCGGCGATGTCGACCAGCTCGACCGTGGCGTCGCCCCGCTTGGCGGCGACGTCGGTCACCCAGCGGCCAACGGCGTCGGCCTTGCGGCCGGGCCGCGTGCTGCCGACGATGACACCGATCCTGACCATGGCTGAACTCCTCTACAGGGTGGGTACGGAACGCACGGGGGCCGGCGGGGCGGTCAGGCCACGGGCCAGCTCCACCGCGCCGTGCAGGGACGACAGGCCGCCCAGGGCGGCGGCCCGCACCGGCGGCGCCGGCCGCCCGGGCCGGCCGGCGGCGCGGGCCCGCTCGGCGACGAGCGGCACGAGGTCGGGCAGGCCGGCGGCGAACCCGCCGCCCACGATCGCCAGCGCCGGATCCAGCAGCTCGCCGAGGCTGACGACCGCCGCCGCGAGCGCCCGGCAGCTCGCGTCGACCGCCGCCACCGCCCACGGCCGGCGCTCGTCGAGCCCCGCCCGCAGGTCGTCGAAGCTCACCTCGGCGCCGCGGCCGGCGCCCGCCCGGCGCAGGGTGGCCGGGCCGGACGCGATCGACTGGAGACAGCCGCGCCGGCCGCAGTCGCAGCGCTCGCCGTCGAGGGCGACGACCATGTGACCGATCTCGGCGGAGGAGCGGCCGGGCACCGACCGCCCCGCCAGCACCACACCGCCGCCGATCCCGGTGCCGACGCCCAGGTAGACCACGTCGTCCCGGCCGGCGTGCCGGGCCTCGGCCAGCGCGGCGAGGTCACCGTCGTCGGCGACGGCCGTCGCCGCGTCGGGGAAGATGCGGCGCAGCGCACCGGCGAGGTCCAGCCCCGCCCAGCCGGGCCGGCCGGGCCAGGTGGTGACGGTGCCCGCCGGGTCCGTGGTCGCCGGCATCGCCACCCCGACCGCGCCCACCGGTCCCCACGCCTCGCGCAGCCGGTCCGCCTCGGCGGCCAGCGCGGCCAGGTCCGCGGCCGGGTCGGCGCCGGGTGGCCAGCGGAAGGTCCGGTCGTACGCCGGCCGTCCGGGCGTCTCCGCGCGCAGCGCCACCTTCGTGCCGCCGACGTCGACACCGAGCACGCCGTCGCCCCGCTGCGGACCGGTCACGCCCGCGCCTCAGCCCTCGAGCACGTGCAGGACCACGAGCGCCACCGCGGCGAGGGCGAAGATCACCGGCGTCAGGGTCATCGGGGCCGGGTCCTTCGCGCGGGCGTGGTAGACCACCGCGCCCACCATCTGCAGGGCGAGGCCGATCGCCGCCGCGATGCCCAGCGGCGCCCAGAGCAGGCCGAGCAGCAGCCCGGCGACCGCGGCGAGTTCCAGCACCCCGAGCAGGCGCGTCAGCCCGGGCGAGACGCCGAGATGGTCCATCCGCTCGCGCATCTGCGCCTGCCCGGTGAGCTTCGGCACGGCGGTGCCCAGGAACACCGCGGCGAGGATGAGAGTCAGGACGAGGATGGGAATGTGCACGTGATGTCCTTCGGGAAGAGTCGGAACGTGCGGACGACCGTACCGCTGGCGCATCGACGCCGATGAGGCCGGACGGTGCGGTGCCGGATCGTCATCGGACGGTCGCGACGAGGGCGCGGGCGGCCAGGCGGTAGCCCAGCGACCCGAGCCCGACGATGACGCCGCTGGCCAGTGGGGCGATCACCGAGTCGTGCCGGAAGCTCTCCCGGGCCCAGACGTTGGACAGGTGCACCTCGACGAAGGGCCGGGGATAGTTGGCCAGCGCGTCGCGCAGGCTCCAGCCCGCGATCATCAGGGCGCCCGGGTTGACGATGGCGCCCACGGTGTCGTAGTTGTCCTGGATGGCGCGGATCAGGGCGCCCTCGCAGTCGTGCTGCTCGGCCACCACCCGCCAGCCCCGTCCCGCGATCTCCTCGCCGACGGCCCGTTCGATGTCGTCCAGGGTGTCCGTGCCGTAGATCTCCGGCTCCCGTCGGCCGAGGATGCCCAGGTTCGGGCCGTTCAGCAGCAACACGTCCGACACGCTTCACCTCGCGGGGCGTGGCCCTGTCCCGACAAGGCCCGATGACTGGTCCACCGCAGTCTTACAACGCCCGCGACGTCGGGCGAACCGGCGGTGGCCGTGGCGCGGCGGACTAAGGGGTGGCTAGGGGCTGTTAGGGGCGGTGACCGCGCGTCCGCTTCGGTTACCGTCCTCCCTGCCGAAGCGACGCCGCCGACTCCAACGGAAGCGTCACCTACCTCGAACCGGCCATCGGCGCCCCGGTGCGCCCGGACCGCGTGCCGGCGGTACCCGGTCGTCCCGCCCGATGGTCCGGCGAAGCCCCTGGTCTGCCCGAGTTGGGAAGTGGGAAGTCATGAGTGGTCAGCCCTCGACGGTGTCGGAGTTCCCCGAGTGGCCGCAGTTCGGCGACGAGGAGCGCGCCGGACTGATCCGCGCCCTCGAACAGGGGCAGTGGTGGCGGATGGGCGGCAGCGAGGTCGACTCCTTCGAGAAGGAGTTCGGTGACTACCACGGCACGCCGCACGCGCTCGCCGTCACCAACGGCACCCACGCCCTCGAGGTCGCCCTGGAGGTGCTCGGCGTCGGGCCGGGCACCGAGGTGATCGTCCCGGCCTTCACCTTCATCTCGTCCTCGCTGGCCGCGCAGCGCCTCGGCGCGGTCGCCGTGCCGGTCGACGTCGACCTCGACACCTACTGCATCGACCCGGCCGCCGTCGAGGCCGCGATCACCCCCCGCACCAAGGTCGTCATGCCGGTGCACATGGCCGGCCAGTTCGCCGACATGGACGCGCTGGACAAGCTCGCCGCCGACGCGGGGGTGGCGGTGCTCCAGGACGCGGCGCACGCCCACGGCGCGCAGTGGCAGGGCAAGCGGTCCGGGGCGCTCGGCTCGGTGGCCGCGTTCAGCTTCCAGAACGGCAAGCTGATGACCGCCGGCGAGGGCGGGGCGGTGCTCTTCCCCGACGAGGAGCTGCGCGAGCGGGCGTTCCTCGTGCACAGCTGCGGCCGGCCCCGCACCGACCGGGACTACCTGCACGGCACCACCGGCTCGAACTACCGGATGGGCGAGTTCACCGCCGCCGTGCTGCGCGCCCAGCTGTCCCGCCTGGACGACCAGATCGCGCTGCGCGAGCAGCGCTGGCCGCTGCTGTCGAGCCTGCTCGCCGAGATCCCCGGCGTGGTGCCGCAGACCACCGACCCCCGTACCGACCGCAACCCGCACTACATGGCGATGTTCCGCGTCCCCGGGATCACCATCGAGCGCCGCCGCGCCGTGGTCGACGCGCTCATCGCCCGGGGCGTCCCGGCGTTCGTGGCGTTCCGGGCGATCTACCGGTGCGAGGGCTTCTGGAAGGCCGGCGCCCCCGACGAGTCGGTCGAGGCGATCGCGGCCCGCTGCCCCAACGTCGAGCAGATCCACTCCGACTGCATCTGGCTGCACCACCGCACCCTGCTCGGCACGGAGCAGCAGATGCACGAGATCGCCGCCGTGCTCGCCGACGTCCTCGCCGGATGACGGCCCTGCCCCCGGCCGCCGCGCCCGACCGACCGGTGCGGGTCGCGGTGGTCGGCCTCGGGTGGGCCGGGCGGGAGATCTGGCTGCCCCGGCTCGCCGCGCATCCGGGCTTCGAGGTGACCGCCGTGGTCGACCCGGAGCCCGGCGTACGCGACCGGGCCCGTGCCACCCACGACGTCCCGTCCGCGTACGCCGACGTCGACGACCTTCCCGCCGGGGCGGTCGACCTGGTGGTGGTCGCCGTACCGAACCACCTGCACGCCACCGTCGCCGTCCGGCTGCTGCGCCGGGGCGTACCGGTGTTCCTGGAGAAGCCGGTCTGCCTGACCTCCGCCGAGGCGACCCTGCTGGCCGACGCGGAACGCGACGGCGGCGCGGTGCTGCTGGCCGGCAGCGCCGCCCGCTACCGGGCCGACATCCGGGCCCTGACCGGGGTGGCCGCCGAGCTGGGCCCGATCCGGCACGTCGACGTGGCCTGGGTCCGCGCCCGGGGGGTGCCCGACGCGGGCGGCTGGTTCACCCGCCGCGACCTCTCGGGCGGGGGAGCGCTGGTGGACCTCGGCTGGCACCTGCTCGACACGGTGCTGCCGATGCTCGGCCCGACCCGGGTCACCCACGCCATCGGCAGCGTCTCCGACGACTTCGTCAACGACAGCGCGGCCCACGCCGCCTGGCGCAGCGACACCGCCGCCGGTGGTCGCGCCCCCGGGGACGTCGAGGACACCGCCCGGGGCTTCCTGCTCACCGCCGAGGGGGCCTCGGTCGCCCTGCACGCCTGCTGGGCCTCGCACGAGTCGCTGGACCGCACCACCGTCATCGTGCACGGCGCCGCCGGGTCGGCGACGCTGCGCTGCACGTTCGGCTTCAGCCCCAACCGGGAGCCGGCGCCGGTGCTGACCCGCACCCGGGACGGCGAGACCGTCCGGCTGTCGCTGCCCGAGGAGCCGATCGGCGCCGAGTACGACCGCCAGCTCGACGAGCTGCCCGCGCTGCTCGCCGACCCGGCGTCGCGGGGCGCGGCCGTCGCCGAGGCCCGCCGGACCATCGACATCATCGAACGGATCTACCAGTCCGCCCGGCCCACCGCGCCGGAGCGGCAGCACGCGCTGGCGGGCCATCGCGACAGGTGAGAACCACCGTCGGCCACACTCGCTTCCGGGAGCAGCCATGAGCCATCCATCGTCCACCGTCGAGATGACCCCGCCGCCGCCGGGCCGCGGCCCGATCCGCGCGGTCGTGTTCGACCTCGACGGCGTCATCGTCGACAGCTCGGCCGTCATGCGTGAGGCGTTCAGTATCGCGTACGCCGAGGTGGTGGGCGACGGGCCGGCGCCGTTCGAGGAGTACAACCGGCACATGGGCCGGTACTTCCCGGACATCATGCGGCTGATGGGGCTGCCCCTGGAGATGGAGGAGCCGTTCGTCCGGGAGAGCTACCGGATGGCCCACCTGGTGCCGCTCTTCCCCGGCGTCCGGAAGACCCTGGAGACGCTGCACTCCCGGGGGATCCGGATGGCGATCGCCACCGGCAAGGCCGGCCCCCGGGCCCGCTCCCTGCTCGACCAGCTCGGCGTGCTGGGCCTCTTCGGCCAGGTGATCGGCTCCGACGAGGTGGCCCGCCCCAAGCCCGCCCCGGACATCGTGCTCCAGGCGCTGAGCCACCTCGACGTGCCGCCCAGCCAGGCGATGATGGTCGGCGACGCGGTCATCGACCTGCTCAGCGGCCGGGACGCCGGGGCGACCTCGGTCGCCACCACCTGGCACGGCGGGGACGTCGCCGCGCTGCTCGCCGCCGGCCCCGACCTGGTCGTGCACGCCCCGACCGAGCTGCTCGCGCACTGCCCGGCGGCCCTCGTCCACTGACCGACCCCGGTCGCTCGATACCAGGCTGACGCGGACCTCGCCGCGCGGGCCGGCCGGTCCGCTGCCCGTCGTGACCACGACACACTCCGCCGCGTACGCCCGTGGCGCGGTCCTGGGCCGTTGTGCACCGGGTCTACGCTGCGGCCGTGCGGCATATCGGTGATCGTTGGTGGATGAACCCGCTCGGGGCGGCGTACCTGGCAGTGTTCACCGTCGCCGGGGCGGTCGGCGCCCTGGCGGGGACAACCTGGATCCGAGCCGACATCGTGGCTTGGCCCGGCACCCTGCTGTGGAGTGCCGCCCTGGCGCTGGCGGTGCTGGTGACCTGGCCCGCGGAACCGCCCCGCATGGGCCTGCTGTGCGCGGCCTGGGTGGTCGGTGCCCTCCTCATGTTCGTGGCCGCCGAGGGCCTGTGGTCGGCGGTGCTCACGCATCGCGGCGAACGGGTCGAGGCCACCGTCACCGCCGTGCGCGAGGGCCAGGAAGACGGTCGTCACCTCTATTACACCCTCGCCGATCCGGACGGTCGGCGCATTGCCGGGGAGCTGGGGCAGTGGCCCGGCAGCAGCATCGGCGCCTCGGACAACCCGGAAGGCACAGTGGGGCACCGCGTCACGGTGGTGCGGGACCCCGAGGGCCTGGTCGACCCGCGCCTGCCCGAGGAGCTCACCGACGCCGGTGGAATGTGGATCGTCGGGCCCGCTGTCCTCGTCGTCACCGCCGTGTTCTGCATGCTGGCCGGGCGGCCGGTCGCCCACCACGCCCGAACGACATCCGCACGCCGGCGGCGGCCTGCCAAGCGTTCCGCCGCCAGAGCCGGAGCCCTCCCGGGCGGCAGGCGCACCCGGGGCAGGACCGGCAAACGCACGTCCGGCACCCCGCACGGGCAGCCCTCGCCCCGCCGGGCCCCTTGAACACCGGGACCGGTCGCAAGCCGTCGCGCGCGTGGGATCGGTTGCGGTACGCGGCGTTCTACACGGCTGCCGGGTCGCGCGGCGATCGCGGACCGGCGGCCGTGTGTTGGTATGACGCTGTCGAGCTGCCCCATGTATGCGACCAACCGGAGCCGCGCACCATGCCCCGTCTGTAGGGGCAGCTCGACAGCTCCCACGACTCGGCACCCGCACAACCGGGGCATCGCACGATCCGGCGGGCCTGGCTGTTCGTACGGGAACTGCACCGCACCGACCTGATGGGAGCGACCCGCACGGGTGACCTCAGCTGGTACCGCGGAGGCCGCCTGCGGGACTGCGACCCGTGTGCTTCGAAGACTGTCGGAGCACCGTGGGCGCGGAGCTGGACGTCGAGACCCTGGCACAGCTCTGGCGCGCCGCGCTCGCCCTGCCTGAGCCCTCCGGGCCACACGTGTGACTGCACGGCGACCTCAAGCCCACCAACCTGCTGGTGCGGGAAGGCAAGCTGCACGCCGTCATCGACTTCGGTGGTCTGTCGGTCGGCCTACCCGACGCCGAGCACTCCACCGTCTGGGACCTGCCGCCCCCCGCGCGACGGGCGTACTGGAACGCCGTGGACCTCGACGATCTGACCTGGATCCGCGCCAGGGCGTGGGCCGTCGCGGTGGGTGTCAGCGGAATCTCCTACTACTTGCACACCTATCCGGCCTTCATCGCCGAATGCCGAGCCCGCCTTCAGGCGATCCTCGCTGACGCCGCCGCGCGCTGAGCGGCACGGCCAGTGGCGGCTGCCGCCGGCGAGGGCCGCTCAGTCCGCCTGGTCGGCGGCCTCCGGTCCGGCCTCCAGGAAGCGCAGCATGTTGGTGGCCAACATCTCGGCGACCGGGGTCGGGACCAGATCGGTGCGGATGGTGACGCGAAGCAGGGCGCCCCCGTTACCGGGCAGGACCTCGGCGACACAGCCACCCGACCACTCCCGGGCGTACGGGTCGACGACCTCCTCGGTCCGGCAGCCGGGCAGCTCCAGCGGGAGGACGAGGTTGTCCTGGTAGGCAAAGGAGGGCAGGCTGTTGATCACCTCGCGGGGCATCCCGAGGACCGGGTCGGTGGTCATCTCCAGGAAGGTGACGTCCTGGGCTGCCATCAGCTGGTCCACGGTCTGCTGGAGGGCCCGGACGAGGTTCTTCTCGGGCCTGTCGAACCGGACCCGGAGGCAGTTGGAACCGATCCTGCTGGTGAAGGCGGAGTCGAGGATCCGGCTGCCGCGCTGCGCGACGATCATCAGCAGGGCGATGTCGTCCTGCTGGTGGATGGTGCGCAGCGCGGAGGCATAGGCGGCGGCGAAGTAGGTGGAGCGGCTGAACCGCTGTTCGCGGCCGGCCCGGTCCCAGCGGTCCAACACGTCGGCGGAGACGGCGACGATGTGCCCCGTCCTGGGACCCCACATCGGGGTCTGCTCCAGGAGCTCCTGGGGTCGGCCCTCGCCCTGACGGGCGAGCCCGCGCAACTGCTCGCGCCAGTAGGCCCGCTGCGCGTCGAGGTCGGCGGCCTCGCGGAGCCGGGTGTATTCGTCGTACGACTGGCGGAGGGTGGGCGCGGGTCGCGCCCACACCGGGGCCGTGCCGGACACCCGGGCGGCGTAGGCGTGGCTGAGGTCGCGCACGAGCAGCGCGTGTGACCAGCCGTCGAAGGCGATGTGGTGGATGCCGACGCCGAACAGGATCCGGTTCGTGGTCTTGTTGCGGATCAGGGCGGCCCGCCAGTTGCGGCCCTGGGTGTAGTCCAGCGGCTGCTGCACCGCCTCGGCGAGTTGGTCGAGTGCTTCCTGTTCGCTCGCGGCGTCGGTGAGCAGCCGGAGCTGGGGCATCCCCGGGTTCGGCGGGATGACCGCCACGGGCGGGTCCACCCGCCGGTAGCGGGCGTACAACGCCTCGTGCCGCCGGTGCACGTCGCCCAGCGCCGCCATCAGCGCGCGCAGGTCCAACTCGCCCTCGATCCACCAGGTGGTCGGACAGACCAGTTCGAACGGCAGCACGAGACACTTGGCGACCGACGGGGTCAGCGGGACGGGCCCGGTCGGGGCGGGGCGTCCGGTGACGGGCGGTTCCGGTTCGGCTCTGGGCCGGCGGGGTGCGGTGGCGAGCCAGCGGGCCAATCCGTGTGGGGTGGGGGTGCGGTGGATCTGCGAGACGGGTACGACGACGTCGGCGGCCTCGTCGATGGCGGCGGCGACGGCGGCGGATTGCAGGGAGGTGCCGCCGAGGGCGAAGAAGCTGTCCTCGGTGCCGATGGGATCGATATCGAGTACGGTGGCGAACACGCCTGTGACCAGCCGTTCCTCGGCGGTCGCGGCTTCGACGTAGGCCACGCCGAGGTCCGGGCGCTGCGAGCCCGGTTCCGGAAGGGCCCGCCGGTTGATCTTCCCCGTGCCGCCGACGGGGAACCGGTCGAGCACCATGATCACGGCGGGGACCATGTACGAGGGCAGCACCGTCGCGGCGTGCTCCCGCAGTTCGCTCACGGCCGGGGCCCGGCCATCGTGCCCGGTCACGTAACCGACCAGCCGGGCGACGCCCCGGTCCTCGCGGCGGACGACCACGGCCGTGCCGACGCCCGGGTGCTGTTCGAGGACGGCTTCGATCTCGCCGAGTTCGATGCGGATGCCGTTGACCTTTACCTGGTGGTCCATCCGGGCGAGGATCTCCAGCGCCCCGGAGGCGTTCCACCGGCCCAGGTCGCCGGTGCGGTAGGCGACCCCGCCGCCGTACGGGTCGGTGACGAACCGTTGCGCGGTCAGGTCGGGGCGGTTGAGGTAGCTGTCGGCGACCCCGGCGCCAGTGATGAGGATCTCGCCGGGGACTCCCATGGGGACGAGTTCGAGTGCGGCGTCGACGACGCGGATCTGGCGGTTGGGCATGGGCCAGCCGATCGGCACGTACGCGCCGCCCCAGCCGGCCTTGGCGTCGAACCACGTGCAGGCGACGGATGCCTCGGCGGGGCCGTAGGCGTTGATCAGGCGGGTGCCGGCGGCCATCCACCGTTGGGCCATGCGGGGCGGGATGGGTTCCCCGGCGAGGGTCACGCAGGACATGCTCGGGCAGTCGGCCGGGTCGACGGCGGCGAGGTTGGTGGGTGGGCAGAACGCGTGGGTGGTCTGCTCCTTGGCGATCAGCTCCGTCAGCCGGCGGGCGTCGAGCAGGTCGTCACGCGAGCAGACCACGACGCGGGCGCCGGAGGTCAGCGCGGTGTAGATCTCGCCCAGGGCCACGTCGAAGACCGGGGCGCAGCAGTGCAGCATCCGGCTGTCCGGGCCGACCGCGCACTCGTCGCGCATCCAGGTGACGAAGTTCGTCAGCTTGTCGTGGGACAGCACGACGCCCTTCGGCGTCCCGGTCGATCCGGACGTGTAGATCACGAACGCCGGCTGGGAGGCGTCCACCACCGGCAGGTCGATCGCTTCGACCGCCTCCACAGCGGGCCAGTCCTGGTCCAGGGCGACCACCCGCACGCCGTCGGGGCGGGGGATGCGGTGGGCGACCTCGCCGACGGTGAGCACGACCTGGGCACCGTGGTCGGCCAGGAGCATCTTCATCCGCTCCGCCGGCCACGACACGTCCATCGGCGTGTAGGCCGCTCCCGCCCGCAGCACCGCCAGGGTGGCGACGAGGGTCCACATGCTGCGGTCCAACGCCAGCGACACCACGTCCCCGTCCCCGACCCCGACCGCGCGCAGGTAGCGGGCCAGTAGTTCGGAGCGGCGGGCCAGTTCCTCGTACGTGACGACCTCGCCGTCGGCGACACCCGCGACCGCGTCCGGCGTCCGGCGTGCCCATTCCAGCACCAGTTCGTGCAGGGGCTCGCCCGGCACCGGGCAGCTCGGACCCCGGCCCCATGCGAGCAGCCGGTCCCGCTCGGCCGTGCCCAACAACGGCAACCCGGACAGCGGGACGTCGGGTTCCCGCAACCCGGCCGACAGCAGCGTCCCGGTCTGGTCCAGCAGGCCCCGTGCCCAGTCGGTGGAGAAACCCTCCGCCGCGTAATCGACACGCAGCCCGGAGCCGTCCGAGGCGACGGTCACCACCAGGTCGACGTCCACCACCTCCGGACCCACCTCGGCCACCGGGCCGTCGACCAGGCCCACCGCCACCGGACCCAGCACACCGGCGGTCACCACCGGCGCGGCCCACGCCACACCTACCCGGCTCACCAGGTCACCGAACGTCGGATCGTCCGACACACCTACCCGGACCGCCGATCCCCCCGAGGACCGGCCCAGCACCACCTCCTCCTGACCGGTGTAGCGGGCCAGCACCCCGACGAGTCCCGCCAGGACCACCGTCCCGGCCGGCTCCGCGCCGGCCGGGACGGGCAGCTGCAAGGTCCGCACCTGCGACGCCGCCCGGGCCGGCCATCCCAGCGGCCGACGCAGGTCGCCCATGAGGTCGAGGGCCTCGAAGTCGGTACCGGGCCCGGCGAGACCCGTGGCCTGTGCCTGACCACCAACGAACCCGACAGACATGAGCCAACCTCCGATCAGGGCCGGCGGCACCCGCACGGGTACCCCGGGGCAGTAGAAGCAGGACTGCCGGGGACGCGGCCTTCCGCGTCGTCGGCATGGGAGAGCAGTTCGATGGGGGACGGACGCTCAGCCAGCGGCGGGGGACACCGCGGGCCCGGCTTCGAGGAAGCGCAGCATGTGCCCGTTCAGCTCCTCGGCGAAGCTGTACGGCAGGTAGTCGGTGCGGATGGTGACGCGCAGGAGGGCGTGGTCGGCGCGGGGAAGCACCTCGACCGTGAGCCCGTTGGGCACCTCCCGGGCGTACGGGTCGACGACCTCCTCGGCCCGGCAGCCGGGCAGTTCCAGCGGTAGCACCACGTTGTCCTGGAACACGAAGGTCGGCAGGCTGGCGACCACCTCGCCGGAGAGCCCGGCGGCGGGGTCGTCGGCGGTCTCCGCGAAGGGGACGTCCTGGGCCCGCATGAGCTCGCTGATCGTCTCGTTGACCCGCAGGACGAGTTTGTCGTCCTCCGGCCCGTCGAAGCGCACCCGGACGCAGTTCAGGTTCAGCCGGGTGGTGAAGGCGGAGTCGAGGACGCGGCTGCCCCGCTTGGCCACCACCATCAGCAGGCCGATGTCGTCCTGCTGGTGGACGGCGCGCAGCGCGGAGGCGAACGCCGCGACGAAGTAGCTGGACCGGCTGAACCGCTGCTCCCGGGCGGCCCGGTCCCAGCGCCGCATGACCTCCGGCGTGACGGTGACGATGTGTCCGGCCTTCGGACCCCACGCCAGCGCCTGCTCCAGCGGTGCGGTGGCGTCGCCCCGGCCCTGGCGGGGCAGGCCGCGCAGGTGTTCGCGCCAGTAGGCCCGCTGCGCGTCGAGGTCGGCGGCGTCGCGCAGCCGGGCGTACTCCTCGTACGACTGGCGTAGCGTCGGCGCCGGCCGCGCCCACTCGGGGGCCGCGCCCGACAACCGCGCCGCGTAGGCGTGGCTCAGGTCCCGCACCAGCAACGCGTACGACCAGCCGTCGAAGGCGATGTGGTGGATGCCCACGCCGAACAGGACCCGCCCGGTCGACTTCTCCCGGATCAGGGCGGCCCGCCAGACGCGGCCCTGGGTGTAGTCGAGCGGCTGCTGCACCGCCTCGGCGAGCTGGTCCAGGGCCTCCTGCTCGCTGGCGGCGTCGGTGAGCAGCCGCAGCTGGGGCATCGCCGGGTTCGGCGGGACGAGCGCCACCGGGGGAGCCGTCCGCCGGTAGCGGGCGTGCAGGGCCTCGTGCCGGCGGTGCACGTCGCCCAGCGCCGCCATCAGCGCCCGCAGGTCCAGCTCACCCTCGATCCACCAGGTGACCGGGACGACGACCTCCAGCGGCGACATCAGGCACTTCGCGACCTGCTGCGCGAGGGGAACCGGGCCGGGACGCTGACGGGCCTGCCCGGCGGTCGAGCCGGCGTCCGTACGGCGGGGCGCGGTGGTCAGCCAGTGGGCCAGCGCCTGCGGGGTGGGGGTGCGGTGGATCTGCGAGACGGGCACGACGACGTCGGCGGCCTCGTCGATGCGCGTCGCCACCGCCGCCGACTGCAACGACGTGCCACCCAGGTCGAAGAAGCTGTCGCGCGTGCCGACCCGGTCGATGCCGAGGACTGTCGCGAACACCGCGGCGACGAGGCGCTCCTCGTTCGTCGCCGGCTCGACGAACTCCACCCCGAGGTCGGGGCGTCGGGTGTCGGGTGCGGGCAGGGCCCGCCGGTCGACCTTGCCGGTGCCGCCGACGGGGAAGTGGTCGAGGACCATGACGACGGCGGGGACCATGTAGGACGGGAGCACGCTGGCGGCGTGCGCGCGCAGGTCGCCGACGGCGGGGGTACGGCCGTTGCGTCCGGTGACGTAGGCGACGAGTCGGGCGGTGCCGTCGTCCTCGCGGCGCACGACCACGGCGGCGCCGACGTCGGGGTGCTGGGCGAGGATGGTCTCGATCTCGCCGAGTTCGATGCGGATGCCGTTGACCTTGACCTGGTGGTCCATCCGGCCGAGGATCTCCAGCGCGCCGGTGCTGTTCCACCGTCCGAGGTCGCCGCTGCGGTAGGCGGTCCCGCCGCCGTACGGGTCGGTGACGAAGCGTTGGGCGGTGAGTTCGGGGCGGTTGAGGTAGCCGTCGGCGACCCCGAAGCCGGTGATGAGGATTTCGCCGGGTACGCCCGCGGGGACGAGGTCGAGGTTGGCGTCGACGACGCGGATCTGCCGGTTGGGCATGGGCCAGCCGATGGGCACGTACGCGCCGCCCCAACCCGCCGAGGCGTCGAACCACGTGCACGCCACGGCGATCTCCGCCGGCCCGTACGCGTTCACCACCCGCGCGCCCGCCGTCAACCACCGCTGGGCCAGCTGCGGCGGAACGGCCTCGCCGCCGAAGATGATGCAGCGCAGACCCGGGCAGGCGGCCGGATCGAGCGGGGCGACGTTGGTGGCCGGTCCGAACGTGTGCGTGACGTCGTGCCGGTTGATGAGGTCGGTGAGCCGACGCGCGTCGAGCAGGTCGTCGCGGGAGCAGACGACGACGCGGCCACCACCGGTGAGCGTCGCGAAGATCTCCCCGAAGGCGGCGTCGAAGACCGGTGCCGCCGAATGCAGCATCCGGCTGTCGGGGCCGATGGCGCACTCGTCGGTCATCCACGCCAGGAAGTTCGTCAGCCTCTCGTGCGTCAGCACGACACCCTTCGGCGTGCCCGTCGACCCCGACGTGTAGATCACGAACGCCGGCGCGGACGCCGGCACCACCGGCAGGTCCACCGGCTCACCCGCCTGCACCACCGGCCAGTCGTCATCCAACGCCACCACCGACACCCCGTCGCCACCGGGAATCCGGGGCGCCACCGCACCGACGGTCAACACCACCCGCGCGCCGTGGTCGGCCAGCAACACCCGCATCCGCTCCACCGGCCACGACACGTCCATCGGCGTGTACGCCGCGCCCGCCCGCAACACACCCGTCGTCGCCACCAGCGACCACAGTCCGCGTTCCAGCGCCAGCGACACCACGTCACCGGCGCCCACGCCCACCGACCGCAGGTACGCCGCCAGCGCGGCCGACCGGCGGTCCAGTTCCCCGTACGTCAACACCTCACCGCCCGCGACACCCGCCACCGCCTCCGGCGTGCGCCGCGCCCACTCCAGCACCAGCTCGTGGATCGGCTCACCCGGCACCTCACGCACCGGGCCCCGGCCCCACTCCAGCAACCGCTCCCGCTCCGCGTCGCCCACCAACGGCAACGCCGACAACCCCACCTCCGGCCCCGCCAACCCGGCGGAGACCAGCACCACGACCTGGTCCACCAGGCCCCGCACCCACTGCGCCGAGTAACCCTCCGCCGCGTAGTCCACCCGCAGCGCCGACCCGTCCGGGGCCACACCGATCACGAGGTCGACGTCCACCACTGCCGGCCCCGCGTCCGCCACCGGAGCGTCCACCAGCCCGAGCACCACCGGGCCCACCGGCTCCCGGCCCACGGCCACCGGCGCCGCCAGCGCCGCGCGCACCCGCGTCACGAGCTCGGCGAAACCCGGATCACCCGTCATGTCCACCCGCAGCGCCGAGCCGCCGCCACCGGACGCCAGGCCCACCACCACCTGCTCCTGGGCCGTCCAACGGGCCAGCACCGCCACGACCCCCGCCACCACGACGTCGCCGCCCGGCAGCCAGGGGGACAGCACCCGGTGCGCCGGGGCGGCGACGTCGCCACCCGGCCCGCCGTTCGACGGCCAGGAGGGCAGCACCCGGTGCACCGAGGCGGCCCGGGCCGGCCAGAGCGTCGGCCGGCGCAGGTCCCCCACCAGGTCCAGCGTTTCGGCGTCGACCGCGCCGTCCACGGTCCGCCCACCATCGAACCCGACAGACATCAGCTCAACCTCCGATCGAGAGGGGGTGACCGGAAGGCGCGGGGCCCCGGTACCGCACCACCGGGCGCATTGCGGTCTGCGCGGCAGGGGCGGTTCGCGGGCACCGCGGCCGACTCGGGTGGCCGGACGCGGACATGCGGTGCGACCAGGACGGGGTCACCGTCCGGATTCCGGGTCGCCACCACGTCGTCGATCGAAAGGAGCAGGTCGCTGCCCGATCCGATCACCGGCGCCTCCCGTCCGTCGGGGGTGCCGCGCACCCACATTCGTCCCCCGCCCGGTGCAATGGAAAGGGAACGACGAACGGATGGGGCCCGACCCTACGAAGCGTGGTGGAGTGGCGTACACCCCTAGAGATGCGCACGTCGACCCCTAGGGTGACGGCCGCAGATTCCGACCGGGGCCGCCGGGGATCCGTCCGGAGTAATGAGCGGCCACCGGTCCGCGTCCGGTGTCTTCGTCGCCGGACCGGCAATTTGCGCTGGTCAGTGTGGTGTTTTCTCGTGGCGAATGATCAGGATCGCGGCCAGATGCCGCGAATTTTTCGGCATTAACACGCGCCGCTATATCTTTTCTATAGTGGATGGTTGGCGCCCTCCGAGAGGGTCGATGCACGAATGTCCGGGTTTCGGCGGAGAGCGATCCCGAGGTCTTCGTCGAAAACGGCTATTCGGTCAGCCCGGGTCCAGGGTTCGAATCGGAGAATTGGCGATCCCGGCGGCGGAAAGGGCCGCCCGCGGTCGGCTGACCGGCCCATGCCAGGGAAATGAGGATTGACTATGCTTTGCCGATCATGACCCAGTCGGTGACTGGCACATTCAGTCACCGCCTGTTGGTGTGCACCTCGCCAAACGCAGCGCTGACCACAAGCCAGCCTGCTACCTGGCCGGTCCCGTCAGAGACCGTCCGATCGGTGCACGCGGTACGCCCGACTCTCGTGGCCGAGCGGCCTCATCAGGACCGGGAGCGCCCGCGACCGTCCACGTTCTCCGCTGTTCGTGGCCGTTGCGCACCCGGACTCCGTGCCACCCCGAGGCCCTTTGTGGGCCGGCATGTCAGGAGATCCAATGGACGGACCTATCCAGGTGCAGGTGTTCGCTCACGACGGGGTGGTGCTGGCCCGGCCACCAGATCCGGTGACGACCGCCGACAGCCGCTATCTCGCCGGTGCGGGCGCCGCCCTGTACAACGGGCTGGACATGATCACCGGTCTCCACCTGACCCTTCCGCACCAGTCGGCGGCCATTTGCAGCACCGGCTCCAGCGCGGACAAGTCGCTGCGCCTGCTCAGTCGGTGCGGTCTCAAGACGCCGAGCGACCTGCGCGAGTTCCGCTCCGGCGCGCAGGCGGTGCAGTTCGCCCGGGACGCCGCCGAACGCGGCGAGACGCTGGAGTTCCAGTTCCCCCCGCACGATCCGCAGTTGCGGGCCGCGCGCGCCCGGGTCGCCCCGAACCTGCTCGCCCGCCTCAACAACAAGACCACCCTGGAAACGCTGATCGCGCCGGAATACCTGCCCCGTCGCCAGGTCGCCACCCCCGCCGAGGTGCGCCGCATCGTGCAGCAGGACCGGCGGCCGGCGGTGGTCAAACCGGCCGGCGTCGAGGTGTACAGCGGAATCGCGATCTTCACCAGGCGGTTGCAGGACCGGCGGCACCGGGCACTGTTCAACCAGCTGGAACAGGTGAGCGACCGGTGGATCGTCGAGGAGGAGGTGCCCTTCCGGACGATCTGGGGCGTCCAGTTCGGCGTGACGGAGAGCGGAGCGGTGCACTACTTCGGTGCGTCCGTACACCTGCCGCAGCCCACTTCGACGTGGGTCGGTTGTGTGCTGGACGACGACCAGCCGCCGGCGGAGCTGATCGAAGCGCTGACCGTAGGGGTCCGAAAGGCCAGTGCCCTCGGGTACCGCGGGTACTGCTCCTTCGACGCCGGGATCGGCCGCGACGGCGCCCTGCGGGTCATCGACCCGAACTTCCGGGTCAGCGGGGCCACCAGTTCGGTGCTGCACCGCAGCTCGCTGCTGGGCCAGCACCCGTGCGCCATGACCACGTTCTTCTCGCTGGCCCCCGGCGTCGACGCCGAGCCGATCCTCGCCCCGTTCATCGACCGGGGGCAGTTCGTCGCGTTCATGCACCACGACCCGGCGGAGACGGACAACGGCCCGCTGCCGGCGACCATCGTCGGCATGGTCGGCGCCGCGGACCGGTACGCCTGCGGGGTGCTGGTCGCGCAGATCCAGCGGGCACTGAGCGGTTGATGCGTCGCGTCCCCTCCGGGCCGTGGCGACGGTCCGGAGGGGACGCCCGGGATCACCCCCCTGAGCCAGGGCCGCCGGCGGTGGGCGGGTGCCGGCCGCTACATGCCGGCCAGTGCGGTGCGCACGGCGGGCTCGGGGACGTCGGCGACCAGCTCGGGCCCGGCCGGGCCGTCCAGGACGAAGGACAGGCCCGAGGTGGCCTTCTTGTCCCGCCGCATCAGCGCGACCAACTCGTCGTGGTCGACGTTGCCGGGCAGCGCGGTGTCGAGGCCGTAGCCCGCCACCACCTCGTGGTGCTCGGCCACCCGGTCGGCCGGGACGCGGCCGAGGACGCCGGCCAGCCGGCCCGCGAAGACCGTGCCAACGCCGACCGCCTCGCCGTGCCGCAGTCCGAAGTCGGTGGCCCGCTCCAACGCGTGCCCCAGCGTGTGACCGTAGTTGAGGATGTGCCGCAGACCGGAGTCACGCTCGTCGGCGGCCACCACCCGCGCCTTCAGCGCCACGCAGGCGGCGATCTGCTCCGCCACCGGCCGGTCGCGCAGCTCGCCCGCGCCGATGAAGTGCGCCCGGGCGATCTCCCCGTAGCCGTTGCGCCACTCCCGCTGCGGCAGCGTGCCCAGGTGCTCGGTGTCGCAGAGCACCGCCCGGGGCTGCCAGTACACCCCGACGAGGTTCTTGCCCTCCGGCAGGTTGACCGCCGTCTTCCCGCCGACGCTGGCGTCCACCTGGGCGAGCAGCGAGGTCGGCAGGTGGATCGCCGCGACGCCCCGGTGGTAGAGGCCGGCGGCCAACCCGACCACGTCCGTGGTCGTGCCGCCGCCGCAGGAGACGACGGCGTCGGCGCGGGTCAGCCCGAACTCGGCGAACGCCCGGCAGAGCTGCTCGACCGTGGCCAGGTTCTTGTCGTGCTCGCCGTCGCGGGCCGGCACCACCCGGTGCGGCACACCCGGGTCGGGCGTCCACTCCGGCGGCCGGGCCGAGACCACCACGACCCGCCGCGCACCGATCCGCGCCACCTCCGCCGGCAGCCGGTGGCGCACACCGGGGCCGATCAGCACCGGGTACGCGCGCTCGCCGAGCGCCACCTCGATCCGGGCCGGTTCGGCCGGGGCGTGCGGGTCAGGTGCGGACGGGTGCATGTGGCTGCTGCCTCCTCTTGACGACGGGCACCGGCGCGGCGGCGACCGGGCGCTCCCGGACCATCGACAGGCGCAGCGCCAGCGCGGCCAGCGAGTCGACGTCCGGCCCGATGCCCCACCGGTCGTGGGTGAGCTGGGCGTGGTGCGCCAGCAGGAAGCCCGACGGCGCCGCCGGGTGGTGCCGGCCGACCACGTCGGTCACCCGGTCCAGGTAACGCTGCCAGGCCACGGCGACCTCCCCGCACAGCGGCAGGTCGCCGGCCGCCAGGACGATCTTCTCCGCCCCGGCGTCCGCCTGGGCGGCCAGGTCCCGCCGCTGCGCGGCGGTGAGCCGCTGGCTGCGTTCCTGCCAGTGCAGGAAGAGGAAGGCCAGCCGGTCGGCCGCCGGCACCAGCTCCGTCAGGCACCGCAGGTGTGCCACGGCCAGCGGCAGCTCGACGCCGGCCAGCCAGGGAGTGTCCCCGCCGAGCAGGGCCAGGGCCAGGTCGCTGCCCGCCGACGCGAGCGGGCCGCCCCGGGCGGCGTCGCGCACCACGTACCGGTCGGCGGCGAAGGAGACCCCCGGGTCGTACGCGAGCAGCCCCGCCCGTACCGCGTCGAGCGCGGCCGGGGCGGCGTGGAAGCCGAGGCTCACGTGCGGCCCGGCGGGGGAGCCCTCCGGGTCGAAGAACCAGTCCATGCCCGGATCGGCCCGGCGGGCGGCGGCGACCAGACCGGCGAGGACCGTGCCGACCAGTTCGGTCACCCGCGTGTCCGGGGACCCGTCGGCCGGCACGGCCGAGCGGGCGAACAACCAGCAGCGTTCCAACGACGGCACCTCGGCTGACGGGCGGGTGGAGCACAGGACTCGACGGTCTGCGGGGGGTGGCCCCATCATCGGCCTGCGGCCCGTCCCACCACCTGATCAGCGGTCCGAACTGGGGACGACTTAGGGGGTGACAGGGGTAGGACGCCGGCAGGGTGCTCGGAAGACTTGGGCCGCTACGGCGAGCGGGGTCTACGCCGCGGATGAGAAGTCTCGCCGACGGACGGATGTGGTGACATGCTTCGGAGCGACCTGATCCAGCCGTTGTCCGATCTGATCGAGGCGCACGCCGCCAGGTTGGGGAACAAGGTCGCGTTCCGCGACGACCGCCGGGCGGTCGGATACGCCGACCTGGCGGCGCGGACCCGCCGGCTGGCCGGTCACCTGGCGGCGTCGGGGGTCGGGCGGGGCGACCGGGTGGCCTTCTGCCTCGGCAACCGGGTGGAGACGGTGGAGACCTGGCTGGCCGTGACGCGGGCGGCCGCGGTCGGCGTACCGGTGAACCCGCACAGCACCGACGCGGAACTGGCCCACCTGCTGGACGACTCCGGTGCGGTGCTGGTGGTCACCGACCCGCGGCACCTCGACCAGCTGCTGCGCCTGCGCGCCGGCCGGCCGGCCCTGCGGGTCGTGGTCACCGGGGACGGCCCGGTGCCCGCCGGGGTCACCGCGTGGCGTGACCTGGTCGACACCGAGCCGGGTGTGGACGCCCGTGACGACCTGGGCCTCGACGAGGTCGCCTGGATGCTCTACACCTCCGGCACCACCGGCCGGCCCAAGGGCGTGCTCTCCACCCAGCGCACCTGCCTCTGGTCCGTCGCCGCCTGCTACGTGCCGATCCCCGGGCTCACCGACGCCGACCGGGTGGTCTGGCCGCTGCCGTTGTTCCACAGCCTCTCCCACATCGGGTGCGTGCTCAGCGTGACCGCCGTCGGCGCCACGGCCCGGCTCATCGACGGCTTCTCCGCCGACGACGTGCTGCGCGCGGTCGACGAGGACGAGGCCACCGTGCTGGCCGGTGTGCCGGCCATGTACCACCACCTGGTCACCGCCGCCCGGGAGAGCGGCTTCCGCGCCCCGGCCCTGCGGGTCTGCCTGGTTGGCGGGGCGATCACCACCGGCGCGCTGCGTCGGGCGTTCGACGAGGTCTTCGACGCGCCGCTGCTCGACGCGTACGGCAGCACGGAGACCTGCGGCTCGATCGCCGTCACCCGGCCGGACCAGCCCCGGGTCGAGGGTTCCTGCGGGCGCGCGGTGCCCGGCGTCGAGGTGCGCCTGGTCAGCCCGCAGACCGGCCTGGACGTGCCGACCGGCGCCGAGGGTGAGGTCTGGGTCAGCGGGCCGAGCGTCATGCTCGGCTACCACGGCCTGCCGGAGGTCACCGCCGCCGCCCTGCGCGACGGCTGGTACCGCACCGGCGACCTGGCCCGCCGCGACGCCGACGGCAACATCTTCGTCACCGGGCGGCACCAGGAACTCATCATCCGGGGTGGCGAGAAGATCCATCCGGCCGAGGTGGAGGAGGCCCTGCGCGGGGTGCCCGGCGTCGCCGACGTGGCGGTGACCGGCCGCCCGCACGACGTGCTCGGCGAGGTGCCGGTGGCGTTCGTGGTGCCCGGGCCGGAGGGCTTCGACCCCCGGGCCGGGTACGCGGCCTGCCGGGAGAAGCTCTCCTACCACAAGGTTCCCGAGGAGCTGTACGAGATCGGGCAGGTGCCCCGCACCGCCTCCGGCAAGGTCACCCGCCGGCTCCTGCTCGACCGGCCGGCGCGGCTGCGGGCGGTCAACGGCAGCCACCACGAGACGCTGAGCCTGCTCGCCTGGCAGCCGCTCGACCTGGCCGCCGTACCGCCGGTCGAGGCGCCCGTCCCGACGGCCGCGCAGGCCGCCGCCGCCCCGGCCCGCCGCTGGGCGCTCGTCGGCAGCGGGAGCGATGCGCTGGTGGAACCGCTGCGCGCGGCGTCGCCGGGGGACCGGGTCCGGTCCCACCGGGACCTGGCCGCCCTGCGCGAGGCCCCGGACGTGCCCGACGTGACGGTGCTGCTGGTCGAGCCGGCCGACGCCGTCGCGGCGGACCTCGCCGACCGGCTGCGCGGCTGGCTCGACGACGACCGGTTCGCCGGCACCCGCCTGGTGCTGCTGACCGGCCCGGCCGCCGCACCCGCCGCGACCGCCGCACCCGGCGACCTGGACACCGGGACCGACGCCGCCCTCCAAATCGACGCCCCCGTTGGGAACGCTGCCGTCGCCGCGCCCGCCGCCGGCGGGTGGCACCCGGCCGATCCGGCGGCCGGCGCGGTCCAGGCGGTCGGCCGCAGTCTGCAGGCCGCCTACCCGGACCGGATCGTGCTGGTCGACGGCGACGCAGGAGACCGCTCGACCGCCCTGCTCCCCGCCGTGGTGGACGCCGGCGCCGCGCAGGTCGCGCTGCGGGCCGGAGCCGCCCTGCACGCCGTCCTCGTGCCCGCCCCGGCGACCGTGCCGGCGCGGCCGGTCAGCGTGGCCGACCCGGACCGCCCGGTCCTGGTCACCGGCGTGGACGGCACGACCGGCGCGGCGCTGGCCCGACACCTCGTCGCCGCGCACCGCGTCCGCCGGCTGCGGCTGCTCCACCTCGGCGCCACGCCCGGGACCGCCCTGGTGGACCTGGTCACCGAGCTCGTCGCCGCCGGCGCCGACGTCGCCGCGCTGCCCGCCGAGCGGGCGGGCGACGAGCCGCCCGGCGGGGTCTTCCTCTGCCCGTCCGACGACGACCTGACCGACGACGAGGACACCGCCCGGCTGCTGCGCCTCGCCGGGAGGCTGGACGCCGCGACCCGGCTCCCGGCCGCCTCGTTCACCGTCCTCGCGCCGTCCGCCCTGCTGCTGGGCGCCGCCGGCCGGGAGCGGGCCGCCTCGGCCGTCGGCGCCCTGCACGCCCTGACCGCCCGCCGCCGGGCCGCCGGTCTGCCGGCCCGGGTCGTCGGCACGACCGGGCACGCCGACCGGGAGCCGTCGCCCGCCACCCTCGCGGCCACCGGAACCGGGGCGGGAAGCGTCGTCCCGGCGGCCGTACGCGCCGATCTCGCCGCGTTCGACGTGGCCCACGACGGCGACGACCTGGTCGTGCTCGCCCGCCCGGCGGGCCACGCCGACGCCGCGCACCCCGCCTGGCGCGGGCCCGTCGCGGCGCCCGACGCCGACGCCGACGACCGGGACGCCGCCGAGTTGCGCCGCCGGCTGGCCGGGCTGAGCACCGCCGAGGGGGACCGGCTCCTGCTGGATCTGGTCCGCACCGCCACCGCCGAGGTGGCCGGCCTGTCCGGGCCGGCCGCGGTGCGCCCCGGCCGGGCCTTCAAGGAACTCGGCTTCACCTCGGTCAGCGCGGTCGCCCTGCGCGACCGGCTGGCCCGGGCCACCGGGGTACGGCTCTCCGCCACGGCCGCCTTCGACCGGCCCAGCCCGGACGCCCTCGCCCGGCACCTCGCCGCCCGGCTGCGCGGCACCACCGGGCAGGCCGGCCCCGCGACGGACCGGCCGTCCGCGTCGTCCACGGTGGACGACCCGGTGGTCGTCGTCGCCATGGCCTGCCGGCTTCCCGGCGGCGTCGCCTCCCCGGAACAGCTGTGGGACCTGGTCGACCAGGGCCGGGAGGGGCTCACGGAGTTCCCCACCGACCGGGGCTGGGACCTGGCGCACCTGTTCTCCGACGACCCCGACCGTCCCGGCACCTCGTACGTCCGGGTGGGCGGGTTCCTCACCGACGCGGCGGACTTCGACGCCACCCTGTTCGCGATCAGCCCGCGCGAGGCGCTCGCCATGGACCCGCAGCAGCGGCTGCTGCTGGAGACGTCCTGGGAGCTGTTCGAGCGGGCCGGCATCGACCCCACCTCGCTGCGCGGCAGCGCCACCGGCGTCTTCACCGGCGTCATGCACCACGACTACGCCGCGAACCTGCGCCAGGCGCCGCCCGGCACCGAGGGCTACCTCGGCGTCGGCACCGCCGGCAGCGTCGTCTCCGGCCGGGTCGCCTACGCGCTGGGGCTGGAGGGGCCGGCGGTCACCGTCGACACGGCGTGCTCGTCGTCGCTGGTGGCGCTGCACCTGGCCGCCCAGGCGCTGCGCGCCGGCGACTGCTCCCTCGCCGTGGCCGGCGGCGTGGCGGTGATGGGCACCCCGCAGGCGTTCGTGGAGTTCAGCCGGCAGCGCGGGCTCGCCCCCGACGGCCGGTGCAAGGCGTTCGGCGAGGGCGCCGACGGCACCGGCTGGTCCGAGGGCGTCGCCGTGCTGCTGCTGGAACGGCTCTCCGACGCCCGTCGGCGCGGGCACCCCGTCCTCGCCGTGCTGCGCGGCTCCGCCGTCAACTCCGACGGCGCGTCCAACGGGCTCACCGCCCCCAACGGGCCCGCCCAGGAGCGGGTCATCCGTCGGGCGCTGGACGCCGCCGGGCTCTCCGCCGCCGACGTGGACGTCGTCGAGGCGCACGGCACCGGCACCCGGCTGGGCGACCCGATCGAGGCGCAGGCGCTGCTCGCCACGTACGGGGTGGGCCGCGGCGACGCCGAACCGCTGCGGCTGGGCTCGCTGAAGTCCAACCTCGGTCACACCCAGGCCGCCGCCGGGGCCGCCGGGGTGATCAAGATGGTGCTCGCGATGCGGCACGGAACGCTGCCCCGCACCCTGCACGTGGACGCCCCGACGTCCGAGGTGGACTGGTCCGCCGGCGCGGTCGAGGTGCTCACCGAGGCCCGCCCGTGGCCCGAGGTGCGACGGCCCCGGCGGGCCGGCGTCTCGTCGTTCGGCATCAGCGGCACCAACGCGCACGTCATCGTCGAGGCGCCCGCCGCCGACCCGCCCTCCGGGCCCGGGACCGCGGACCGGCAGCCGTCGTCCGGGGTCGCGGACCAGCAGCCGTCGTCCGAGGTCGCGGACCAGCAGCCGTCGTCCGGGCCGGCCTCCGCCACCCGGCGACCGCCCGTGCCGTGGCTGCTCGCCGCGGCCTCCGGCGAGGCGCTGCGGGACCAGGCAGCCCGCCTGCTGACCTGGCTCGACGGGCCCGGGGCGGACGCCGACCCGGCCGACGTCGGGCACGCGCTCGCCACCACCCGCGCCGCGCTCGAACACCGGGCCGTGGTGCTTGCCGGCGACCCGGCCACCGCCCGGACGGGCCTGACCGCGCTGACCCGCGGCGAGGCGGACCCGGACGTGCCGACCGTGCTGACCGGCCGGGTCGTCGACGGCCAGCTCGGCATGCTCTTCGGCGGGCAGGGCGGCCAACGCGCCGGCATGGGCCGCGAGCTGCACGCGGCGTACCCGGTCTTCGCCGACGCCTTCGACGCGGCCTGCGCCGAACTCGACCGCTGCCTCGCCGGCCACGCCCCGCACCCCGTCGCGGACGTCGTCTTCGCCGCCGAGGGCGACGAACTGGCCGACCTGCTCGACCAGACCCTGTACACCCAGCCGGGGCTGTTCGCCTTCGAGGTGGCGCTGTACCGCCTCCTGGAGTCCTGGGGGGTGCGCCCCGACGCGGTACTCGGCCACTCCGTCGGCGAGCTGGCCGCCGCGCACGTGGCCGGGGTGTTCCCCCTCGCCGACGCGGCGGCGCTCGTCGCCGCCCGCGCCCGGCTGATGCAGCAGCTGCCCGCCGGGGGCGCGATGGTCGCCGTCGAGGCCGACGAGGCCGAGGTCGCCGCGCACCTCACCGACCGGGTGGGCCTCGCCGCCGTCAACGGCCCGACGAGCGTCGTCGTCTCCGGCGACACCGACGCGGTGCTGGCCGTCGCGGCCACCCTGCGCGCCGCCGGACGCCGTACCAGCCGGCTGCGGGTGTCGCACGCGTTCCACTCGCCGCGCATGGAGCCGATGCTCGACGAGTTCCGCGCGGTGGCGGCCGGCCTCACGTACCGCACCCCGCACCTGCCGGTGGTGTCCAACCTGACCGGCCACCCCGTCGACCCGGCCCGGCTCTGCTCGCCCGACTACTGGGTGGCGCACGTGCGGGGCACTGTCCGCTTCCACGACGGCGTGCGGGCCCTGCACGGGCAGGGCGTCACCACCTTCCTGGAGGTCGGTCCGGCCGGCGTACTCACCGCGATGGCCCAGGACTGCCTCCTCGCCGAGGCCGACGAGCTGGCCTTCGTGCCCGCCGTGCGGGGCGTCGCCGACGAACCGGAGGCGCTGCTCGCCGCCGTGGCGCGGCTGCACGTCCGGGGCGTCCCCGTCGACCGCGCCGCCCTCGCCGGCCCCG
This sequence comes from Micromonospora sp. NPDC048868, assembly GCF_043198195.1. Lineage (NCBI taxonomy): Bacteria > Bacillati > Actinomycetota > Actinomycetes > Micromonosporales > Micromonosporaceae > Micromonospora > Micromonospora sp. NPDC048868. The sequence goes on from NZ_JBICUN010000019.1 coordinate 114,757, forward strand.
GGCCGCACCGCCGCGTCGACCTGCCCACGTACGCCTTCCAGCGCCGGCACTACTGGCTGCCCGCCTCGACCGTGGCCGGCGGCCCGGTCGGCGTCGGGCTGGCCGACGCCGGGCACCCGCTGCTCGGCGGCGTGCTGGCGGTCGCCGGCACCGGGCAGGTCGTCTGCACCGGGCAGGTCTCCGCGGCCACCCAGCCGTGGCTGGCCGCCCCCGGTGACGGCACTCCCGCGTTGCTGCCCGCCAGCGCCCTGCTGGACATGCTCACCCACCTCGGCGAACAGCTCGGCACCCCGACGGTGCAGCGGCTGCGCGTCCCCGGTCCGGTGCCGCTGCCCGCCGAGGCGACCCTCGAGGTGCAGGTCGGCGTCTCCGCGCCGGACGAGCACCGGCGCCGGGTGGCGCACTGCCACGTCCGGGCCGGCGACGGGCAGCCCTGGCGGGAGGTCGCCGAGGCCGTGCTCGGCCCGGTCGACCCGGAGAGCGGCAGAGGTGCCCTCGCCACGGCCTGGCCGCCCACCGGCGCCCGACCGGTGGACCTGGCCACCCCGCAGCACCAGGCCATGGGCGGGGAACTGGCCCGGGCCGCGTGGGTCGCCGCCGACCGGCTCTTCGTCGACGTACGCCTGCCCGAGGACGCCCGGGACCCGGACGCCGAGCGGTACGGCGTGCACCCGCTGGTGCTGGAGGCGGCCCTGCGCCTGCTCCCGCTCGCCGACTTCGCGCCCGGCGACGACGCCGCGCCCACCGGCCGGCTACTGCCCACCGAGTGGGCGGGCGTGCGCCTGCACGCCACCGGGGCGCACGCGCTGCGCGTCTGCCTGGCCCCCGCCGGGGCGGACGCGGTGACCCTGAGCGCCGTCGACGCCGCGGGCGTGCCCGTGCTCGACGTGGACCGGGTGGTGCTGCGGACCCTCGACCTGCCGCCCGCCGAGACGCCGGCGCCCCCGCCCGCCCCCGCCGGGCTGTACGCCGTCGACTGGTCGCCCGCCGCGTTCCCGGCGACGCCCGCGCCCTCCTGGACGCTCGCCGACGGCACGCCCCCGGACGGGCCGCTGCCGCCGCTGCTGGTGCTGCGCGTCGGCGACGGCGAGCCGGGCCGGTCGGTGCCCGACCGTGCCCACGCCGTCGGCCTCGCCGTGCTCGGCGTGCTCCAGAGCTGGCTGGTCGACCCCCGCGCGGAGACCACCCGCCTGGCCCTCGCCGTCCGCGACGGCGACCCGGTGCACGCCCCGGTGGCGGGACTCGTCCGGGTCGCCCAGGCCGAGCAGCCCGACCGGTTCCTGCTGCTCAGCCTCGACGCCACCGACGACGCGACCGTCCGGGCGGCGCTGGCCGTCGCCGGGGACGAGCCCGAGATCGCCGTCCGCGACGGCCGGGTCCTGCTGCCCCGGCTGCACCCCGTCGAACGGCCCCCGGCCGGTCCGCCGGTCCCGGCGCTGGCCGGCGGCACCGTGCTGGTGACCGGCGGCACGGGCGGCGTCGGCCGGCACGTCGCCACCCACCTCGCCACCGTGCACGGCGTCGCCGAGCTGGTCCTCGTCAGCCGCACCGGCCGGGCCGGCGACTGGACGGACGCGTTGACCGACGCCGGCGTCACCGTCCGGGTGATCGCGGCCGACGTCGCCGACCGGGCGGCGCTCGCCGAGGTCGTCGCCCCGCTGGCCGACCGGCTGGTCGCCGTCGTGCACGCCGCCGGGGCCACCGACGACGCGCTGCTCACCGACCTCGACCCGGGCCGCTGGGAGCGGGCCCTGCGGTCCAAGGTGCACGGCGCGTGGCACCTGCACGAGCTCACCGCCGGCCTCGACCTGGCCGCGTTCGTGCTCTTCTCCTCGGCCGCCGCCACCTTCGGCAGCCCCGGCCAGGGCAACTACGCGGCCGGCAACGCGTTCCTCGACGCGCTCGCCGCGCACCGCCGCGCCCAGGGTCTGCCGGCGACCGCCCTGGCCTGGGGGCTGTGGGCCGCGCAGGACGGGATGGCCGGCCGGCTCACCCCGGCGGACCTGGCCCGCCTCGCCCGGGGCGGCACCCGTCCCCTCGACACGGTCGCCGGGCTGGCGCTGTTCGACGCCGCCCTGCGCGTCGACCGGGCGACGCTGGTGCCGATCGGGCTCGACCTGGCCGCCGTGCGGACCTCCGGCGAGGTGCCCGCCCTGCTGCGGGCGCTGCTGCCCCCGCCGCCCCGTCGGGCCGTCAATGCCGACTCGGCGCCCGCCTCCGCCAAGGGCTTCGCCGACCGGCTGGCCGAGCTGGCCGAACCCGACCGCGCCGCCCTGCTGCTGGACCTCGTCCGCACCCGGTGCGCCACCGTGGTCGGGCACACCGGCCCCGACGACGTCGAGCCGCGCCGCCCGTTCAAGGAACTCGGCTTCGACTCGCTGATGGCCGTGGAGCTGAGCAACCGGCTCACCGCCGTCACCGGCGTCCGGCTCGCCCCGCACGCCGTGTTCAACCACCCCACCCCGGAGCTGCTCGCCGCGCACCTGCACGCCCGGCTGCTCGGCACCGCCGCCACCGAGGTCACCGACGCGAGCACCGTCGCCCTGGACGAGCCGGTCGCCATCGTCGCGATGGCCTGCCGCTTCCCCGGCGGCATCGGCTCCCCGGAGGAGCTGTGGCGGCTGCTCGACGCGGGCGCCGACGTCATCGGCGACCTGCCCGACGACCGGGGCTGGCCGCTGGCCGACCTCTACGACCCGGTGCCCGGCACGGCCGGCCGCACGTACGTGCGCTCCGGCGGTTTCCTCACCGGGATCGCCGACTTCGACGCCGCGTTCTTCGGCATCAGCCCCCGCGAGGCCCTCGCCATGGACCCGCAGCACCGGCTGCTGCTGGAGACCTCCTGGGAGGCGTTGGAACGCGGCGGCATCGACCCGGTCACCCTGCGGGGCAGCCGCACCGGCGTCTTCGCCGGCACCCACGGCCAGGACTACGGCGACCGGATCGCCCCCGGCGTGGTCTCCGACGACGGCGAGGTCACCGCCGACGAGGGACACCTGCTCACCGGTACGGCCGGCAGCGTCCTCTCCGGCCGGGTCGCGTACGCGCTCGGGCTGGAGGGGCCGGCCGTCACCGTCGACACCGCCTGTTCGGCGTCCCTGGTGGCGCTGCACCTGGCCGTGCAGGCCCTGCGCCAGGGCGACTGCGACCTGGCCCTGGCCGGCGGCGTGTCGGTGATGTCCACCCCGGCCGGGCTGACCGGCTTCAGCCGCCAGCGCGGCCTCGCCGCCGACGGGCGGTGCAAGGCGTTCGCCGAGGACGCCGACGGCTTCGGCATGTCCGAGGGCGTCGGGATGCTGGTGGTGGAGCGCCTCTCCGACGCCCGCCGCCGGGGCCACCCCGTGCTGGCCGTGGTCCGCGGCTCGGCGGTCAACCAGGACGGCGCGTCCAACGGGCTGACCGCCCCGAACGGGCCCTCGCAGGAGCGGGTCATCAAGGCCGCGCTCGGCGCCGCCGGGCTGAGCGCCGCCGAGGTGGACGTCGTCGAGGCGCACGGCACCGGCACGTCGCTCGGCGACCCCATCGAGGCGGAGGCGATCCTCGCCACGTACGGGCAGCGCCCGGCCGGCGCCCCGCCGGTGCTGCTCGGCTCGGTCAAGTCCAACCTCGGGCACACCCAGGCCGCGGCCGGCGTCGCCGGGGTGCTCAAGATGGTCCTCGCCATGCGGCACGGCCGGCTGCCCCGCACCCTGCACGCCGAGCGCCGCAGCTCGCGGGTCGACTGGGAGTCGGGCTCGCTGGAGCTGCTCACCGAGGCCCGCCCGTGGCCCGCGGCGGACCGGCCGGCGCGGGCCGGTGTCTCGTCGTTCGGCATCAGCGGCACCAACGCCCACGTGATCGTCGAGGCGGTCCCCGGGCCGACCCCGGACGCCGACGCCGCAGCCACGCCGACGGAGGCGTACGCGCTGCCGTGGCTGCTCTCCGCGCGTACCCCGGAGGCGCTCGCGGGGCAGGCCCGCCGGCTGCGGGAACACCTCGCCGAGCGGCCCGACCAGCGGCCCCTCGACGTGGCCTGGTCGCTGGCCACCAGCCGCAGCACCTTCGACTCGCGGGCGGTGCTGGTCGGCGCGTCGCCGGACCAGGTCGCCGCCGCCCTCGACGCGCTCGCCGAGGGCCGGCCCGACCCGGCGGTGACGCGGGGCGAGGCCCGGCCCGTCGGCCGGTGCGTCTTCGTCTTCCCCGGGCAGGGCTCCCAGTGGCTCGGCATGGGACTGGACCTGCTCGACCAGGCCCCCGTGTTCGCGGAGCGGATGGCGGCCTGCGACGCGGCGCTGCGGCCGTACCTGGACTGGTCGCTGCTGGACGTGCTGCGTCAGGTGCCCGGCGCGCCCAGCCTCGACGAGGTCGACGTGGTGCAGCCCGCGCTGTTCGCGATGATGGTGTCGCTGGCCGAGCTGTGGCGCTCGTACGGCGTGCAGCCGGCCGCCGTGGTCGGCCACTCGCAGGGCGAGATCGCCGCCGCCTGCGTCGCCGGGGTGCTCTCCCTGCCCGACGCCGCCCGGGTGGTGGCGCTGCGCAGCCGGGCGCTGCGGGCCCTGGCCGGGCACGGGGCGATGGCCTCCGTCGCGCTGCCCGCCGACACGGTCCGCGACCGGATCGTCCGCTTCGGCGACCGGATCTCGGTCGCCGCCGTGAACGGCCCGGCCGCCGTCGTGGTGTCCGGCGAGCCGCAGGCGGTGGAGGAACTCCTCGCCGAACTGGCCGGCGAGCAGGCCCGGGTCCGGCGCATCGCCGTCGACTACGCCTCGCACTCCGCCCAGGTGGCGGGCCTGCGCGACGAGCTGGCCGAGGTGCTGGCGGGCATCGCCCCCGGCCCGGCGGCCGTGCCGCTCTTCTCCACCACCGACCTGCGCTGGCTCGACGGCGAGGAGATGGGGCCGGACTACTGGTACCGCAACCTGCGGCAGCCGGTCGAGCTGGAACAGGCGATCCGCTCGCTGGCCGAGCAGGGCCACGACACGTACGTCGAGTGCAGCCCGCACCCGGTGCTCACCGTGGGCATCGAGGCGACCCTCGCCGACCACGACGGCGAGAGCGTGGTCGTCGGCTCGGTGCAACGCGACCAGGGCGACCGGGCGCGGTTCCTGCTCTCCCTGGCCCAGCTGCACGTGTGCGGGGTCGCGGTGGACTGGCGGCCCGCGCTGGCCGGCGGCCGGCGGGTCGACCTGCCCACGTACGCGTTCGCCCACCGCCGCTACTGGCCCCGGCCCGTCTCCGGCCCCGGCGACGTCGGCGCCGCCGGCCTGGACGCCGGCGGGCATCCGCTGCTCGGGGCGTCGGTCGCGCTCGCCGAGACGCGGGGCCACCTGTTCACCGGGCGGCTGTCGACCGACGCGCAGCCGTGGCTGGCCGACCACCGGGTCACCGACAGCGTGCTGGTGCCCGGCACCGGCCTGGTGGAACTCTGCCTGCGCGTCGGCGACGAGATCGGCCACCCGGTCCTCGACGAACTGGTCATCGAGGCCCCGCTGACCCTGCCCGCCGACGGCGCGACCCAGGTGCAGGTGACGGTCGGCGCGGGCGGCGACGACGGACGCCGCCCGGTGACCGTGCACTCCCGGCCCGCCGACGGCCCGGCCGCGGGGCCGTGGACCCGGCACGCCAGCGCCACCCTCTCCGCCGACCAGCCCGCCGCGTCGCCGCAGCCCACCACGTGGCCGCCGCGCGACGCCCGCCCCGTCGACCTGACCGGCTTCTACGCCGGCCTGGCAGCCGACGGCTACGCGTACGGGCCGGCGTTCCAGGGGCTGCGCGCGGTGTGGACCAGCGGCGACGAGGTCTACGCCGAGGTGGAGCTGCCGGCGGCCCAGCGGGTCGACGCCGACCGGTACGGCCTGCACCCGGCCCTGTTCGACGCCGCCCTGCACGCCGCGCACTTCGGCGGCCTCGCCGGGGCCGGGGCCGGCCGGCTGCTGCTGCCGTTCGCCTGGAACGGCGTCAGCCTGCACGCCACCGGGGCGACCGCCCTGCGCGTACGGCTCACCCAGGTGGGACCGCACGCCATCGCGCTGACCGTCGCCGACCCGACCGGCGCCCCGGTCGCCGAGGTGACCGCCCTGACGATGCGGCCGATCTCCGCCGCCGAGCTGGCCGTCACCGACGACCGCGCCACCCGCGACGCCCTGTTCCGGCTCGACTGGACGCCGCTGCCGCCGGCCGACGCGGCCACCCCGGTCGAGGCCGTGGCCGTCGCCCCCGGCCTGGACGGCTTCGGGCTGCACCCCGGGCTGGACGGGCTCGCCGACGCCGTCGACGCGGGACTGGCCCTGCCCGGGGCCGTGCTCGTGCCGCTCGACGCGGAACCCGCGCAGCCCACTCCCGCCGCGGCGCGGCACGCCGCCGTCCGCGCCCTCGACCTCGTCCGGCGCTGGCTCACGGAGCCCCGCTGGGCGGCGTCGCGGCTGCTGCTGGTGACCCGGGGCGCGGTGGCCGTGCACCACGCCGGCGAGGTGACCGACCCGGCCGCCGCGGCGGCGTGGGGCCTGGTCCGCTCCGCCCAGTCGGAGAACCCGGGCCAGGTCGTCATCGTCGACGTCGACGGCGACGGGATCGGCCCCGACCAGGTCGCCGCCGTGCTGGCGGCGAACGAGCCGCAGGCCGCGATCCGGGGCGGCACGGCGTACGTGCCGCGGCTGGCGCGGGCCGGCTCGGCGGGCGAACTCGCCGCACCGCCCGCCGCCGCGTGGCGGTTGGACGCGCCGGTGCGGGGCAGCCTGGAGAACCTCACTTTGGTCCCGACCGACGCCGCCGACGCCGCTCTCGGCCCCCGCGAGGTCCGGGTACGCGTCCGCGCCGCCGGCCTGAACTTCCGCGACGTGCTCAACGCGCTCGGCCTCTACCCGGGCGACGCGGGGCCGCTCGGCGGCGAGGGCGCCGGCGAGGTCGTCGAGGTGGGCGCCGAGGTGACCGACCTGCGCCCCGGCGACCGGGTGTTCGGGGTCTTCGTGGGCTGCTTCGGGCCCGTCGCGGTCACCGACCGCCGCCTGCTGGCCCCGATGCCGGCCGGCTGGTCGTACGTGGAGGCCGCCTCCGTGCCGGTGGTCTTCCTGACCGCCTACCACGGCCTGGTCAACCTGGCCGGGCTCGGCCGGGGCGAGTCGGTGCTGGTGCACGCGGCGGCCGGCGGCGTCGGCATGGCCGCCGTGCAGCTCGCCCGGCACCTCGGCGCCGACGTCTACGCCACCGCCAGCCCCGCCAAGTGGGACGCCCTGCGCTCGATGGGCCTCGCCGAGGACCGGATCGCCTCGTCCCGGACCCTCGACTTCGAGAACCGGTTCGCCGAGGCCACCGGCGGACGGGGCGTCGACGTGGTGCTGGACTCGCTGGCCCGCGAGTTCGTCGACGCCTCGCTGCGGCTGCTGCCGCGCGGCGGGCGGTTCATCGAGATGGGCAAGACCGACATCCGCGACGCCGCCCAGGTCGCCGTCGACCACCCGGGGGTGGCCTACACCGCCTTCGACCTGACCCTGGAGGACCCCGACGAGGTGCAGCGCATGCTCGTCGAGCTGCTCGGGCTCTTCGAGGGAGGGACGCTCACCCCGCTGCCCACGCAGGTGTGGGACGTCCGCCAGGCGCCGGAGGCGTTCCGGCACGTCAGCCAGGCCCGGCACGTCGGCAAGGTGGTGCTCACCATGCCCCGGGCGTGGGACCCCGACGGCACCGTGCTGCTGACCGGCGGGACCGGAACCCTCGGCGGGCTGGTCGCCCGGCGGCTGGTCGAGACGCACGGCGTACGGCGGCTGCTGCTGGTCAGCCGCCGCGGCGAGCGGGCCCCTGGCGCGGCCGAGACGGTCGCCGAACTGCGCTCCCTGGGCGCCGAGGCCACGGTGGTGGCGGCCGACGTGGCCGACCGGGGCAGCCTGGCCCGGGTCCTGGACGCGGTACCGGCCCGGCACCCGTTGACCGCGGTCGTGCACCTCGCCGGGGTGCTCGACGACGGGATCGTCACCGCCCTCACCCCGCAGCGCGTCGACACGGTGTTCGCGCCGAAGCTCGACGCCGCGTGGCACCTGCACGAGCTCACCCGCCACCTCGACCTCGCCGGGTTCGTGCTGTTCTCCTCCGGCGCGGGCGTCTTCGGCGTACCCGGTCAGGCCAACTACGCGGCGGCCAACGCGTTCCTCGACGCGCTCGCCCTGGCGCGCCGGGCCGAGGGCCTGCCGGGCCGGTCGTTCGCGTGGGGACTGTGGGAGCAGGCCAGCGAGATGACCGCCAAGCTGGACCGGACCGACCCCCGGATCACCGCCCGCGACGGGCAGCTCGCGATCCCGTCCGACCTGGGGATGGCCCTGTTCGACGCGGGCCTGCGGCTGGCCGAGCCGGTGCTCGTGCCGACCAGGATCGACGTCGCCGCGCTCGGCGAGCGGGTCGAGCGGCCCCCGGCCCTGCTGCGCGGGCTCATGCGGCGGGAACGGCCGAGCGCCCGGTCGAGCGCCCCGACCGGCGGCGGGCGCACCCTCGCCGACGAACTGGCGACCCTGGCCGGGCCCGACCGCCACACCCTGGTGGTCGACCTGGTACGCGAGCAGGCGGCGAGCGTGCTCGGGCACGGCAGCCGCGCGGCGGTCGCCCCCGGGCGGGCGTTCAGCCAGATCGGCTTCGACTCGTTGACCGCCGTCGAGCTGCGCAACCGGCTGACCACGGCGACCGGTCTGCGCCTGCCGGCCACGCTGATCTTCGACTACCCGGACCCGAACGAGCTGGCCACGTTCCTGGTGTCGCAGCTGGCGCCGGACACCGGCCCGGAGGTTCCGCCGGTCCTCACGGACCTGGAGAACCTGGAACGGTCGCTGACCGAGGCCAGCGTCGAGGCGGAGCTGCACGACCAGATCGGCTCCCGGCTGGAGGTGCTCATCGCCAAGTGGCGGACGATGCGCGCCGGCTCGGGCGGCGACCCCGACCTCGACCTCGAACTGGCCAGCGACGACGACCTCTTCGACCTCATCGACTCCGAACTCGGTCTCTGATGGCCGTCCGGCCGCCCCGTACGGCGCGAGCCGTTCCTTCCGACACCGTGTCCGACCGACCCCCGAGGAACCGATACCGATGCTGATGACCGACGTCCTGATCGTGGGCTACGGCCCCGTCGGTGAGATGCTCTCGATCCTGCTGGCGCAGCGCGGGCTCACCGTCACGGCGGTCGAGCGCTGGGCCACCCCGTACAACTTCCCGCGTGCGGTCTCGTACGACGGGGAGGCGAGCCGCATCCTGGCCGCCGCCGGGGTCGCCGACCGGCTCGGACCGGTGGTGGAGTCGTCGGGCGAGTACACCTTCAAGAACGGCTTCGGCCGGACCCTGCTGCACGTCAAGGTGACCGGCGACGGCCCGATGGGCTGGCCCGACTCGGTCTCCTTCTACCAGCCCGGGCTGGAGGCGCTGCTCGCCGAGCGGGGAGCGGAGCTGCCGGGCGTGACGGTGCTGCGCCCGCACCAGGTGACCGGCCTGGTCGAGCACGACGACCGGGTCGAGGTCACCATCGCCGGCCCGGAGGGCGAGGAGGTCCGCGCGGCCCGCTGGGTCGTCGGCTGCGACGGGGCCAACAGCTTCGTCCGGGAACACCTGGGCAGCGGCGTCACCGACCTCGGCTTCACGTACGACTGGCTGGTCTGCGACGTGGTGCCGCACGAGGCCCGCGAGTTCAAGCCGAACAACCTCCAGGTCTGCGACCCGGCGCGCCCCCGCACGGCCGTGTCGGCCGGCCCGGGGCACCGGCGGTGGGAGTTCATGCGGGTGCCGGGGGAGAGCCGGGAGGAGTTCGAGACCGTCGAGAGCGTGTGGCGGCTGCTCGGCCTCTTCGACATCACGCCCGACAACGCGACCCTGGAACGGTACGGCGTCTACACCACCCAGGCCTGCTCGGCCGACCGCTGGCGCTCCGGCCGGATCCTGATCGCCGGCGACGCGGCGCACGTGATGCCGCCGTTCATGGGGCAGGGCATGAGCTCGGGTTTCCGCGACGCCCTCAACCTCGCCTGGAAGCTCGACCTGGTGCACCGCGGCCTGGCCGACGAGGCGCTGCTGGACACCTACCAGGAGGAGCGCTGCGCGCACGTGCAGCACGCCATCCGGATGTCCATGGACTCGGGCACGGTGATCTGCGAGACCGACCGCACCGCCGCCGCCGGCCGGGACGCCGTCATGCTCGCCGAACTGCGCCGGCGCACCTCCCGGCCGCGTACCCGTTCCCTGCTGGAACCCCTGGCCGGCGGGGTCCTGCACGCCCGTACGGCCGAGGCCCCGGCGGCCGGCGCGGGCGTGCCGATGCCGCAGGGCCGCGTCGAGGTCGACGGTCGCGCCGGCCTCTTCGACGAGGTCGTCGGCACCGGCTTCGTCCTGGTCTGCGCCGAGGACCCCGACGACCTGCTCGACGCGGACGCCCGGGCCTTCCTGGACTCGCTCGACGCCCGGGTCGTCCGGGTCGTCCCCGCCGGCGCGCCCGCCCCCGGGCCCGGCGCCGCGCCGACCGCCTTCGACCTCGACGACGTGTACCTGTCCCACCTCAAGCGGTACGACGCCGTCGCGGTGCTCGTCCGGCCCGACTTCTACGTCTTCGGCACGGCAGCCGACCCGGCCGGTGTACCCGCGCTCGTCGAGGACCTGCGCCAGCAGGTCCGGCGCGGCTGATCGGCATCCACCCCTCGGAAGGAACCCACATGTTCGAGAACCTGAAGATCGCCGGCCGGGCGATCCGCACGGTCTTCACCGCCGACCCCATCACCCGGGTCCGGCGCTTCTACGAGATCCAGTCGCCCGACGTCGAGTTCGCGGCCCGCCGCACGCACTACATGAACGTGGGCTACTGGGAGGACGGCGTCACCGACCTCGACACGGCCGCCGAGGCGCTGGCTGACAAGCTGGCCGACGCCGCCGGGCTCAAGCCGGACGACACCGTCCTCGACGTGGGCTTCGGCTACGCCGACCAGGACTTCAAGTGGCTGCGCGAGCGCCGGGTCGCCAAGGTGTACGGGCTCAACATCACCCCGCACCACGTCGAGGCGGCGCAGCGCCGGGCGCAGGAGGAGGGCCTCGCGGACCGCACCGACTTCCGGCTGGGCAGCGCCACCGAACTGCCCTTCGAGGACAACACCTTCGACCGGGTCGTCGCCCTGGAGTCTGCCTTCCACTTCTACCCGCGCAGCGCGTTCTTCGCCGAGGCGCTGCGGGTGCTGCGCCCGGGTGGCGTGCTGGCCACGGCCGACATCATCCCGGTCAGCGGGGACGTCGTCCGCGCGGCCATCCAGTCCGGCCCGCTGAGCTTCGTCAAGTTCAGCATCCCGAAGGAGAACTGGCACGACCGGGACACGTACCGGCAGGAGCTGGTCGAGGCCGGCTTCGCCAACCCGGAGGTGCACTCGATCAAGGAGCGCACCTGGGAGGGCTGGCGGGCGTACATGGCGGGACGGACCAACGACCCCGAGTTCCGCGCCGTCGTCAAGCCCGCCGTGCGCAAGAGCATGGCCGCGCACTGGAAGAACCAGGACCTCATGAAGCGCGAGATGGCGCAGCTCGACTACGTGATCGCGGTCGGCCACAAGCGGTGACGCCCCGCACGGACGAGGGGCCCGCCGACCGGTCGTGACACCGGTGGACGGGCCCCTCGTCCGTGGGATCAGACGGCGGGCGCCGCGGTCAGGGCCGTCGAGATGGCCCGCAGGACCGCCGGCTGGTGCTCGGCCAGGAAGAAGTGCCCGCCCGGGTAGACCTTCAGGTCGAACGGCCCGGTGGTGTGGGTCGACCAGGCCCGGGCCTCCTCGACCGTCGTCTTCGGGTCGTCGTCGCCGGTGAAGACGGTGATCGGGCAGCTCAGCGGCGGACCCGGCCGGTAGGTGTAGGTCTCCGCCGCCCGGTAGTCGCTGCGGATCGCCGGCAGCGCGGCCCGCAGCATCTCCGGGTCCCCGAGGACGGCGGAGTTGGTGCCGCTGAGCTTCCGGACGTCGGCCAGCAGGCCCTCGTCGTCGAGCAGGTGCACCGTCTCGTGCCGCGCCTGCGACGGCGCGCGGCGTCCGGACGCGAACAGGTGCGCCGCCGTACCGCCGTCCTGCTCGATCAGCCGGGCGAGTTCGAAGCCGACGCTGGCCCCCATGCTGTGCCCGAAGATGGCCACCGGCTCGTCCAGCCACGGCCGCAGCACGGTGAAGACCTCCCGCGCGAGCTGGTGGATGTCACCGATGCACTTCTCGTGGCGGCGGTCCTGCCGGCCCGGGTACTGGATCGACAGCACCTCGACGGCGGGGGAGAGGCTGCGGGAGACGGGGAAGTAGAAGCTGGCCGACCCGCCGGCGTGGGGCAGGCACACCAACCGCCTGGCGCCACCCGGAGCCGGGTGGAAGCGTCGCACCCACAAGCCGTTGTCGGTATTTGGCGTGGTCATCCTTGGCGGTCCTTCCAGCGGCTGCGTTTCCCGACCGGATCTGCACGGACCCGGTCGAGGCGACGCTAGTGCGACGGGTGGGGACCGGACACCCCTAGCTGGCCCGTTGCCTGGTTAGGGGTTGTCCGCGCTCGCGCACACCCAATAACTTCTCCCCGCAGATGGGGATCTGCGTGGCTCTCGGCCGAGCGAGCCGAACGACAGATACAGGTGTCGCCTGAGACTTCTGCGCATTCGTACCGTCGCTTACGTCGAGTCTCCGCCGTGAATCGCGATGGGCTGGGTTGATGGACACCGAAGACAAGCTCCGGGAGTACCTGAAGAGAGTCACCGCCGACCTGCGGCGGACCCGGCAACGGCTCCGTGACGTCGAGGCCGATGCGCAGCAGCCCATCGCGATCGTCGGCACCGGCTGCCGGTTCCCGGGCGGCGTACGCACGGCCGAGGAGCTGTGGGACCTCGTCGCGGCCGGCGGCGACGCCATCGCCTCCTTCCCCACCGACCGTGGCTGGGACCTGGACGCGCTCTACGACCCCGAGCGGTCCCGGCCGGGCACCTCCTCGGTACGCGAGGGCGGCTTCGTGCCCGACGCCGCCGAGTTCGACCCCCGGCTGTTCGGCGTCTCGCCGCGCGAGGCCCTCGCCATGGACCCGCAGCAGCGGCTGCTGCTGGAGACCTCGTGGGAGGCCGTCGAGTCGGCGGGCATCGACCCCACCAGCCTGAGGGGCGCCCGCGTCGGGGTCTTCGCCGGCATGACCCACAGCGGGTACGCCCACCCGCCGGAGACCCCGCCGGCGGGCGTCGAGGACTACCTGGGTCTCGGCAACGCGGGCAGCATCGCCTCGGGTCGGGTGGCGTACTCGTTCGGGTTCGAGGGCCCGGCGGTGACGGTGGACACGGCGTGTTCGTCGTCGCTTGTGGCGTTGCACCTGGCGGTGCAGGCGCTGCGGTCGGGCGAGTGCGACCTGGCCCTGGCCGGCGGCGTGACGGTGATGCCCACCCCGGCGGTGTTCGTCGACTTCACCCGGCAGGGCAACCTCTCCCCGGTGGCCCGGTGCCGGGCGTTCGCCGACGCGGCGGACGGCACGGCCCTCGCCGAGGGCGTCGGGATGCTGCTGGTGCAGCGGCTGTCGGACGCGCAACGTGACGGCCGCCAGATCCTGGCGGTGGTACGGGGCACGGCCGTGAACCAGGACGGCGCGTCGAACGGTTTGACGGCGCCGAACGGCCCCTCGCAGCAGCGGGTGATCCGGCAGGCCCTCGCGAGTGCGGGTCTGTCCACGGCCGACGTGGACGTGGTGGAGGCGCACGGCACCGGCACGACGCTGGGCGATCCGATCGAGGCGCAGGCGCTGCTGGCGACGTACGGGCAGGGCCGGGATGTGCCGTTGTTGCTGGGGTCGGTGAAGTCGAACCTCGGTCACACGCAGGCGGCTGCCGGGGTGGCCGGGATCATCAAGATGATCTCGGCGATGCGGGCGGGTGTGGTGCCGGCGACGCTGCACGTGGACGCGCCGTCGTCGCACGTGGACTGGGCGGCGGGTGCCGTGGAGCTGGTGACGCGGACGCGTGAGTGGCCGGCGGTGGAGCGTCCCCGGCGGGCGGGCGTGTCGTCGTTCGGCATCTCCGGCACGAACGCGCACGTGATCCTGGAGCAGCCGGAGCCCGAGCCCGAGACCGATCCCGGGATCGAGGCGGATCCGGCGGCGGGCCCCCCGGGGTTGCCGGTGCCGTGGGTGGTCTCGGGTCGCTCCGAGCGTGCTCTGGCGGGTCAGGCGGCGCGGTTGGCGTCGTTCGTGCGGTCCCGGTCCGATCTTGCGGTGGCGGACGTGTCGTGGTCGTTGGCGACGACCCGGGCCGCGTTGGAGCACCGGGCGGTGGTGTGGGGCTCGTCGGTGGACGAGCTGGTTGCCGGTCTGTCGGCGGTCGCCGAGGGCGGGCCGGCGGTGTCGGGTGTGGTGTCGGCGGGTCGTCGGGCGGTGTTGTTCACGGGCCAGGGTTCGCAGCGCGCCGGCATGGGCCGGGAGCTGTACGACGCGTTCCCGGTCTTCGCGGCGTCGTTCGACGAGGTGTGCGCGGAGATCGATCCGCGTCTGCCGCGTGCGCTGCGCGAGGTGGTGTTCGCGGAGGCGGGTTCGGAGACTGCTGCTCTGTTGGATCAGACCGTGTTCGCGCAGTCGGGGCTGTTCGCGGTCGAGGTGGCGTTGTGGGAGCTGCTCTCGTCGTGGGGTGTGCGGGCGGAATTCCTGGTGGGTCACTCGATCGGTGAGGTGACGGCGGCGTACGTGTCGGGGATGTTGTCCCTGGCGGACGCGTGCACGCTGGTGGCGGCGCGGGGCAGGTTGATGCAGGCGCTGCCCGCTGGCGGCGTCATGGCGGCGGTGGGTGCGGCTGAGGCCGATGTGCGGGAGATCATCGGCGCGTCAGGCGCGGCGGTGGACATAGCGGCGGTCAACGGTCCGGCGTCGGTGGTGGTGTCGGGTGCCGCGGGCGAGGTGGCCTCGGTGGTGGCGACCGCCCGGGAGCGGGGTTGGCGGGTCAAGGAACTCGCGGTCAGTCACGCGTTCCATTCGCGGTTGATGGAGCCGATGCTCGACGAGTTCCGGTCGGTGGTGGCGGGGCTGGACTGGCAGCAGCCGAGGATCCCGATCGTGTCGAACGTGACCGGCGCGGTGGCGGACGCCGCAGAGATCACCGATCCCGACTACTGGGTGCGGCACGTGCGGCAGCCCGTGCGCTTCGCTGACGCCGTACGGACCCTGCACGAGCAGGACGTGACGCACTTCCTGGAGGTCGGCCCCGACGCCGTGCTCACCGCGATGGCCCAGGAGTGCGTCGAGGCGACCGGCGACGTCCGGTTCACCGCCACGCTGCGAGCCAACCACCCCGAGCCCGACACGCTGCGCACCGCCCTCGCCGAGCGGTACGTCACCGGCGGCCACGTCGACTGGACCGGCTACCTCACCGCTGCCGGGGCCCGCCCCCGCACGGTCGCCCTGCCCACGTACGCCTTCGACCACCAGCGCTACTGGCTCAACACCACCGCCGGCGGCGCGGGCGCGCCCGGGCTCGGCGCCCGCCCCGTCGACCACGCGCTGCTCGGCGCCGCCGTACGCGTGGCCGACGACGACGTGCGGCTCTTCGGCACCGAACTCTCCGCGCGTACCCACCCGTGGCTCGCCGAGCACGTCGTCTGGGACTCGGTCGTGGTGCCCGGCGCCGCCCTGGTCGAGATGGTCCTGCACGCGGGCGCGCAGGTCGGCTGCGACACCCTCGACGAGCTGACCCTGGAGGCGCCGCTGGCGCTCACCGGGCAGGACGCCCGGTCGGTGCAGGTGAAGCTGGGCACGGCGGACGAGGAGGGACGCCGGCCGGTCACCATCCACTCGCGGGCCGCCGCCGACCCGGACGGGGAGTGGGACCGCCACGCGGCGGGCGTCCTCGCACCCGCCGCACCGCAGCCCGACGGGGTCGAGCCGGCGCCCTGGCCGCCCACGTCCGGCACCGTCGTCGCGGTCGACGAGGTCTACACCGAGCTGTCCCGCCTGGGCGTCGAGTACGGCCCGCTCTTCCGTGGCCTGCGCGCCGTCTGGCGTACCGACGACGAGGTCTGCGCCGAGGTGGCGGTGCCCGACGGCACCGAGGTCACCGGCTTCGGCATCCACCCCGCACTGCTGGACGCGGCCCTGCACGTCGTCGGCCTGCTCGACGCCGACCAGGAGGCGTCCGGCGTACGCCTGCCCTTCGCCTGGACCGGCGTCACCCTCTCGGCGGTCGGCGCGACCACGCTGCGGGTACGCGCCCGGCGCAGCGGCGGCGGGGTCACCCTGACCCTGGCCGACCCGGCCGGCGCCCCCGTCGCCCGGATCGGCACCCTGGTCTCCCGCCCCGTGACCGCCGAGCAGGTACGCGGCGCCGACGCGGGCGTCGACTCCCTGTACGACGTCGCCTGGCAGAGCGTCCCGGCGGGCTCCCCGGCGACCGCTGGCGCGGTGCTCCTCGGCGACGCCCCGTCCGACCTGGCGGCACTCGCCCGGTACGGGCTCGCCGAGCTGGCCGACGCGGTCGACGTCGGCCTGCTCGACACGGAGCTGGTGCTGCTCGCCGCGTACGCCGACGACGAGCGCGCCCCGGTCCCCGCCGCCACCCGGACCCGGCTCGCCGCCGTGCTGACCGCCGTGCAGGGCTGGCTCGCCGACGACCGGCTGGCGGAGCGGCAACTGGTCGTGCTGACCCGGGGGGCCGTCCCCGCCGGCGACACCGGCCGCACGACCGACCTGGCCGGCGCGGCGGTCTGGGGCCTGCTGCGCTCGGCCCAGGCGGAACACCCCGGCCGCTTCGTGCTGGTGGACCTCGACGAGGCGCGGCGAGCGGAGCCCGGCACGGTGGACCTGGTGGCCCGCGCGGTCGCCACCGGCGAACCCCAACTGGCGGTCCGGGACGTGCGGGTGCTGGCACCCCGGCTCACGCCCGCCGTCCTCGACCCGGCGCTGGGCGCCGACCTCGACCCCGACGGGACGGTCCTGGTCACCGGGGCCACCGGCGCCCTCGGCGGCCTGCTGGCCCGGCACCTGGTCAGCACGCACAAGGTGCGCCGGCTGCTGCTCGTCAGCCGGCGCGGATCGGACGCCCCCGGCGCGACGGAGCTGCTGACCGAGCTGACCGCGCTGGGCGCGCAGGTCCGGCTGGCGGCCGGCGACGTGGCGGACCGGGACTCCCTCGCCGCACTGCTGGCCGACGTCCCCGCCGAGCACCCGCTCACCGGCGTCGTCCACGCCGCCGGCGTCCTCGACGACGCGGTGATCTCGGCGCTGACCCCCGAGCGGATGTCCGCCGTGCTCTCCGCCAAGGCCGACGCCGCCTGGCACCTGCACGAGCTGACCCGGGGGCGGAACCTGGCGATGTTCGTCCTCTTCTCGTCGGTCGCCGGCGTCCTCGGCGGCCCCGGGCAGGGCAACTACGCCGCCGCGAACGCGTTCCTGGACGGCCTCGCCCAGCACCGGCGCGCCGCGGGCCTCGCCGCCACCTCCCTGGCCTGGGGCCTCTGGGCCGCCGACAGCGGGATGACCGGCGCCCTCGACGCCGCCCAGCGGCAGCGGATGAGCCGCAACGGCCTCAGCCCGCTCGACACCGACCTGGCGCTGCGCCTCTTCGACGCCAGCCTGCGCGGCGGCCGCCCCCACCTGGTGCCGGCGCTGCTCGACCCCGCCGCGTTGCGCCGCCAGGCCGACGCCGGCCAGCTCCCGGCGCCGCTGCGCGGCCTGGTCCGGGCCCGGCGGCGCGCCGTCGCCGGCGGCGGCGACGGCGGCGGACCGTCCTTCGCGCAGCGCCTGGCCGGCACGCCCGAGGCGGAGCGTGGCCGGCTGGTGGAGGACCTGGTCAAGGCGCAGGTCATCGAGGTGCTCGGCTACCCGCCGGCCACCGTCGTGCCCTCCGGGCAGACGTTCACCGGCCTCGGCTTCGACTCGCTGACGGCGGTGGAGCTGCGCAACCGGCTGACCGCCCTCACCGGGATCCGGCTGCCGGCGAGCCTGATCTTCGACTGCCCCACGCCCGCCGCCCTCGCCGACTTCCTGCTTGTCGACGCCGCCCCGCCGGCGCCGGAAGCGGGCCTGCTGGCCGAGCTGGACCGGCTGGAGGCCGCGTTCGCCGCGACCGGGCCGGAGGAGCTGGAACGACTGGCCGGCGACGAGGAGACGCGCACCGCCGTGGCGGTCCGCCTCCGGGCGCTGGTCACCAGGTGGAGCGACGCCACCGATCGGCCGGCCGACGTCAGCCAGGCCCTCGACGAGGCCTCGGACGACGAGCTGTTCGACTTCATCGACCAGAAGTTCGGCCGATCCTGACCACGAGTCCGCCGCTTGCCCCTTAGCGACAGGTGATCAACCCGATGGCGAACGAAGCCAAGCTCCGCGAGTACCTCAAGCGCGTCACCGCTGACCTGCACGAGACCAGCGAACGCCTGAGGGCCGTCGACGAGCAGAACCACGAGCCGATCGCGATCGTGGGGATGGGCTGCCGCTACCCGGGCGGGGTGCGGACCCCCGAGGCCCTGTGGCGGCTGGTCGAGTCCGGCGTCGACGCCGTCACGCCGTTCCCGGCGGACCGGGGCTGGGACGTGGAGAACCTCTACGACCCCGACCCGGACGCGCACGGCAAGTCGTACACCCGCGAGGGCGGCTTCCTGCACGACGCCGGCGAGTTCGACGGCGGGTTCTTCGGCATCTCGCCGCGCGAGGCGCTGGCGATGGACCCGCAGCAGCGGCTGCTGCTCGAGGTCGCCTGGGAAGCGGTCGAGCGGGCCGGCATCGCCGCCGACTCGCTCAAGGGCAGCCGCACCGGCGTCTTCACCGGCGTCATGTACCACGACTACGTCTCCCGCCTCAACGGGGTGCCGGAGGAGGTCGAGGCGTTCGTCGGCACCGGCAACCACGGCAGCGTCGTCTCCGGCCGGATCGCGTACACCTTCGGGTTCGAGGGCCCGGCGGTGACCGTCGACACCGCCTGCTCGTCCTCGCTGGTGGCGATGCACCTCGCCGTGCAGGCCCTGCGCTCCGGCGAGTGCACGCTCGCGCTGGCCGGCGGCGTCACCGTCATGTCCAGCCCCGACACGTTCGTCGGCTTCAGCCGCCAGCGCGGCCTGTCCCCGGACGGGCGCTGCAAGTCCTTCGCCGCCGCCGCCGACGGCACCGGCTGGAGCGAGGGCGCCGGCCTGCTGCTGCTGGAGCGCCTCTCCGACGCCCAGCGCAACGGCCACCCGGTGCTCGCCGTCGTACGTGGCACGGCCGTCAACCAGGACGGCGCCTCCAACGGCCTCACCGCGCCGCACGGCCCGTCGCAGCAGCGGGTGATCCGCCAGGCCCTCGCGAACGCCCGGCTCTCCCCGGCCGACGTGGACGCGGTGGAGGCCCACGGCACCGGCACCCGCCTCGGCGACCCCATCGAGGCGCAGGCGCTGCTCGCCACGTACGGCCGGGACCGGGCCGAGGACCAGCCCCTCTGGCTCGGCTCGATCAAGTCCAACCTCGGGCACACCCAGGCCGCGGCCGGCGTCGCCGGCGTGATCAAGATGGTCATGGCGATGCGCCACGGCGTCCTGCCGCGGACCCTGCACGTCGACGAGCCGTCCCCGCACGTCGACTGGTCGGCCGGCGCGGTGAGCCTGCTCCGCGAGCCGCGCCCGTGGCCGCGTGGCTCCCGGCCCCTGCGGGCCGGCGTCTCCTCCTTCGGCGTCAGCGGCACCAACGCCCACGTCATCGTCGAGGCCGCCCCGCCCGCGCCGCAGCCGGCCGCCGGCAGCGACGCCGTCGCCGGGCCCGACCCGCTGCCGTGGGTCGTCTCCGCGCGCAGCGCCGCCGCGCTCGGCGCCCAGGCCGACCGGCTGCGCTCCTGGCTCGCCGAGCACCCCGACGCCGCGCCGGCCGCCGTGGGCCGGGCCCTGGCCACCGGCCGGTCCGTCCTCGAACACCGGGCGGTGGTGCTCGGGGCCGACCGGGACGAGCTGGTCGCCGGGCTCGGCGCGCTCGCCGACGGTGTCCCGGCGGCGTCCGTGCGGCGCGGGGTCGCCAGCCCCACCCGCGTCGCCGTGCTCTGCACCGGGCAGGGCGCCCAGCGCGTCGGCATGGGCCGCCAGTTGTACGCGGCGTTCCCGGTCTTCGCCGCGGCCTTCGACGCCGCCTGCGCCGAGCTGGACAGGCACCTCGACCGGCCGCTGCGCGCCGTGCTCGACGGTCCCGCCGAGGTGCTCGACCGCACCGGCTACGCCCAGGCGGCGCTGTTCGCCGTCGAGGTGGCGGCCTACCGGCTCGCCGAGTCGTGGGGCGTCGTGCCGGACTTCGTGGCCGGCCACTCGGTCGGCGAGGTGGCCGCCGCGCACGTCGCCGGCGTGCTGTCGCTGCCCGACGCCGCCCGGCTGGTCGCCGCCCGGGGCACCCTGATGCAGGCCCTGCCCACCGGCGGGGCGATGGTGTCGATCCGCGCCACCGAGGCGGAGGTACGCCAGCACCTGGACACCGCCGGCGACGCGGCCGGCGCGGGGCTGGCCGCCGTCAACGGCCCGGAGTCCGTCGTCGTCTCCGGCGACGAGGACGCCGTGCTGGCGGTCGCCGCGCACTTCGCGGCCCTCGGCCGCAGCACGAAGCGGCTGCGGGTCAGCCACGCGTTCCACTCCGCCCGGATGGACCCGATGCTCGACGCGTTCGGCGACGTGCTCGGGCAGTTGACCTTCGCCGCGCCCCGGATCCCCGTGGTCTCCACCGTGACGGGCGCGGTGCTCGACCCCGACGAGGTGCGCTCCCCGGCGTACTGGCTGCGCAACGTCCGCGACACCGTCCGCTTCGAGGCCGCCGTGGCGACCCTGCGTGAACTCGGGGTGGGCGCGTACGTCGAGGTGGGGCCGGGCGGGGTGCTCTCCGCGCTGACCCAGGAGATCGTCGGCGCGGACCAGGCGGTGTGCGCCCCGATGCTGCGCGCCGAACACGACGAGGCGGCGACGGCGCTGGCCGCCGCGGCCACCGTCTGGGCCCGGGGCGTGCCGGTGGACTGGGCGGCCCTGTTCGACGGCCCGCCCGCGCCGGTCGACCTGCCCACGTACGCGTTCCAGCGCGAGCGCTACTGGCTGCTGCCCCTGCCGCAGGCCGCCGACGTGACCGCCGCCGGACTGACCCCGACCGGCCACCCGCTGCTCGGCGCGGTGTTCCGCTCGGCCGACGGCGACGAGGTGACGCTCACCGGCCGGCTGTCGGTGGAGAGCCAGCCCTGGCTGGCCGAGCACGCCGTACGCGACGTGGTGCTCTTCCCCGGAACGGGGTTCGTGGAGCTGGCGCTGCGCGCCGGCGCGGAGGTCGGCGCCGACCGGCTCGCCGAGCTGACCCTCCAGGCGCCGCTGGTGCTGCCGGAGACCGGCGGCGTCGACGTGCAGGTGGCCGCCGAGCGTGCCGGCGGCGAGGCGTGGCAGGTGACCGTCCACGCCCGCCGCTCCGGCACCGACGACCTGTGGGTCCGGCACGCCACCGGCCTGCTCGCCCCGGCGCACGGGGACGGCGGCGCCACGCTGGCGGACTGGCCGCCGACCGGCGCCACCGCCCTCGACGTGTCGGAGCTGACCGGGCGGGCGGCGCGGGCCGGGTTCGCGTACGGCCCCGCCTTCCAGGGGCTGCGCGCCGCCTGGCGGGCCGGCACCGACGTGTACGCCGAGGTGGCGCTGCCCGAGCCGGCGGCCGACGACGCCGGCGCGTACGGGCTGCACCCGGCCCTGCTCGACGCCGCCGTGCAGGCGGTCGGGCTCGGCATCGTCGACCCCGGCGAGGCCCGGCTGCCGTTCGCCTGGTCGGACGTGACGCTGTCCGCCCACGGCGCGGACACGCTGCGGGTACGGCTGACCCCCACCGGCGCGGACACGGTGGCCATGCTGGTCGCGGACGCCGCCGGCGAACCCGTCGCCCGGGTCGGTTCCCTGGTGCTGCGGCCCCTGCCGGCCGGGGAACTCACCTCCGGCGGGTCCCCGTGGCGTCGCTCGCTGTTCCGCCTCGACTGGCCCCGGCACGCCGGCGGCGTGGGCGCGCCCGACGGCACGACCTGGGCGGTGCTCGGCGACCGCCCCGCGCCGCTGCCGGCCGGCGTGACCGCCGACCGGCACGCCGACCTCGGCGCGCTCTGCGACGCGGGGGTGCCCGACGTCGTGCTGTACCCGGTGGCCGGCGCCGCCGCGGCCGGCCCCGGCCCGGTCCACGACCTGCTCGCCGAGGTCCTCGCCGTGCTCCAGGGCTGGCTCGCCGCCGAGCGCCACACCGGCGGGTCCCGGCTGGTGGTCCTCACCCGCGGCGCGGTCGCCGTGGACGACGACGCGGACGTCGCCGACCTGGCCGGCGCCGCCGTGTGGGGCCTGCTCCGGTCCGCCCAGGCCGAGCACCCCGGCCGGTTCCTGGTCGTCGACCTCGACGACGAGGAGAGCTCCGCGTCCGCCCTCGCCGGCCTGCTGTCGGCCGACGAGCCGCAGGCGGCCGTGCGCGACGGCGTGGTCCGGGTGCCCCGGCTCGTCGCCGCCCCGGAACCCGACGCGCCGGCGCCGGCGCTGGACCCGGACGGCACGGTGCTCGTCACCGGCGGCACCGGCGCCCTGGGCGCGCTCGTCGCCCGCCACCTCGTCGCCCGGCACGGGGTCCGCCACCTGGTGCTGACCAACAGGCGCGGGCCCGCCGCGGCCGGCGCCGCCGACCTGCTCGCCGACCTCGCCGACCTGGGCGCCACCGCGACGGTCGAGGCGTGCGACGCCGCCGACCCCGACGCCCTCGCCGCGCTGCTCGACCGGATCGACCCGGCGCACCCGCTGACCGGCGTGGTGCACACCGCCGGCGTACTGGCCGACCGCACCCTGACCTCGCTCACCGCCGAGTCCCTCGACGAGGTGCTCCGGCCGAAGGTGGATGCCGCCGCGCATTTGCACGAGCTGACCGCCGAGCACGGCCTCGCGCTCTTCGTCACCTACTCGTCGGCGGCGGGCGTGACCGGCAGCCCGGGCCAGGCCAACTACGCGGCGGCCAACGCCTTCCTGGACGCGCTCGCGCACCGGCGGCGGGCCGCGGGCCTCCCCGCACACTCCCTGGCCTGGGGACCGTGGGTCGAGTCGGGCGGCGGCATGACCGCCGGCCTCGACCGCACCGACACCGACCGGCTGGCCCGCGCCGGCGTACGGCCGCTTCCTCAGGAGGACGGCCTCGCCCTGCTCGACGCCGCCCTGCTCACCGGCCTGCCCACGACGGTGCCGATGGCGCTGGACGGCCCGGCGCTGCGCGCCCAGGCCGAGGCGGGCACCCTGCCGTCGGTCCTGCGCGGCCTGGTCCGCGCGCCCCGGCGTCGCGCCGCGCGGTCGGGCCCGGCGGAGACCGCCGCCCTGACCGAACGGCTGGCCGGGCTCGACCGCGACGAGCGCGCCGCGGCCCTGCTGCGGCTCGTCCTCGACCAGGTCGCGGCGGTGCTGGGGTACGCCGACGCCGCCGCCGTCGAGGCCGGACGCCCGTTCACCGAGCTGGGCTTCGACTCGCTGACCGCCGTCGAGCTGCGCAACCGGCTGGGCGCGGTGACCGGCCTGCGCCTGCCGGCGACCCTGGTCTTCGACCACCCGACCCCGCTCACCCTGGCCGAGCACCTGGACGCCGAGACCGGGACCGCCGCCGGTGCGCCGCCGGCCCCGACCGCCGCCGTCGCGGCGCTCGACGAGCCGATCGCGATCGTCGGCATGAGCTGCCGCTACCCCGGCGGCGTACGCAGCCCCGAGCAGCTGTGGGACCTCCTCGTGGCCGGTGGGGACGGCATCACCGGCTTCCCCGCCGACCGGGGCTGGGACGTCGACGACCTGTACGACCCGTCCGGCGCGCGCCGGGGCAGCAGCTACGCCCGCGAGGGCGGCTTCCTGGCCGACGCCGGCGACTTCGACGCCACCCTGTTCAAGATCTCGCCGCACGAGGCGCTCGCCATGGACCCGCAGCAGCGGCTGCTGCTGGAGACCGCGTGGGAGGCCATCGAGGACGCCCGGATCGACCCGCTCGCGCTGCGGGGCCGCCCCGTCGGCGTGTTCGCCGGCATGATGTACCACAACCACGCCGCCGGGCTGGCCGACGTTCCGGAGGCCCTCGACGGCTACCTCGGCGTCGGCACCGCCAGCAGCGTGCTGTCGGGCCGGGTGGCGTACTCGTTCGGCTTCGAGGGGCCGGCGGTGACGGTGGACACGGCGTGTTCGTCGTCGCTTGTGGCGTTGCACCTGGCGGTGCAGGCCCTGCGGTCGGGCGAATGCGACCTCGCCCTGGCCGGCGGCGTCACCGTGATGGCGACCCCGGAGACGTTCATCGACTTCTCCCGGCAGCGGGGCATGGCCCCCGACGGCCGGTGCAAGTCGTTCTCCGACGCGGCGGACGGCACGGGCTGGTCCGAGGGCGTCGGCGTGCTGCTGGTGCAGCGGCTGTCGGACGCGCGGCGCGACGGGCGCCGGATCCTGGCGGTGGTGCGGGGCACGGCCGTCAACCAGGACGGCGCGTCGAACGGGTTGACGGCGCCGAACGGCCCCTCGCAGCAGCGGGTGATCCGCCAGGCCCTCGCGAACGCCCGGCTGGGCGTCGCCGACGTCGACGTCGTGGAGGCGCACGGCACGGGCACGACGCTGGGCGACCCCATCGAGGCCCAGGCGCTGCTCGCCACGTACGGGCAGGACCGCGACGACCGGGACGCGCTGCTCCTGGGGTCGGTGAAGTCGAACATCGGCCACACGCAGGCCGCCGCCGGGGTGGCGGGCGTCATCAAGATGATCATGGCCATGCGGTACGGGACCGTGCCGGCGACGCTGCACGTGGACGAGCCCTCGTCGCACGTGGACTGGGCGTCGGGCGCCGTGGAGCTGGTGACCCAGGCGCGCGAGTGGCCGGGTGCGGGCCGCGCGCGCAGGGCGGCCGTGTCGTCGTTCGGCATCTCCGGCACGAACGCGCACGTGATCATCGAACAGGCGGAGCCGGAGCCCGCCGCGGCGTCTGCCGCAGCCGTCGGGTTGCCGGTGCCGTGGATGGTGTCGGGGCGCTCCGAGCAGGGCCTGGCGGGTCAGGCGGCGCGGTTGGCGTCGTTCGTGCGCGATCGTGGCCTGTCGCCGGTGGACGTGTCGTGGTCGTTGGCGACGACCCGGGCCGCGCTGGAGCACCGGGCGGTGGTGTGGGGCTCGGACGTCGACGAGCTGGTCGCCGGCCTGTCGGCGGTTGCCGAGGGCCGGTCGTCGGGTGTGGTGTCGGCGGGTCGCCGGGCGGTGCTCTTCACGGGCCAGGGTTCGCAGCGCGTGGGCATGGGCCGGGTGCTGTACGACGCGTTCCCCGTCTTCGCGGCGTCCTTCGACGCGGTGTGCGCGGAGATCGATCCGCACCTGCCGCGTGCGCTGGGCGAGGTGGTGTTCGCGGAGGCGGGTTCGGAGACTGCTGCTCTGTTGGATCAGACCGTGTTCGCGCAGTCGGGGCTGTTCGCGGTCGAGGTGGCGTTGTGGGAGCTGCTCTCGTCGTGGGGTGTGCGGGCGGACTACCTGGCGGGTCACTCGATCGGTGAGGTGACCGCCGCGTACGTGTCGGGGATGCTGTCCCTGGCGGACGCGTGCACGCTGGTGGCGGCGCGGGGCCGGTTGATGCAGGCGCTGCCCGCCGGCGGCGTCATGGCGGCGGTCGGCGCGCCCGAGACCGCGGTGCGGGAGATCATCGACGCTGCGGGAGCGTCAGTCGACGTCGCGGCGGTCAACGGCCCCGCGTCGGTGGTCGTCTCGGGCGCCGCCGCTGAGGTGGCCTCGGTGGTGGCGGCCTGCCGTGAGCGGGGCTGGCGGACGAAGGAACTGGCGGTCAGCCACGCGTTCCACTCGCGGTTGATGGAGCCGATGCTTGAGGAGTTCGCGTCGGTGGTGGCGGGGCTGGACTGGCGGGCGCCGCGGGTGCCGATCGTGTCGAACGTGACCGGCGCGGTCGCGGACGCCGCTGAGATCACCGATCCCGGTTACTGGGTGCGGCACGTGCGGCAGCCGGTGCGCTTCGCCGATGGTGTGGCGGCGTTGCGGGCGCTGGGGGTGGACACCTTCCTGGAGGTCGGCCCGGATGCGACGTTGACGGCGATGGTGGCGGAGATCGTCGCGGATGCGGGGGTGCGGCGGGTTCCGGCGTCGCGGCGGGACCAGTCGGAGGTCGCCGCGGTGACGGCGGCGTTGGGGCAGTTGTGGGTGGCGGGTGTGCCTGTCGACTGGGCTGCCTACCACGGCCAGACCGGCGCCCGGCCAGGTGTGGTCGACCTGCCCACGTACGCCTTCGATCATCGACGTTACTGGATCAATGCCGCGACGCGGTCCTACCGTCCCCCCGCCGCCCGGCGTACCGCCGCCGACGAGGACTTCTGGCGGGCGATCGAGGCGGAGGACCTGACGACCCTCGCCGAGAGCCTGGCCGTCGACGCCGACGCCCCGCTCGCGGACGTGCTGCCGGCGCTGTCCACCTGGCGACGCCGCCGGGACGCCGAAGCGGCCCTCGACTCCTGGCGCTACCGGGTGGCCTGGCAGCCGCTCACGGACGACGCCGCCCGCACCGAGGCGACCGACTTCCTGCTCGTCGTGCCGGCCGACGCCGACGCGGCCGTGACGGACTGGGCCGCCGCCCTCGGCGCCGCCGGCGGGCGGATCGTCGAGGTCGACGCCGCGTGCGACCGCAAGCGCCTCGCCCACGACCTCGCCGAGGCGTCGACCGGCCGCGACGGGGACGTGCTGCCCGTACTCTCCCTGCTGGCCCTCGACACCCGGCCGTACGCCGGGGCCGCCTCCGTGCCGACGGGCCTCGCCGGCACGGTCGCGCTCGCGCAGGCGCTCGGGGACGCCGGGATCACCGCCCGGCTCTGGATCGTCACCCGCGGCGCGGTCTCCGTCGGGTCCCGGGACCGGCACGTGGACCCCGTGCAGGCCATGGCGTGGGGCTTCGGCAGCGTGCTGCGCGCCGAGCACCCGCACCGGTGGGGCGGGCTCGTCGACGTCCCCGAGCAGCCCGACCAGGGCGTCGTGCGCATGCTCCGGACGCTGATCGCCGGCACCGGTCAGGAGGACGAGGTCGCCCTGCGCGGCACCGGCGGCCACGCCCGCCGGCTCGTTCGCGCGACGTACGGCGACACCGGTGCGCGTCGTTCCTGGACGCCGCGCGGCACGGTGCTGATCACCGGCGGCACCGGGGCGCTCGGGGGACACGTCGCCCGCACGCTGGCCGCCGAAGGAGCCGAACACCTCCTGCTGGTCAGCCGGCGGGGTGGCGAGGCGCCCGGCGCGACCGCCCTCGCCGAGGAACTCGCCGGGCTCGGCGCCCGGGTCACCCTCGCGTCCTGCGACGTGGCCGACCGGGCCGCGCTCGCGGCGCTGCTCGACTCGATCCCCGCCGAGCTTCCGCTGGGCGCGGTCGTGCACACCGCCGCCGCCCTCGACGACAACGTCGTCGACGCCGTGAGCGTCGACCAACTGGACACCGCCCTGCGGGCGAAGGTCGACGCCGCGCGCAACCTGGACGAGCTGACCCGGGGCACCGACCTCTCCGCCTTCGTCCTCTTCTCCTCCCTCGCCGGCCTCATGGGCGCCGCCGGGCAGACCACCTACGCGCCGGGCAACGCCTTCCTCGACGCGCTGGCGCAGCGGCGTCGCGCGGAGGGGCTGCCGGCGACCTCGCTCGCCTGGGGCCTGTGGGCCGACGGCGGGGTGAGCGCCGGTGAGTTCGAGCAGCGGCTGAGCCGCACCGGCTTCGGCGCGATGGCACCGGGGACGGCCGTACGCGCCCTCACCCGGGCGCTGGAGCGCGACGAGACGTACCTCGTGGTGGCCGACATCGACTGGGCCCGGGTGGCTGCCGCCGGCGGTCGGCGCCCGCACCCGCTGGTCCGTGACCTGCTGGCCGAGGCCGGCGCGGCGGGGGCGGCCGACGCCCCCGTGCCGGCGGCCGACCTGCGCCTCCGCCTGGCGGGAATGTCCGGTGCGGAGCAGCTGCGCGCCCTCGGCGACCTCGTGCGTGCCGAGGTCGCGGCCGTCCTGGGCCACGAGTCCGCCGAGCGGGTGGCGCCGGACCGGGCCTTCCAGGACCTCGGCTTCACGTCGCTGGCGGCGGTCGAGCTGCGCAACCGGCTCGACGCGGCGACCGGCCTCGCGCTGCCGACCACGCTCGCCTTCGACTACCCGAACTCGGCGGCCCTGGCCGGCCACATCCACGCCGAGCTGCTCGGCGGGCAGGCGCTGCCCGTCCCCGCCGCCACCGGCCCCGTCGTGGGCGACGACCCGATCGTCATCGTCGGCATGGGCTGCCGTTTCCCGGCCGGAGCCGAGTCCCCGGAGGGGCTCTGGAGCCTGCTGACGGCCGGTGCCGACGCGATGTCGGACTTCCCGACCAACCGGCACTGGGACCTGGAGTCCCTGGCCGGAACCGACTCCTACGTCTCGCGCGGGGCCTTCCTGGCCGACGCGGGTGGCTTCGACGCGGAGTTCTTCGGCATCTCGCCGCGCGAGGCGCTGGCCATGGACCCGCAGCAGCGGCTGCTGCTGGAGGTCGCCTGGGAGGCGTTCGAGGACGCCCGGATCGAGCCCCTCGCGCTGCGCGGCGACCGGGTCGGGGTGTTCGCCGGCACGAACGGGCAGGACTACGAGACCGTCGTACGTCAGGCCGGGGAGGCCCTCGCCGGATTCGGCGCGACCGGCGCCTCCGCGAGCGTGTTGTCGGGTCGGGTGGCGTACTCGTTCGGGTTCGAGGGGCCGGCGGTGACTGTGGACACGGCGTGTTCGTCGTCGCTTGTGGCGTTGCACCTGGCGGTTCAGGCGCTGCGGTCGGGCGAGTGCGACCTGGCCCTGGCCGGCGGCGTCACCGTGATGGCCACCCCGGGTGCCTTCATCGAGTTCTCCCGCCAGGGCGGGCTGTCGGCGGACGGCCGCTGCAAGGCCTTCGCCGAGTCGGCGGACGGCACCGCGTGGGGCGAGGGCGTCGGCGTGCTCGTGGTCCAGCGCCTGTCGGACGCGCGGCGTGACGGGCGCCGGATCCTGGCGGTGGTACGGGGCACGGCGGTGAACCAGGATGGTGCGTCGAACGGTTTGACGGCGCCGAATGGTCCGTCGCAGCAGCGGGTGATCCGGCAGGCTCTTGCGTCTGCGGGTCTGTCGGCGGCTGATGTGGACGTGGTGGAGGCGCACGGTACGGGTACGTCGTTGGGCGATCCGATCGAGGCTCAGGCGTTGTTGGCGACGTATGGGCAGGGTCGGGATGTGCCGTTGTTGTTGGGGTCGGTGAAGTCGAACATCGGTCACACGCAGGCGGCTGCGGGGGTGGCCGGGATCATCAAGATGATCTTGGCGATGCGGCATGGGACGGTGCCGGCGACGTTGCACGTGGATGCGCCGTCGTCGCATGTGGACTGGGCGTCGGGTGCGGTGGAGTTGGTGACGGAGCCGCGTGAGTGGCCGGGGGTGGAGCGTCCCCGGCGCGCGGGTGTGTCGTCGTTCGGCATCTCCGGCACGAACGCGCACGTGATCATCGAGCAGCCGGAGTTGGCGGCGGAGCCCGCCTCGCAGCCGGTGCTGGGGGCTGTGGCCGCGTCGGCTGCGGAGCCGGTGGCGGCGGCTGCGGAGCCGGTGGCGGCGGCTGCGGAGCCGGTGGCGGCGGCTGCGGAGCCGGTGGCGTCGGCTGCGGAGCCGGTGGCGGCGGCGGAGTCCGTCCACCCCTCGGGTGCGGAGCAGCGCGGCGAGACCGACCGGGGCGGATCGGCGGACGGGCTGCCGGTTCCCGCGCCCGTGGGTCTGCCGGTGCCGTGGGTGGTGTCGGGGCGCTCCGAGCGGGGTCTGGCGGGTCAGGCGGGGCGGTTGGCGTCGTTTGTGCGGTCCCGGTCCGTCTCGCCGGTGGACGTGTCGTGGTCGTTGGCGACGACCCGCGCCGCGCTGGAGCACCGGGCGGTGGTGTGGGGCTCAGACGTCGATGAGCTGGTCGCCGGTCTGTCGGCGGTGGCCGAGGGCCGGGTCTCGGGTGTGGTGTCGGCGGGCCGCCGGGCGGTGTTGTTCACGGGCCAGGGTTCGCAGCGCGTGGGCATGGGTCGCGAGCTGTATGACGCGTTCCCGGTCTTCGCGGCGTCGTTCGACGAGGTGTGCGCGCGCTTCGACGGCTTGTTGCCGCGTGCGCTGCGCGAGGTGGTGTTCGCCGAGCCGGGTACCGCCGATGGGGCTCTGCTGGACCAGACCGTCTTCGCGCAGGCAGGGCTGTTCGCGGTCGAGGTGGCGTTGTGGGAGTTGCTCTCGTCGTGGGGTGTGCGGGCGGACTTCCTGGCGGGTCACTCGATCGGTGAGGTGACGGCCGCGTACGTGTCGGGGATGTTGTCGCTGTCGGACGCCTGCGCGCTGGTGGCGGCGCGGGGTCGGTTGATGCAGGCGTTGCCGGCCGGTGGCGTGATGGCGGCCGTGGGTGCGTCGGAGGAGGCTGTCGCCGAGCTGCTCGGCGCGTCGGGTGCGGCGGTCGACGTGGCGGCGGTGAACGGTCCGGCGTCGGTGGTGGTGTCGGGTGCCGCCGATGAGGTGGCCTCGGTGGTGGCTGCCGCCCGTGAGCGGGGTTGGCGGGTCAAGGAACTGGCGGTCAGTCACGCGTTCCACTCGCGGTTGATGGAGCCGATGCTCGACGAGTTCCGGTCGGTGGTGGCGGGGCTCGACTGGCGGGTGCCGCGCGTCGCGGTGGTGTCGAACGTGACGGGTGCCGTGGCGGACCCGTTGGAGCTGGTGGATCCGGAGTACTGGGTGCGGCACGTGCGGCAGCCGGTGCGCTTCGCCGATGGTGTGGTGGCGTTGCGGGCGCAGGGGGTGGACACCTTCCTGGAGGTGGGTCCCGATGCGACGTTGACGGCGATGGTGGCGGAGATCGTCGCGGATGTGGCGGTGCGGCGGGTTCCGGCGTCGCGGCGGGACCAGTCGGAGGTCGCCGCGGTGACGGCGGCGTTGGGGCAGTTGTGGGTGGCGGGTGTGCCTGTCGACTGGGCTGCCTACCACGGTCAGGTCGGTGCCCGGCCGGGCGTGGTCGACCTGCCCACGTACGCCTTCGACCACACCTGGTACTGGCCCGAGGCGGCGCCCGTGGCCCGCCGGGACGCGCACGGCGAGGCTCTCGACGGGCGGTTCTGGGCGGCCGTGGAGTCCGGCGACCCCGACCTGGTCGGCGGCGAGCTGGGCGTCGGCGCGGACGAACCGTTCAGCGCGGTCCTGCCGAAGCTCGCACAGTGGCGGCGGGCCGCACAGCAGCGGTCGACGGTGGATTCCTGGCGCTACCGCGTGGTGTGGCGACGCCAGGACGTGACCGGGAACGAGAACCTGACCGGCTCCTGGCTGGTGCTGATGGTTCCCGGCCAGGAGGACCACCCGTTGCTGGCCGGGCTTGCGGAGCGGGGCGCCGAGGTGGTGCCGGTGGTGCTGGACGCGCTGGACCGGGACGGGATCGCGCGCCGACTGGCCGGAGCGGTGGAGGCCGGGCAGCCGGTCGCCGGGCTGGTCTCGCTGCTGTCGCTGGCCGGAGCGGGCGTGGTCGAGGCGCTGGCGGTGGCGCAGGCGCTGGCCACCACGGAGGTCCAGGGGCGGCTCTGGTGGCTCACCCGTGGGGCGGTCTCCGTGGACGACCCGGAGCCCCTGACCGACGTGGTGGGTGCTGCGGTGTGGGGTTTGGGTCGGGTGGTGGGTTTGGAGGTGCCGTTGCGGTGGGGTGGTTTGGTGGATTTGCCGGGGTTGTTGGATGGGGGTGTGTGGGGTCGGTTGTGTGGGGTGTTGTCGTCGGTTGGTGGTGAGGATCAGGTGGCGTTGCGGTCGTCGGGTGTGTTTGTGCGGCGGTTGGTGCGTGCGGTTTCTCCGGCGGGTGTGGGTTCTGCGGTGGGCGCAAGCTCGGGTGGTTTCCGGTTGTCGGGGACGGTGTTGGTGACGGGTGGTACGGGGGCGTTGGGTGCGCGGGTGGCGTTGTGGGCGGTGGGTGTGGGTGCG
>NZ_JBICUN010000020.1:0-28429 GCF_043198195.1 Micromonospora sp. NPDC048868
AGCGTTCGTCCTGAGCCAGGATCAAACTCTCCAACAAAAACTTGTTGAAAAACTGTCCCGACAACAAAAAGTGTTGCCAAAGGAATCCAAGACCAACAAACCATAAATGGCCTGCCAGTCCGGGGTATAAATCATAATTGGCACTGGCTTATCAAGCACCCTGTTGAGTTCTCAAAGAACAACCACACACCGCCCAGAAACCCCACACCGTGGAGCACCCGACCCGGGGCATTTCGTTCACCATGTCCGCCGCTTTCCGCGCCGGGCACTTTTACTACGTTACCCGGTGGTTTCCGCCGTGTCAAACCGCTTCGTAGCGATCCGCACCACTTCAACCAATTTCCGGGCATCCCGATGGTGCCGACTCTCGTCGACGATCTTCGGGAAGTTCGGCAGACCGGCCGCTTCGCGGTTTCCCGCGAGCTCGCCCGGTTCCCTACCGGCCGTGAACCTTACCCGGTCGGTTCCGCCTCACCAAATCCGCCTCGCGACGAATCCGGGGCACCGCCCGTGCCGACCCCGATGGGATGACCCCAACCGGACCGATGGTCTCACCGCGCTCCGGCCTCGCCAGGGCTTTCGCCCTGTTCGTCCGTTCCGCGCTGGCAGAGAGAAAGTTACGCCCGCCCGGCAAGATCGTCAAATCCGGGGTGGGAGGGCCGCGTCACACCGTCCCGCCGGCGGCCAACGCGGCGGCCGTCGCCTGGTCGAGCGTGCCGTCGGCGACGACCACCCGGTGCCGCCCGGTGCGACTCGTACCTGCGGTGATCACCCTGGGCCGGTCGAAGGCGAACGCCACGCAGACCCCCGGGTACATCGCGGTGCGGACGAACCAGCGGTCGCCCTCCGCGAGCCCTGCCAGCACGAGCGTGTACGCGGCCCCGTCCGGCCCGGTGCCGGCGAACGCCAGCCACGGCGCGTCGCTGCCGTTGACCGCGTCCTCCCCCTCGGCGGTGGCGGTGCACACCCGCGCGGGTGTCGCGCTGACCGCCCGCCAGAAGAAGCCGCCGTAGCCGGCGCCACCCGGGCGTCCGTTGGTCGCCGGGCTGCCCAGGCCGACGTCCCGGTCGGCGGGGGCGGTCAGCGTGTACCCGACGTCGAGGGCCCAGGCCCGCTCGCCGACCCGCTGCGCGGCCAGCTCCCGCCGCTCGGCGAGCAGCACCGCCCCGTCCCGGTCCCGCCACTCCAACTGGTGCGCGAGCCGTTGCGGGTCGCGGGTCTCCCAGCGGGTGTGCGCGATGCGGCCGTGGTCGTCGCGCCACGTGTAGCCGGTGTCGCGGACGTAGGTGCGCCCGCCCCAGAGGTTGGTGCCGTCGACGTCCTGCACGGCCAGGGACGCGCCGAGGTGCCAGACGTGGTCGGCGGGAAACGCGTCGGTGACCACGGTCCCGCCGAGGGTCCGCACGGGGTGCAGGTACGGGCGGGGGCCGTGCCGGGGGTCGATCGCCGGGTCGACGACGTACCGGGCCACCGGCACGTCGTCGACGCTGAGCTGCCGATCGTTCTCGGTCACACCGGCCCGCCGGTCGCCGCCCGTCACGACTGTCCCACCGGGGCGGGCACGGTCCGCCGCGCGACGGCGTGCAGGGCGGCGACCACGTACCCGGCGAGGATGGGCACCGCGACCGGGATGACCAGGACGGCGAGCAGCGCGGCGACGGCGCTGACCCCGCCGGCGGCGGCCCAGGTGCCCGGGCGGGCGCGGCAGGCGCCGGCGGCGGCACCGGCGGCCTCCCGCCAGCCACGGCCACCGCGGCGGCCGACCTCCACCACCACCAGCGCGGCGTACCCGGCCAGGGCGGCGGCCAGCGCGACGGTGACCAGGAGCAGCGGTGCCCCGCCGGGGACCCGGCCACCGGCCAGCGCGGCGACGTTCACGGCGAGCAGCCCGAAGGCGGCGACCGTCAGCACGCTCACCCCGACGCCCGGCAGCAGGGCGCGGCCGTAGCGGGTCAGGTTCTCCCGCGCGGAGGGCCAGGAACCGACGGTGTACCGGTCGTGCACCGCCGCGCTCGCGGCGGCGACGGCCGCCGCCGCGGTGAGCACCGGCAACGCCGCCAGGGTCAGGGCGATGCCGAGCACCGCCAGGTCCGTGGCGTCGGTGAGCACGTCCCGCCAGTCACGGCGGGCCGGCCCGTCCTCCCGGTCCGGCCCGCCGTCCGGGTGCGACCTCATCCCTTGAGTCCGCTCGTGTTGATGCCCTCCACCAGCATCCGCTGGAAGGCCACGAAGAACAGGAACACCGGCAGCAGCGACAGCACCGACATGGCGAACATCGGGCCGACGGCGCTCTGGCTCGTCGAGTCGATGAACAGGGTCAGCGCCACCGGCACGGTGTAGTCCTCGAGGTCGGAGAGGAAGACGAGTTGCCGGAAGAAGTCGTTCCAGGTCCAGATGAACGAGAAGATCGCCGTGGTGACCAGCGCCGGCCGGCTCAGCGGCAGGATCACGTGCCGGAAGATGCCGAAGGCGTTCGCACCGTCGATCTTGGCGGCCTCGTCGAGCTCGCGTGGGATGCCCCGCATGAACTGCACCATCAGGAACACGAAGAACGCCTCGGTGGCCAGGAACTGCGGGATCAGCAGCGGCAGGTACGGCCACTCGCCGCCCACCAGGCCCAGGCTGCGGAACAGGATGTACTGCGGCACGATCAGCACGTGCCCGGGCAGCAGGAGCGTCCCGATCATCACGGCGAACCAGACGCCCCGCAGCCGGAACCGCAGCCGCGCGAAGGCGTACGCGGCGAGCAGGCAGGAGACGCCGTTGCCGACCACGGTCAGCAGGCTGACCATCGCGCTGTTGAGGAAGAACCGGCCGAAGCTGAAGTCGAAGTTGGTCCAGCCGTCGGCGTAGTTGCCGGGGGTGAACTCGTTCGGCAGCAGGCCGATGTTGTTGACGATCTCCTCCTGGCTCTTCAGGGACGTACCGATCATCCAGAAGAGCGGGTAGAGCACGACCGCGACGATCGCGATCAGGATGAGCAGGCGCACGGCCTGCCCGCCGCCGCTGGCCCGGCGCGGGCCGCGCGGGCCGGTCGTCGCCGGGGTTGCCGTCGGGGTCGCCGTCGCCGTCACCGGTCCTCCCCGTCCGAGTAGTGCACCCAGAACCGCCCGGTGCTGAAGAAGATCGCGGTGATGATCGCGATGGCGAGCAGGAAGACCCAGGCCATCGCCGAGGCGTAGCCCATCTCAAGGTTGGTGAAGCCCGTGATGTAGAGGTTCAGCGTGTACATCAGGGTGGAGTCGACCGGGCCGCCGGTGCCGTTGCTGAGCACGAACGCGGCGGTGAAGCCCTGGAAGCCGTTGATGGTCTCCAGCACCAGGTTGAAGAAGATCACCGGCGAGAGCATCGGCAGGGTGACGGCGACGAACTGCCGCCACTTGCCGGCGCCGTCGACGGAGGCCGCCTCGTAGAGCTCGGTGGGCACCTGCTTGAGGCCGGCCAGGAAGATCACCATGGGCGCGCCGAACTGCCAGATGGCGAGCACCATGAGGGTCTCCAGGGCCCAGTCGGGGTCGTTGACCCACGGCTTGCCCTCGATGCCGAAGACGCTCAGCAGCGAGTTGAACGCGCCCTCGCGGTTGAACATGTTCACCCAGACGATGGCCA
The DNA here is from genome assembly GCF_043198195.1 of Micromonospora sp. NPDC048868. Taxonomy (NCBI): domain Bacteria; kingdom Bacillati; phylum Actinomycetota; class Actinomycetes; order Micromonosporales; family Micromonosporaceae; genus Micromonospora; species Micromonospora sp. NPDC048868. The sequence goes on from NZ_JBICUN010000020.1 coordinate 3,610, forward strand.
GCGCGACGCTGCCGCCGAGCAGCGACGGCAGGTAGAACAGGCCGCGGAACAGCCCGACGCCGCGCCAGGCGCGGTTGAGCAGCAGGGCCACCCCGAGGGCGGCCGCCAGCTTCAGCGGCACGGCGACCAGGGCGAAGGTGAGCGTCACCCGCACCGAGTGCCAGTACGACGGGTCGGCGGTGAACATGCGCTCGTAGTTGGCGAATCCGACCCACTCCACCTCGGAGAAGGGGGTGAGGATGTCGTAGTTCGTGAAGCTCAGGTAGAGCGACAGGAGCATGGGTATCGCCGTGACGGCCATCAGGCCGAGCAGCCAGGGCGACAGGAAGACGTAGCCGGCCAGACCGTCCCCGTGCCGGGCCCGCCCGACCCCGCGCCTGCCGGCGGGGGTCGGGACGGGTCCGGTACGTCGGGTCGGGTCGGGCGCCGTGGTCAGAGCCACGAACCGATTCCTCTCCGTGTGGCGTCAGGTCAGGCGATGGCGGACTTGCAGGCGGTGATGAACTGCTCCGCCGCCTGGGCGGAGCTGATCCGGCCGTACTGGGCGTTCTCGGCGGCCTTGATCAGCTCGGCGCGGACCTTGCTGTGCCCCTTGAGCGGGACCTGCGGCGCCTCGCCGAACTTCTGGGCCAGGTCGGACTCGACCTGGATCGACTGCTTCATCGCCGGGTCGGTGACGTCGTCGCTGACCACCCGGCGGAGATCCAGGTTCGACGGCAGGCCCCGGTCGGTGCCGAGGATCTTGACGGCCTCGGGGTCGTTCGCCAGGAAGTTGATCACGTCGACCGCAACGTCCTTGTGCTTGCTGCCCTTGAACACCGACCAGTACATGGAGGCGCGGGCCCACTGGGCGCTCGGGTCACCGGGGTAGGCGATGACGCCCAGCTCGTCCTTGGTGTTCTTCTTCAGCTCCGGCATCTGGTTGACCCAGACCCAGCTGGTGCCGGCCTTGCCGGTGACCACGAGCTGCTTGGTGATGTCGGTGGCGTTGCCCTCGTGGATGACGTCGGGGGTCGGGGTGGCGCCCCGGTCCCGGGCGCCCTTCCACAGGTCGAACCACTTCGTCACGTCCTCGGCGGTGAAGCCGAGCTCCTTGCCCTTGTAGAGGTCCTTGCCCTGCTGGCGCAGCCACACCCAGAACGCCTTGTAGTCGGCGCTCGGGTCCTGGGTGCCGGGCACCTTGGTCTTCTTCGCCACCTGCTCGGCCCAGGCGATGTGCTCCTCCCAGCTCATCCCCGTGGTCGGCTCGGGCAGGCCGTTCTTGGTCAGCAGCGTCTTGTTGTAGACCAGGCCCTGGGTGTTCTCTCCCGAGGCCACGCCGGCGAGCTTGCCGTCGACCACGCCGTACTGCCAGAGGCTCTTGGGGAACTTCGACACGTCGAGGTCGCCGGAGTCCTTGTACGACGTCAGGTCGAGGGTGGTGCTGCGCGAGGCGTACTCGGCCAGGTAGTTGTCGTCGATCTGGAAGAGGTCCGGCGGGTTGCCGCCGGCGGTGAGGGTGGCCAGCTTGTCGAAGTAGCCCTGGTTGGCCTGCCAGGTCTTCTCGAACGTGACGTTCGGGTGCTTCTTGGTGTAGAGGGCGAGGGCCTCCTCGGTCAGTTTCGCCCGGGCCTCACCGCCCCACCAGAAGACCGAGAGCTTGACCGGGGCGTTCGGGTCGGTGCTGGCCTCGTCGTCGCCGCCGCAGGCGGCGGCACCGAGGACCAGGGGCAGGGCGACGACCGTGGCGAGCAGGCCGCGGATCAACCGCCGCCGGCGGACGGGGGTACGGTGAACGGGCACGGCCTGCGTGCCAGTGGTGGGGGGCGTTGCGGGGTGCATGTGCGCTCACTCCTTGGCGTTAGGAGGCGACGACGCCACCGGTGGCCGCGGTCGGGCGACCCGGGCCCGCAAGGCGATGCGGGCCCGGGACGACCAACTCGGCGTCGGGGCGGTTCCGACCGTCTGCCGGCGCGGCGGCGGTCGAGTCGCGGATGACCAGTTCGGTCTGGAGCATTACCTGTGCGGTGGTACGACGGTCGTCGCTCGTGACACCCCGACCGCCGCGTGAGCCACGGGCGGCGACGGTGTCGTGTTGCAGGAGCATGTCGACGGCCGTCCGGCCGGCGGCCGCGTTGGGCGTGGCCACCGTCGTCAACTTGGGCCGGGTGAGCCGGCTCAGGGCGATGTCGTCGATACCGACGACGCTCACGTCCTGCGGGACGCGCATCCCGACGGCGTCGAGCCCTTCGATCAGGCCGATCGCCATCAGGTCGTTGTAGGCGAGGACCGCCGTGGCCTCGCTGCGGCGGACCTGCTCGGCGAGGGCCGCGCCGCCGGTCTCGGTGGGCTGGTTGGGCCCGAGGACGGTGAACTCGGCGCCGCCGGCCCGCGCCGCGACGCCGGCCGCCCGGCGGATCTCCCGGCTGGTCCACGAGCCGCGCGGCCCGCTGAGCAGCGCGATCCGCCGGTGGCCGAGGCCGAGCAGGTGCTCGATGGCCGACCGGGCGCCCTGCCCGACGTCCATGGTGACGCAGGGCAGGCCGGCGACCTGCCGGTTTATCACCACCAGCGGCACTTCGCGGCTGAGCTGCTCGATCATGCTGTTGCTCATCCGCGGGCTGCACAGCAGCACCCCGTCCACCTGCTTCGCGAGGGCGTGGACCAGCTCCTCCTCGGCGATCGGGTCCTCGTTGGTGTCGGCCACGAACACGTGGTAGTCGCGTTGGCGGGCCTGGCTCTCCGCCGCCTTGATCAGCGGCGGGAAGAACGGGTTGGCGATGTCCGCGATGATCAGGCCGATGTTGTGCGTACGGCCGGTGATCAGGGCGCGGGCGGCGCGGTTGGGCCGGTAGCCGAGCTCCTCGGCGCAGGCCAGCACCCGGCCCCGGGTCTCCGGGTTGACCAGGTGCGGGGCCGAGAACGTGCGGGAGACCGTGGAAATGTGCACGCCGGAGGCCCGGGCGACGTCTCGGATGGTGGCTGGCACGGCGGGGCCCTTCGTCCAGTGTGGCTGGGGTCACGTCAGGTGCCGCCAATTAATGCAAACGGTTGTGCCGGTGTCAACGGTCGATGGTTACAGATGCGTTTCGGCCACGCTCCCACCATGTGCTGAAATGCGGATCAAATCGGATCTATGCCGCCGGTTTGGCATCGATCGTTGACGCCGCCGCGCGGCGCGTGGTTATTTCGCTGCAAACCTTTGCAGCAACACGGGAGGCGGTCGCCATGTCGTCCAGCACCGGTCAGCGGGTCCGACACGCCCTGGTGGGCACCGGGTCCCGGGCCGAGATGTTCGTCCGGGCGCTGGTGCGCGACCACGCCGACACCGCCGAGCTCGTCGCGTTCGCCGACGTCAACCAGGCCCGGATGGACGCCCACAACCGGTGGCTCGGCGAGCTGGGCCACCCGCCGGTGCCGACGTACCGGGCCGAGGACCTGGCCGCCATGCTCGCCAAGGAGCGGGTCGACGTGCTGGTGGTGACGAGCGTGGACGACACCCACGCCGCACACGTCGACACGGCGTTGCGGGCCGGCTGCGACGTCATCACCGAGAAGCCGATGACCGTGGACGCCGCCGGCTGCCGGCAGATCCTCGACGCGGTCGCCGACACCGGGCGGCAGGTGCGGGTGGCGTTCAACTACCGCTACAACCCGCTGCACGAGAAGCTGCGCGAGCTGCTCGCCGACGGCGCGATCGGCGAGGTGGGCTCGGTGCACTTCGAGTGGCTGCTCGACGTGCGGCACGGCGCCGACTACTTCCGCCGCTGGCACCGCGACAAGGCGCACTCCGGCGGCCTGATGGTGCACAAGGCCGGCCACCACTTCGACCTGGTCAACTGGTGGCTCGACGCCACCCCCGTCGAGGTGTACGCCACCGGCCGGCTGTTCTTCTACGGCGAGGCCGGCCGCCGGCACGGCTACGCCCGCGACTACGAGCGGGCGCACGGCTCCCCCGCCGCCGACGACGACCCGTTCGCGCTGCGGCTCGACGCGCACCCGAAACTGCGCGAGCTCTACCTCGACGCCGAGGCCGAGGACGGCTACCAGCGCGACCGCAACGTCTTCGCCCCGGGCGTGGACATCGAGGACGACATGGCGGTGCTGGCCCGCTACTCCACCGGCGCGACGATGACCTACCACCTCACCGCGTACGCCCCCTACGAGGGCTACCGGGTGATGGTCAACGGCAGCCGGGGCCGCCTGGAGCTGGAGGTCGTGGAGAGCGACCACGTCAGCCCGGCGTCCGCCGGTGCGCTGAAGGGCGCGGCGCTGCACGGCGACGAGGCCGCCGCCGAGGCCGGCTCCGCCACGCTGACCCTGCGGCCGTTCTGGGCGCCGCCGCAGGTCGTACCCGTGGCCGGGCACACCCGCTCCGGGCACGGCGGCGCCGACGCCCGGATGGCCCGGGTCCTGATCGCCGGCGAGCCGGACCCGATGGGGCGGGCAGCGACCGCCCGCGACGGCGCCCTCGCCCTGCTCACCGGGCTGGCCGCGAACCGCTCCTTCACCACCGGCGCCCCGGTCCGGGTCGCCGACCTGCTCGACCTCTCCTGAGCCACGAACACCCTCCGAGGAGCCCCACCCGTGCCCACGACCGACCTGCTCTTCCCCGCCGACCCCGCGCAGCGCGCGGTGGCCCGCCGGCTGTACGCGCTGGCCGCGCCCCAGCCGATCATCTCCCCGCACGGGCACGTCGACCCGGCGATCCTGGCCGAGGACCGCCCGTTCCCGGATCCGGCGCGGCTGCTCATCGTGCCCGACCACTACCTCACCCGGATGCTGCTCAGCCAGGGCGTCCCCCCGGCCGAGCTGGGCGTGCCCACCGTCGACGGCAGCCCCACGGAGCCCGACGGGCGCACCATCTGGCGGCGCTTCGCCGCGCACTGGCACCTGTTCCGGGGCACCCCCTCCCGGCTCTGGCTGGAGCAGACCTTCACCGACGTGTTCGGGGTACGCACCCCGCTCTCCCCGGCCACCGCCGACGCCGTCTACGACGAGCTCGCGGCCCGGCTCGCCGAGCCGGAGTTCCGGCCCCGGGCCCTGTTCGAGCGGTTCGGCATCGAGGTGCTCGCCACCACCGAGTCGCCGCTGGACGACCTCGGGCAGCACGCCAAGCTCGCCGCCGACGGCTGGGGCGGGCCGGGCGGCCGGGTGATCACCACGTTCCGGCCGGACAACGTGGCCGACATGGAGTTCGACGGCTGGGCGGACAACGTCGCGCGCCTCGGCGAGATCACCGGCGAGGACACCGGCACGTACGCCGGCTACCTGGCGGCGCTGCGCCGGCGGCGGGCGGCCTTCATCGCGGCCGGCGCCACCTGCACCGACCACGGCCACCCCACCGCGCGCACCCTGGCGCTGGGCGCGGACGAGGCGGCGCGCCTCTACGACAAGGGCCTGCGCGGGGTCGCCGACGCGGCCGACGCGGAGACGTTCCGGGCGCACATGCTGCTGGAGTTCGCCCGGATGTCGCTGGACGACGGCCTCGTCATGCAGCTGCATCCCGGCGCGGTGCGCAACCACAACCGCTGGCTGTACGCGCGGCACGGCCGCGACGTCGGCGGCGACCTGCCGCAGGCCACCGAGTACCTGCACGCGCTGACCCCGCTGCTGGACGCGTACGGCAACGACCCGCGGCTGCGGGTGGTGCTCTACACCCTCGACGAGTACACCTTCAGCCGGGAACTCGCCCCTCTGGCGGGCGGGTACGCCGCCCTGTACCTCGGTGCGCCGTGGTGGTTCCTGGACTCGCCGGAGGTGCTGCGCCGCTTCCGCGAGTCGGTCACCGAGTCCGCGGGCTTCTACAACACCGCCGGGTTCGTCGACGACACCCGCGCGTTCTGCTCCATCCCGGTACGCCACGACGTGGCCCGCCGGGTCGACGCCGCCTACCTGGCCCGGCTGGTCACCGAGCACCGCCTCGGCGAGGACGAGGCCGCCGAGACCATCGTCGACCTGGCGTACCGGCTGCCGAAGAAGGTCTTCAAGATCGGAGAGAATGTCCTGTGAGTGTCACCGTCACCGCCGTCGACGTGCACGACGTCCGGTTCCCGACCGCCGCCGCGGGCGACGGCTCGGACGCGATCAACCGGGGCGACTACTCGGCCAGCTACGTCGAGCTGCGCACCGACGCCGGCGTCACCGGGGCCGGGTTCACCTTCACCAACGGTCGCGGCAACGAGCTGACCTGCGCCGCGATCGAGGCCCTCGCCCACCACGTGCGGGGCCGGACCGTGGAGGAGATCTTCGCCGACCCGGTGGCGTTCTGGCGCTCGCTCAGCGCCGACGTGCAGCTGCGCTGGCTGGGCCCGGAGAAGGGGGTCATCCACATGGCCACCGGCGCCCTGGTCAACGCGGTCTGGGACCTGCGGGCCAAGCTGGCCGGCAAGCCGTTGTGGCAGCTGCTCGCCGAGCTGCCCACCGAGGAACTGGTGGCCAGCATCGACTTCCACCACATCACCGACGCCCTCACCCCGGAGGAGGCGGCGGCCATCCTCGACAAGGGACTGGTCGGCCTGGACGAGCGCCGCGCCGAGTTGGAGCGCGACGGGTTCCCGTCGTACACCACCTCGGTGGGCTGGCTGGGCTACCCCGACGACAAGGTCCGGGCGCTGACCCGGCAGGCGTACGCCGAGGGGTGGCGGGCGATGAAGATGAAGGTCGGCGGGCTGCCGGCCGACGACCTGCGGCGGGCGCGGATCATCCGGGAGGAGATCGGGCCGGACGCGCTGCTGATGATGGACGCCAACCAGGTCTGGGACGTCGACGAGGCGATCACCAACATGACCGCCCTGGCCGAGGTGGACCCGTACTGGATCGAGGAGCCGACGCACGCCGACGACATCCTCGGGCACGCCCGGATCGCGCGGGCGGTCACCGGCCTGACCGACGGCCGGTGCCGGGTCGCCACCGGTGAGGTGGCCGCCAACCGGGTCATCTTCAAGCAGCTGCTCCAGGCCGAGGCGATCGGCGTGATGCAGATCGACGCCTGCCGCGTCGGCGGCGTCAACGAGGTCCTCGCCGAGATCCTGATGGCGGCGAAGTTCGGGGTGCCGATCTGCCCGCACTCCGGCGGCGTGGGCCTGTGCGAGTACGTCCAGCACCTGGCCGTCTTCGACTACCTGCGGGTCGGCACCAGCCTCGACGGCCGGATGGTGGAGTACGTCGACCACCTGCACGAGCACTTCGTCGACCCGGTGCGCACCCGCGAGGGGCGCTACCTGCTGCCGGAGGCGCCCGGCTACAGCTCCACGATGAAGCCGGAGTCGATCGCCGAGTTCCGCTTCCCGGACGGACCGGTGTGGCGATGACCGGCGGCGCTGCCCGGCTCGGTCTCGGGACGCTACGCCGGCTGCCGACCGACAGCCGCCCGCTGATCCGCCCGGGCAGCGCGCCGGCGGGGATCGTGCACCTCGGGCTGGGCGCGTTCCACCGCGCCCACCAGGCCGTCTACACCGAGGAGGCGATGGCACGGGCCGGGGGCGACTGGGGCATCGTCGGCGTCGCGCCACGCAACCCCGACGTGGTGACGACGCTGGCCGCGCAGGACAACCTGTTCAGCGTCACCACCAGCAGCGCCGAGGGGTGCCACACCCGCGTCGTCGGCGCGCTGGCCGAGACGCGGCACGCTGCCGGCGACCCCGCCGCCGTGGTGGCGCTGCTGGCCGACCCGGCGATCCGGGTGGTCACCCTCACCGTGACGGAGAAGGCGTACCAGCTCGACCCGGTGACCGGCCGGCTGCGGCCCGACCCGGAGGTCGCCGCCGACCTGCGCACCGACCGGGCACCGGTCACCGTCCCGGGCCTGCTGCTGCGCGGGCTGCTCGCCCGCGCCGCCGCGCAGGGCCCCCCGTTGGCCCTGGTCAGCTGCGACAACCTGCCCGCGAACGGCCGCCGGCTGCGCGGCCTGGTCGAGCAGTCGGTGGCGTACGCGGGGGTGCCGGAGCCGCTGGCCGGCTGGGTGCGGGAGCACGTCAGCTTCCCCGGCACCATGGTCGACCGGATCGTGCCGGCCAGCACGGCGCAGACCCTCGCCGACGCCGAGCGGGCCCTCGGGGTGGCCGACCTGGCGGCGGTGGTCGCCGAGCCGTACCGGCAGTGGGTGATCGAGGACGACTTCCCGGGCGGCCGGCCGGCCTGGGAGCGGGCCGGCGCGGTGCTCACCGCCGACGCGGGAGCCTGGGAGCGGCTGAAGCTGCGCGCCCTCAACGGCGTGCACTCGGCCGCCGCCTACCTGGGTGCGCTGGCCGGCCGGGAGACGATCGCCGACGCGCTGGCCCTGCCGCACCTGACCACGGTGCTGCGGCAGCTGGTCGCCGAGGACGTGGCGGCCAGCTTCGACCCGCCCGAGGGCGTCTCGGTCGTCGCGTACGGCGAGGAGGTGCTGACCCGGTTCGCCAACCCGGCGATCCACCACCGCACCCTCCAGGTGGCCCTGGACGGCTCGCAGAAGCTGCCGCAGCGGATCCTGCACACCATCGCCGATCTGCGGGCCGCGGGGCGGTCGGCGCACTGGGCCACGCTGGTGGTGGCCGCCTGGCTGCGCTTCGCGCAGGGTCACGCCGACGACGGCAGCCCCCTGCCGCTGGCCGACCCGCTCGCCGAGGAGATCCGCGCGGCGCTCGCCGCCGGGGCGAAGACCCCGGCGGGGGCCGTCGACGCGGTGTTCGCGCTGCGCGAGGTCTTCCCCGCCGAGGTGGCCGAGGACGACGACGTACGCGCCGAGGTGACCGGGTGGCTGACCGCCCTGCAACGGCACGGGGTGGCCGCGACGTTGGCGGGCGCCCGGTGACGGCCGCCGCCGCGGGGGCGCCACCGGGACGGGCCGGCGCCGTGCCGAGGGTCGCGATCGTCGGGGCCAACGGGCACGGGCGCTGGCACCGGCGGGTCGTCGCCCCGCTGCACGACGCCGGGCGGCTGCGGCTGGTCGCCCTGGTCGACGTACGTCCGATCGAGGACGAGCCGGCGGCGCCGGTGCCCGACGGCACCCTGGTCCACGCCGACCACCGGGAGATGCTGCGGGCGGCCCGGCCGGACGTGGTGGTGGTCTGCACCCCGCCGCACACCCACCTGCCGATCGCCCTGGACGTGCTCGCCGCGGGCGCCGACCTGCTGCTGGAGAAGCCGCCGGTACTGTCCACCGCCGAGCACCGGGAGCTGGCCGGCGCCCTCGCCGCGACGGGCCGGGCGTGCCAGGTGGGCTTCCAGGCGCTCGGCTCGGCGGCGCTGACGGAGCTGACCGACGCGGTCCGGGCCGGGCGGCTCGGCACCGTCACCGGCATCGCGACGGTGGCGTCCTGGCAGCGCTCCGACGCCTACTACGCGCGGGCGCCGTGGGCCGGGCGGCGGACGCTGCACGGCCGGTCGGTGCTGGACGGTGCCCTGGCCAACCCGCTGGCGCACGCGGTCATGCAGTGCCTGGCGGTCGCCGAAGCCGCCGCCGGGGACGGGCCGGTGGTCCCCGCGCGGATCGAGGTGGAGCGCTACCGGGTCCGGCCGATCGAGGTGGACGACACGGCGACCCTGCGGGTGTCGTCCCGTTCGGGGCCGCCGATCGTCGCGGCGGTGACCCTGGCCGGGGAGGACTTCGTCGCCGGGGAGGTGATCGTGACGGGCACCGCCGGCCGGGCCGTGCTGGAGTACCCGACCGACCGGTTGCTGCTGCCCGGCGACGCCGGCGCACGCGAGGTGCCGGGCCGGCGCGGGCTGCTGGAGAACCTCCTCGCCCACCGGGCCGACCCGGCGGTGCCGCTGATCGCGCCCCTGGCGCGGACCGCCCCGTTCACCGCGGTGCTGGAGGCGGTCACGACCGCGCCGGAGCCGACGCCGCTCGGCGGCGACCTCGTCACCGCCACGGGCGACGGCCCGGAGCGGGTGCTCACCGTGCGCGGGGTGAACCGGCTGCTGCGCCGGGCGGCCGACGAGGGGGTGCTGCTGTCGGAGCTGGGGGTGCCGTGGGCGGTGGCGCCGCACCGCAGGGAGCTGATGGGACGGGAGGAACCGCAACCCACTGCAACTGAGCCGCCCGCCTGAGGCGGGTCCATATCGGATATAGAGGCGTCAACCCGACCGAGGGCGGCCGGGGCGATATCGGCCGATTTGATCAGTTGCAACACTTCTGCACACGTTTGTCATTGACGCGTATAAAACGCGAAACCTACCGTTGCCTGATACCCGACCGGCGACGAACAGGTGGTCCGATAGATGTGGAAGAAGGCAGTGGGCGCGGCGATGGTCGCCGTGACGCTCGCGGCGACACCCGGGAGCGTGACGGCGGCCCCGGACGGCGGGGCCGCTCCGGCGCAGAACGGCGCGGTCGACACGGCCGACGGCGGGCTCTCCTGGTTCGCCCGGCACCTCGGCCGGCAGGCCCTGCCGGCCGGGGACGGCTGGGCGGCTGAGGGGACCGGCACCACCGGCGGCGCGACGGCGACCCCGGAGCAGGTGCACGTTGTCTCCAGCCGGGCCGAGCTGGTCGCGGCCCTCGGCGGCGACAACGCCACCAACCGGGGCAACGCCACCCCGAAAATCATCTACGTCAGCGGCGCGGTCGACGGCTTCGAGGGGCCCGACGGGAGCATCCTCGACTGCGCCGACCTCGCCGACCCGGAGTACTCGCTGGCCGCGTACCTCGCGGCGTACGACCCGGCGGTCTGGGGCCGGGTGGCGCCGAGCGGGCCGCTGGAGGCGGCGCGGGTGCGCTCGGTGACGAACCAGACCCGGCAGACCCAGATCAACGTCGGCCCGAACACCACGATCGTCGGCCTGGGCGGCGCCCGGCTGACCGGCCTGACGCTGATGCTCGACGGCGCGCACAACACGATCGTGCGGAACCTGACGTTCGACGACGCCCGGGACTGCTTCCCCGCCTGGTCCCCCACCGACGGCGCCGCCGGCAACTGGAACTCCCAGTACGACCAGATCTCGGTGCGCCGCAGCGAGCACGTCTGGATCGACCACAACACCTTCACCGACGGCGACAACCCGGACAGCAGCCAGCCCGTGCACCTCGGCCGGCCGTACCAGGTGCACGACGGGTCGGTGGACGTCACGCACACCGCGAGCCTGGTGACCGTGTCGTACAACCGGTTCGTCGGGCGGGACAAGGTCATGCTCATCGGCTCGTCCAACACCGTCGGCCCGGACGTCGGGCGGCTGAAGGTGAGCCTGCACCACAACATCTTCGACGGGGTGCTCCAGCGGCTGCCCCGGGTGCGCTTCGGCCAGGTCGACGTGTGGAACAACCACTACCGGCTGGCCGGCGACGACTTCGAGTACGCGATCGGCGTCGGGGTGCAGTCCGCCGTGGTCGCCGAGAACAACTTCTTCACTCTCGGCGCCGGCGTCACGGCCGACACCCTGCTCTACGACTGGGGCGGCACCGCCGTCACCACCCGCGGCAACTGGGTCCGCGCCGCCGGGGACCGGGCCCGCCCGGTCGATCTGGTGGGCGCGTACAACGCGACGCACGAGCCGGACCTGGCCCCGGACGCCGGCTGGACGCCGACCCTGCGCCGTTGCCCGGTGCTGCCGGCGCCCGCGGTGCCGGCGGTCGTGGGCGCGCTGGCCGGCGCGGACCGACTGCTCCTCTAGGACGCCGTCCGCCGCGTCGTCCCACGCGGCGGACGGACGGCCGGTGGGCCGCCGCGTCCGGCGCTCAGCGCGACGGCCCACCGGTGCACACTCCCCCACCACCAGGAGGTGCACCATGAACCGGACACGCGCTCCCGGACGCGCACACCGAGCCCCGCGGACCACCCGGTCCCGCGGGGCCGTCGCATGTGGTCACCCTTTTCGCGGGGGCGTACGGCCGCGACGGTAGCGTGGCGCCTCAGCACGGCCCGTGGGGCGGCTCTCCCGCCGACGCGGCGCTCGCGATCGTACGGAGGAGGATGCATGTCCCACGGCGACGACCCGTTCGCGGCACGCGAGGACGCGGCCTCGCGGCCGAGCTTCGACCTCGCGCTGCGCGGCTACGACAAGCGGCAGGTGGACCGCTACGTCGAGCAGGTCGACGGCGAACGGTCGGCGCGGGCCGCGGAGCGGGAACGGGCCTCGGCCCAGCTGCGTGAGCTGACCGTCGAGGTGCACCGGCTGCGGGCGGAGGCGACCGAACTGCGGGACCGGCCGGCGCAGCCGGACCGGGCGTCCTTCCGCGACCTCGGTCCGATGGTCGACCAGATCCTGGCCCTGGCCGAGAAGCAGGCCGGGGCCATCACCGACGCCGCCGGGCAGCGGGCCGCCGAACTCGAGGCCGAGGCGGAGCGGGTGCTCGCCGAGGCCCGCGAGCAGGCCACCACGACGCTGCGGGAGCTGACGGAGGAGGCGGCCGCGCGACGCGAGGAGCACGACCGGGAACACGAGGAACGCCGCGCCAACGCCCAGGGCGAGCTGGCCAGGATCCGGGAGGCTGCGGAACGGCTGCGGGCGGCGGGCGAGGCGGCCCACGACCACGCGGTGCAGGAGGCGAAGCGGATCGACGAGCAGACCGCCCAGCAGGTCGAGCAGGCCCGCGTCGAGTCCGAGGCGTTCCTGGCCTCGGCCCGCGCCCAGATCCAGCAGGAGGTGCAGGCGGCGCGCGCGAAGACCCAGCAGGAGCTGGGCCAGTGGCAGGCCGGTGTGGAGCGCGAGATCAACGAGCGCCGGGCCGCCGCCGAGCAGGAGATCGCCGAGCAGCTCGCGTCCGCCGAGCGGGAGCTCGGCGCCCAGCGTACGGCGGCCGAGCAGGAGATCGCGACGCTGATCGCGGAGGCCCAGCAGTACGCGGCCAAGGTGCGCCAGCACGTGGACGAGCAGGCCGCGACCCACCAGCAGCAGCTCGCCGCGACGCAGCAGGGCATCCGGGACCGGCGGGAGGCGCTGGCGCGGATGCAGTCCGAGCTGGACGCCGCCCAGCAGCAGCTGGCCCAGGCGCGGCAGGAGAGCGCGGGCGTCGAGCACGAGTTCGCCGAGGTGCAGCAGCGCCTCGCCGAGACCCGGCAGGAGCTGACCGACGAGCTGCGCCGCCTCGACGAGGCGCGCCGGGCCGCGGACTCCGCCGAGCAGCACGCCAAGGAGGTCCGCGCCCGGGTCAAGCGGGAGGCGAAGCGGGTCGCCGACCTGGCCGCGGCGGCGGTCATGGCGGCCGCCACGGGCGGCGCGGAGACCGCCGAGTACCCGCAGGTCGCGGCCCGGCCGAGGCCGGACCGCCCGGCGCCGGTGGCGGTGCGACCCGCCGACGACGCGACCCCGGAGGGCGGCGAGGACACGGCGGCGACCGCCCCCGGCGACGGCGGGCGGGCCCCGGCCGAGGCGACGGCGCCGCAGCCGGCGAACCAGGTGGTCACGGCCGGCTGACCCGGCGCCGGGTGGTGACGGCCGGCCGACCCCGGTGCCGGGTGGTGGCCGGCGGCGGCCGACCGTCCCGCGCCGGGCAGCCGGCGGTCGGCCGCCACGGCCCGCAGCGTCAGGGGCGCATCTCGTACGCGCCGCTGAGGGCCGCCACCCGCGCCCACATCCGCGCCGTGCGCCCCGCGTCCGCCACGGGCCGGCGGACGTGCGCCAGCGCCCAGGCGGCCTGCTCCCCGGTGGTCGCCGCCCGGCCGTGCAGGTCGACGGCGTACGCGGAGAAGTCGCGGACCAGGACGTCGAAGATCTCGTCGAGCACGTCGCCGTCCAGGCCGGTCAGCTCGGCCTGCTCCAGGATCAGGTGGCCGTAGACGATCAGCGCGAAGAGCTGGCCGAGGGCGAGCAGGAAGTCGAGGTCACGCTGCTGCTCCTCGCTCGGGGCGTGGGCGGCCAGCAGCGCGCAGAAGCCGTCGGCCTGCTCGCGGAAGCGGGCCACGTTGGGCACCTCGGCGTGGGCGTCGTAGGCCGCGCGCCAGTCGTGGAACCGGATCGTGCCGAGGCCCCGGGCCGGGCCCTGTCGGAAGAGGAACTCGTCGTCCGCGGCGTCGTGCCGGGTCGGCACCGGCAGGTGCTCGGCCGGGTGGAACAGGTAGTTGGCCATGAACTTCATGATCAGTGTGAGGTTGACGTGCACCGTTCCTTCGAGCTTGGGCAGCCCGCGGATGTCCTTGGCGGCCTTGTCGAAGTAGGTGTCCGCCTCGAAGCCCTTGGCGGCGATGACGTCCCAGAGCAGGTCGACGACCCGCTCGCCCTCGGTGGTGACCTTCATCTTGGTCATCGGGTTGAACAGCAGGTAGCGGCGGTCGTCCGGGCCCGCCGAGCGGAAGTAGTCGACGGCGCGGTCGCTGAACAGCTTCATCGCGACCAGGCGCGCGTACGCGTCGGTCAGCTCGCGCCGCACGTGCGGGAAGTCGGTGACCCGCCGGCCGTAGAGGACCCGGTTGTGGGCGTGGGTCACGGCCTCGTACATGGCGTGCTCGCAGATGCCGATCGAGGCGGTGCAGAGGTTGAACTTGCCCACGTTGACGGTGTTGAGCGCGGCGTCGAACGCGGCCCGCCCGGTGTGCAGCACGTCCTCGGGGCGCACCGGGTAGTCCTGGAGGCGGAACTCGCTGACGTACATCTGCGCGTTCACCACGTTGCGGACCAGGTGGTAGGCGGGGTGGCGGCTGTCGGCGGCGAAGAAGACGTAGCCGTCCGGTCCCTCGACGTCGGCGCGGCGGCCGAAGACGGAGACCAGTCCGGCGACGTTGCCGTTGCCGATGTAGTACTTGGCGCCGGTGGCGCGGAACCCGCCGTCGCCGTCGGGGGTGAGCACCATGTCGGTGGAGTAGATGTCCGCGCCGTGGGCGCGCTCGGAGAGGGCGAACGCCATCACGTGGCCGTCGGCGAGCAGCCCGGCGGCGCGGGCCCGCGCGGCGGCGTTGTCGCTCTGCCAGACCGGGCCGAGGCCGAGCACCGTGACCTGCCAGGTGTACCAGTAGCCGAGGCCGTAGAAGCCGAGGATCTCGCTGAGCGCGGCGTTGCGCGCGCTGTCCCAGCGCCTCGCCGGGTCCCCTCCCCCGTCGGCGGCCGGCGTGCAGAAGGCGGCAAACAGCCCCTCCTTCGCAGCGAAGTCCAGGAAGTCGGCGTACCACTCGTGCCGGTCGTAGGTGTCGAGCAGCGCCTTCTTGCCCCGACCCTCGAACCAGTCGACGGTGGCCCGCAGCAGCCGGCGGGAGGTGTCGTCGAGGTGGGTGGGGTCGTAGCTGTGCGGGTCGAGCAGGAGCGAGTCCGCCATGACGGGACTCCCTTCGGTGGGGTGGGTCAGTCGTCCAGGGTGCGCAGGGTGGTCAGCACGTCGTCGAGCCAGGCGAGCACCATCCGCTCGTACGCGATGCCGCCGCGCAGCACGACGTGCTGGAGCGCCGCCGCGGCGTCGGGCGCGGCGGGGTCGGGGAAGTCCCGTCGCTCGCCGGCCAGGTAGCGGGCGAGCGTCTCCTCGTGGGTGGCGCGGTAGCGCTCGACCTCGGCGACGAGCGCGGCGCGGCCGGCGGCGTCGTCGAAGGCGGCCCCGCGGATCTTGACGGCCAGTTCGTGCCGGACCGCCTCGGGTTGGACGGGCGCGCGCAGCCAGTCCACAAGCGCGGCCCGGCCGGCCGGGGCCACCGAGAAGGACCGCTTGTCGGGGCGGCCCGCCTGGCCGATCTCCTCGGCGGTAACCCAGTCGTCGGCCTCCATCCGCTTCAGCACCCGGTAGATCTGCTGGTGGGTGGCCGTCCAGAAGCGGCCGATGGAGCGCTCGAAACGCCGGGCCAGCTCGTAGCCGGAGCCCGGCCGTTCGAGCAGGGAGACCAGGATCGCGTGTTCGAGCGCCATGCCCGCCATCCTGCTATGCAACTCGTTGCATAGCAAGAGCCGATCGGAGTGGTCCAACCAGTTGACGGGTTGATGTGGTCTGCCCCACACTCCACGGCATGACGTTCGCTCCCGTCCCCCGCTCCTCGGTCTCCGACCACGTCTTCGGCCAGATCCGCGACGCGATCGTCAGCGGCGTCTACCGCCCCGACGAGGCGCTGCCCGGCGAGCGGGAGCTGGCCGCCACCTTCGGGGTCAACCGGCACGCCGTGCGGGAGGCCCTGCGCCGCCTCCAGCAGCTCGGCCTGGTGCGGGTCAGCCAGGGCGGCGCCACCCGGGTGCTGGACTGGCGGGTGCACGCCGGGCTCGACCTCGCCCTGTCGCTCACCCGCTTCCACGACACCCTCCCGGTGGACACCCTGGTCCGCGACATGCTGGAGATGCGGGCCTGCATCGGCGTCGACGCGGCCCGGCTCTGCGCCGAGCGCGGCGACCCGGCGGTGCGGGCCGCGATCCTGCGGGCCGTCGAGGAGTACGCGGGCCTGGCGCCGGACCTCACCGAAATGGGCGAGGCCACCATCGTGCTCTGGCGGCACATCGTCGCCGGCTCCGGCAACACCGCCTACCTGCTGGCCTTCAACAGCCTCGTGGCCGGCGCGCTCGCCGTCGGCGAGGTGCCGCCGCAGCGGCGCGCCGCGGAACTGCTCGACGTCGCGGGCCACCGCCGGCTCGCCGACGCCGTCGTCACGGGCCGGTCCGCCGACGCCGCCCGCGAGGCACGGGCCCTGCTCACCGCACCTCTCACCACCCCCGCCGCAGCACCGAGAAGGGAAGCCCGGGCATGATCCCCGCCGTGCTCTACGCCGTACCGGCGTTCCTGCTCCTCATCGTCGTCGAGGCGCTCTCCTACCGGTTCGCCCCCGACGACGGCGAACGCGGATACGAGCTGCGCGACACCGCCACCAGCCTGACCATGGGCGCCGGCAGCCAGGTCATCGGCGTGCCGTGGAAGCTGGCGACCGTCGGCCTCTACGCCGCCGCGTACACCCTCACGCCGATCCAGCTCTCCCCCACCAGCGTCTGGACGTGGGTGCTGCTCTTCTTCGCCGACGACCTCGCCTACTACTGGTTCCACCGCTCCCACCACGAGGTGCGGCTGCTCTGGGCCGGGCACGTGGTGCACCACTCCAGCGTCTTCTTCAACCTCTCCACGGCCCTGCGGCAGAGCTGGACCCCGATGACGTCCGTACCGTTCTGGCTGGGTCTGGCCCTGCTCGGCATCCCGCCCTGGATGATCTTCCTCCAGCAGTCGGTCAGCCTGCTGTACCAGTTCTTCCTGCACACCGAGCGGGTCGGCCGGCTGCCCCGGCCCGTCGAGTGGTTCTTCAACACGCCCTCGCACCACCGGGTCCACCATGGCGCCAACGCCGAGTACCTCGACCGCAACTACGGCGGCATCCTGATCGTCTGGGACCGGCTGTTCGGCACCTTCGAGCCCGAGCGGGCCACCGTCCGCTACGGCCTGACCAAGAACGTCGGCACGTACAACCCGCTGCGGGTGGCGACGCACGAGTACCGGGCGATCTGGGCCGACGCCCGGGCCGCCTCGTCCTGGCGACACCGCCTCGGCCACGTGTTCGGCCGGCCGGGCTGGCAGCCCACCCCGCAGGCGCAGCCGGCGGTGGCCCGATGATGATCCTCTGGCTGTTCGGCGTGGTGGCCGCCGTCGAGCTGATCGGCGTGGCGACCGACTCGACCCTCCTGCAGTGGCTGGCCAAGCCCCTGCTCGCGCCGGTGCTGCTGGTCCACCTGCTGCGGGCACGCCGACGCGTCGACCCCGTGGCCGTCGGGCTGGTCTTCGCCACCGGCGGCGACATCGCGCTGCTGGTCTCCGGCGACACGGCGTTCCTCGTCGGCATGGGCTGCTTCCTCGGCACCCAGGTGGCCTTCCTGACCGCCTTCCTGCGCCACCGGCGCCCGCCGGTCGTCGCGGTCGCCGCCTACCTCGCCTGCTGGGTGGCGGCCAACCTGGTGCTGTGGAACTCCCTCGGCCCGCTGCGGCTGCCGGTGCTCGGCTACAGCCTCGCGCTCAGCCTGATGGCCGCCGCCGCGGCCGGCGTCTCCCGGCGGGTGGCCCTGGGCGGTGGGCTGTTCCTGGTCTCCGACCTGCTGATCGGGATGGACGCCGCCGGCTCCCGGATCCCCGGCCACGGCCTGGCCGTGATGACCACCTACATCGCGGCCCTGCTGCTGATCACGACCGGCTGGCTGGCGGCGACCGCCGGGCGCGCCCGGCCCACGGCCGGCACCGGCAGCCTCGCGGGCGCCCCGGGGCCGGTGCCCGGCAACGCCCGTTGACCGAGCCGACGGCGCCCCGGGTCCATCCCGGACCGGGGGCGCCGTCGGTCGTCGCGCCGCTCAGTTGTACGGCATCGTCGGGAACCAGCCCACCCCGAAGATCGCGGGCACGCGCAGGTCCCAGTACACGACGGTGAAGACGCCCAGCGCGACCAGCAGCGCGCCGGTCACGGTCGCGGCGCGCCGCGGCGACGCCATCCAGGCGAGGAACCGGCCCCGGCTGGCCAGGATCAGGACCGCGAAGAGCGCCGCGACGATCAGCACGTTGCCCAGCGACTGGAGGGCGAAGGCGAGCGCGCCGTACGCCGGGTTGCCGGTGTCGACGGCCCAGTGGAACAGCTTGTTGAACAGCGGGTACGGCCGGCCGACCAGGAACCCCCCGACCAGGGCGCCCATGACGACCACCCGCGCCACCGGCCGGCGCGCGAAGACGTCGGGCAGCAGGCCGAGGGCCGCCAGCCCGAGATAGGTCAGCGCGAGGCCGATCAGGCCGAAGACCACCGACGACTGGATCAGGCGTACGGGCATCCCGCCGACGGTGTCGGTGGACAGCTGCGGCAGCCGCTCGCCGAGGAGCACCCCGAGCGCGCCGTAGGTCGCCGACACCGCCAGCATGCCGACCGTCAACCAGGCGACGGGCCGCAGCAGCGACCGTACGCCGTGGCGGTGCCCGGCCGCGCCGGCCTGGCTCATCGGGCCGACCGAGGCCGCCATCGCGATGTTGCAGGCGGTGAAGGTCCCGGCGAAGCCGGACACGAAGGCGAACAGCAGCCCCGCCGCGGTGCCGGTGATGGCGGTGCCCTTCGCGTCGTGGCCCAGCAGGGTGTCGGCGACGGTGTCACCGATCACCGAGTCCACCAGCTCGAACGACCAGAGCACGGCGAGCAGCACGCCCGCCGCGGCGCTGATCACCGCCGTCCGTCCGGGGCGCGCCACCCGCCGGGGTACGGATTCCGGCGGCACACCTCGCGGTGGGGCCTTCGGGCTGTGGTGCACGCTCATCGCCTCGCTCTCCTCTCTGCATGCGGGTCGGTCGGAACGAGGTCCGTCGCCGGCGCGCCCACCCGGGGCCGCGCCGGCGACGGACCGCCCGTGCGTCAGGTGACGGCGGGCCGCACCTCCGGCGTGTTCGCACGCCGGGAGCGGTCACGCAGCCAGATGCCCCACCAGAGCAGGCCCCGGGCGAGACAGACGATCGTCACGGCGAAGAAGAGCGTGTAGACGACGTTGAAGGCGATCAGCACGCCGTACACGCCGGCGACGCTCGCGCCGAACATGAACTGGGCCCGGCCCGAGGTGGGTGTCGTGCCCGGGTCGGTGATCATGTAGTTGGTGAACAGCACGAACGCGACACCGGTGATCGGTAGCAGGGCCGCCCAGAGCGCGACGTCCCAGATGAAGTGCCGCACGAGCGCCTGGATGACGAAGCCGCCGACCCAGCCCACGACCAGCGGGATCTTCTTGGTGAGCACCCCGTTGAGCACGGTGCCGGCCGTCAGGATGACCAGCGGCACGAGGATCCGGATCATGTCCGGCACGTCCTCGGTGAAGTGGTACGGCGGGGCGATGTTGACCCAGGAGAACGCCACCAGGGTCACCGTGATGCCGAAGTTCGACGGGTTCATGAAGTGCCGCATGCGGCCCCTGATCGGCGCCAGGAAGATCGCCTTCTGACCGATGGAGACGACCACCGCGAAGGCGATGGGCCAGAAGTTGTCGTTGGCGTAGAGCAGCATGTTCGCGGCGAGCGCGGTGATGTGGGTGGGCAGCAGGAACGTGTACATCCCCCAGGCGCCGTTGCCGAAGAAGGCGGGGCGGCGCTTGTTCGCCCGTGCGGTGACCAGCTCGACCACGATCTCGGTGGCGTAGCCGATGGCCAGGGCGAAGAAGGGCCAGGTCCAGGGCTGTTCGAAGCCGAGCACCGTGTAGCCGAGGATGTTGAAGATGCTCATGGAGAGGGCGAAGTTGCGCAGGGCCAGGTAGCGGGGGTCGCGCCGGTCGATGCGCGGGGGCGCCCCGGTCGTGGCCGCCACCGCCGCGTTGCGGTCGAAGGTGACGGTCGGCGCCGGGCCGACCGGGGCGTCGGCGACCGCGGTGCCTCCCACCCCCCGCACGTCACTGCCGGTACGGGCGCTGTCTCGGACGTCGGTCATTTCGGCATCTCCTGGGCTTTGTCCGTGAGCATGATCGTGTGCCAGCCCGCGGCGAGGTCGAGGGTCTGCTTGTGCACGGCACCGTTGAGGTCGCGCCAGGCGATCTCCGCCGAGACCGGCTTGGCGCCGGCGTCGCCGAGACCGAAGAAGACGTCGAAGCTGCGCTTGCCCGAGTGACCGCTGCCGCCGTCGAGCTGGGCGACGCGGGTACGACCGTCCGCGGTCTTCACCCGGACCTGGGCCCCGTACGCGGGCGTGCCGCGGCCGTCCTCACCGGGGCGGCACAGGCGCAGGCCGAGGAAGTTGCCGCTGCCCGGCTTGTCGTTGCGGTAGTAGGACGGGGCGCCCCACTGGCGGGCCACCGCGAAGTCCTGGCCCCCGTCGCCGTTGGTGTCGGCGACGGCCACTCCCCGGCTCGGGGTGCTGTCGGTCATGCCGAGCTCGGCGCTGATGTTCGCGTAGCGCCCGTTCTTCTCCCGTACCCAGAACGCGAACGGCTCGGAGCCGGCGATGTCGTCGCCCGGCTCGGCCTTGGGCCACATGGCCGGGTTGCGGAGCATGAGGTCGTTGCTCATGGCCAGTTCCTGCAACCAGGACCAACGGTTGATCTTGCCCTTGACGAACCCGGCGGTCTGGACCACCGACATCTCGCCGCTGTTGTCGAAGTCCGCGATCTTGGCGTCCCAGCCCCAGCCGACCCAGGCCATGTTGAGCTCGGCGGCCTTGTTGTCGAAGACGGCCTTGCCCTCGCTCAACCGCTTGCGGGCGTCGGCCAGGCTCGACGAGTTGTTGCGCCAGACGAAGTTGCTCTCCTCCAGGCCCCAGGAGGTGGTGATGTTGCTGACGAACATGTCGAACTTGCCGGTGCCGCCGAGGTCGCCGAACTCGATGGACATGCCCTTGAACGAGTCGTGGCCGACCACCATGGACTTCGGGGTGAGCGCGCCGCGGCGGCCCTCCGCCATCGCGAAGCGGATCTGTCCCGGCGTGGAGACGTTGTGGAAGAAGCGGTCCCGGCCGAAGTCGTTGGCGAGGTACAGCTCCGGCAGCAGGTCGCCGTCGATGTCGGCGGAACCGGCGCCGAGGGTCCAGCCCGTGGCGTACTGCGGCGGGATGGCGGACTGCTCGACGTACGTGGCGGTCGGCTTGTCGCCGCTGGTGGCGGCGGTCCAGCGCAGCACGTGCGCCCCGCCGGCGTTCTGCGCGCGGGACAGCGAGTGGTTCATCTCGACGTTCGGCTGGCCGGCCGGGTCGAGCACCTGGCTGTCGGGGAAGTAGTTGAAGACGCCGATGTCCGGCCGGCCGTCGCCGTCGAAGTCCGCGACGGCGACCGCGTTGGTGTTCCAGAACTTGCCCTGGTACTCGCCGCTGGAGGAGGCGGACGGCTTACCGACCAGCTCGGTGGGGTGGAAGGTCGCCTTGGTCAGCGGCCCTGTGGCGGAGGCGCGGTGCAGGAACAGCACCGGCGTGCGGCCCCAGTAGTAGGCCAGCAGGTCGGTGCGGCCGTCGCCGTTGAAGTCGCCGGGCACGCAGCCCATCGGCGCCATCGACTTGTGGGTGGGCAGGGGCGCGGGGTCCAGCACGAAGGGCGCGTACCGGGCGGGCCCGTCGGGCGACGGCGTGACGATGATGCTGTCGCTGCGGGTGTCGACCAGGCAGAGGTCGTTGGCGATCATGTCGCCGTCGAGGTCGTTGGCCGCGACGGCGGCGCCGACCGACGACACCCAGGCGCGGATGTGCTCGTACTCGGGATTGACCGGTCGCACGGAGCGCTCGGGCAGGCCGGGCGGCAGCGCGATCGGCAGCTCGGTGAAGCCGAACCGCGACGCCAGCGTCTGACGCTCCTCGGCCGACGCGCTGGGCAGCCGGGCGACGGCGAAGAACGCGGCCACGAGGACCAGCACGAAGACAGCGGGAATGATTCGGCGGATGGCGCCGACGGGTTGGGATGGCAAGGGGTTCCCCTCCAGATTGGGCCACCACCCGTGCCGTGCAGCGGCTGATCTCGCCGTGCGGCCGGGTCTGGCGACGGGCAGTGTCATCGACCGAGAAATGGAGTGAATTGTCCCGGCGACAATTTTTTCGCTGTCATCCATCGGCAGTTCATTGCCGCAGGAACAGGGCATTCACTCACGTGGGGCGCTACGGCGTACGTGGCCGGCGCTGCCCATTCTCAGCCGATCGAGGCATGGCGTGCGGTCCCTTCACGATGCCTGGTGAACCGGCCGCGAAAGTCGCCGCCGGCCCACTTATGGTCGCGGGAGCACGGCTTGAGTTCTTCTCAAAAGTTGCTCAGTGGCCGAGGAGGGCACACACGTTACCGGCCGGTTGGATCCGGCATCTCACCCGTTCCAGGCCCGCACTCAACCGCATTCAGCGGGAATCGCAGGGCGGCATGGTGCTCGTGCGCCATGCGGCGCAGGGCGGACAGGGCGACCCCGAACAGGACGCTGCGCACGATCGCGGGACCCTTCCCGGTGCCGCCGTCGCCGGCGAGCAGGTCGAGTTCCGCGACGACGAGTTGCTCGGCGGCGCGGGCGTAGGAGAGGAAGAAGGGGGCGTCGGCCTCGCAGCCGAGGCTGCGCAGCCCGGCCAGCACCTGCGCCAGCACCTCGCCGCCGGAGGCACTGGTCTCGCGGGACCAGCCGAGCGTGTCGGCGAACTCGGCCACCTCCGTGCGTGCGCAGTCCACGGCGGCCCTGCCCAGCGTCTCCGATCCGTCGAGGTAGAGGGCGCGGTCCAGCACCTGGTACGCGTCGCGCAGGCTGACCTCGTCGTCGTCGATGGCCGCCAGGATCTCCCGGACCGAGGAGAGGTCGAGCCCGGCGATCCCGCTCAGGGTCCGGATCAGTCGGATCCGGCGCAGGTGCCGCTCGCTGTAGTCCGCCTGGTTGCGACCGGTGGGCAGGCCCGCCGGAAGCAGTCCCTCACGCAGATAGAACTTGATCGTCGGGACCGACACGCCACTCTGTCGACTGAGCTCCGAGATACGCACGCGTCCTCCGCCCTGGCGAACGTTTGGGCAATCTTGCCATAGAGATCGATCGCTAGCCATTGATCGATGCTCATCCACGGCGGATCGGACACGCCGGCGGCGAGGGCGCCGGGGAGCTTGATCGCCACGCATCGGAACGCGCCGCCGATGTCCGAAAAATTACGCTAAGGATTGATAGGAGGCGGCGCGGATACTGGCGAGTTCCACAATACGAAGAGCAATCTTAGCGATCTTCATCCGGAACGTACAGTGGCACGTGCCAATTCTGGGCAAGAATTGATAAGCCCCCCCTCGTCACTCCGCGCTACTCTCCGAACGCAGAACGTGTTGACCGGCCGTCCGGCCTCGGCTAGCATCGACTGCGGTTAGCGGGGAATAGTGGCGGTCGATGCTCCCAAATGACTCGGCCCAATTCGCCACATCCACACATTGGGATTGTCCGCAATCCGGGGGAGACAAATGCACGACAGCGCAGAGCAGGCAGTGGAACGAGCGATCGACACGATGCGCAGCAATTTATCGGAGCAGTTGACGGTGGACGACATGGCACGCGCAGCCATGTTCAGCAAGTTCCACTTCACGCGGATCTTCCAGCGGGTCACCGGCATCTCGCCCGGTCGCTTCCTGTCCGCGATCCGCCTGCAGGAGGCCAAGCGGCTGCTCACCACGACCAGGCTCAACGTCACGGACATCAGCCTCCGGGTGGGCTACAACAGCGTCGGCACGTTCAGCACCAGGTTCACCAAGAGCGTCGGCCTGCCACCCACCACGTACCGGCGGATGGGCGGTTTCACCCCGCGCATCCCCACCCAACGCCCGTCGGGCCAGACGCAGGGCACCATCACCGGGCAGGTCACCGCCCCCGCCCGCGGGCCGGTGCCCGGGCTCATCTTCATGGGGCTGTTCCAGCACCGCATCCCCGAGGGCCCGCCGGCACGCTGCGCCATCATGGAGTCGCCGGGCGTCTACCGCTTCGTGAACGTGCCCGACGGCACCTGGTACCTGCTGTGCCACTCCGTCTCCGGCGACGTGCTCCGGCTCCAGCAGGACAGCATGATGGTGTCCGCGGTGGGTCCGCTGGTCGTCCGCGGCCGGCAGACCCTGACCGCGGACGCACACCTCAAGGAGGTGTCCAAGATAGACCCACCGGTGCTCCTGGCCCTGCTCGACAGCCGGAAGGCAGCGAGCGAACGCCAGGCCCAGGGGGAGAACCGGGCCGAGGTGTACGCGGCCTGACCCGCCCCCGGCGGAGCACCGCGTACCCCTCGGGCGGCGCTCCCCACCGCCGCGTCACCCGCGGTCGGCCACGAGGCACCCCGGCCGCCGGCGCCCGCAACGGCGTCGGCGGCCGGGGTGCCGCCATGTCCGCCGACAGGCCGCCCCGTGCACGTCACCGTGTCACGCCCCGTTCGCGCCGCTCTCCCGCGTCACGCCCCCGATCACGCCGCTCCCCCGTGGCCCGCCCCCCGATCACGCCGCCCCCCGTGTCACGCCCCCGTTCGCGTCACGCCCCCGATCGCGCCGCCCCCCGCGTCACGCCGGCGCTCGCGTCACACCGGCGCGGAGCCGGCGTGCGGCCCGGGGGGGGGGGGCCCCCCGCGCGGCCGCC